>NZ_JBLUPI010000010.1:0-82614 GCF_048060015.1 Neisseria sp. S1
GCGGTTACCTCAAGTACAAAAAATTCAAGCAACTTTTTTTGTACTTTTTTAGATAGTTTACAGTGTGTTATCTTCATTTTTAAAGGGTAACATAACTGCCAATCTAATACAGCCCCAAAAAATATGTATAAAATATAATTATTATTATTTGCAAATAATAATAATTATATTTTATAATAAATTTGTATGTTAATTAACCTTTACAGTAGTAAAGTTGGGTGTTGCTGGTAATGGTTTTATTTTTATATTTTATAAAACAATGTTTTAATGATGGAGGTGGTATGTTTCGGCATAAATTGGGATATTTGAATTTATGTTTGCTGGCGGTTTATTGCACCGGTTGTGCTTCAGGGGGAGGAAGTTTGGAAGTTGATAAGATTCCGGACCGTAGTAGCAATATTCAACGTGGGCCTGTGTATATAAAAGGGGATACGCCAACAGCGGCAGATCAAACCGAGTTGGGTTATACCGTAACCGTACCGTGGGGAGAAGATTGGGAAAAACATGGTGTGAAAGCGGTAACTGAAACCCGGGTGGATAAAGACGCGAGCCAATACGATGCCATCCGCTTTGTGGCAGACGATGGTAAAAAAGAAGAGCGTCTGATTTCACTAAAACACGATGGGGAAAAATGGTATCCCGGGAATGGCTTGGATGACGTTGCTCTGGAGTCGGATTTAGCTAAACATGGTTTGTTTGGTAAACGCTATGGAACGGATTTTCGTGAGGATACATCGAAAGAAACCCGTTTGCGTGAGCATGCTTTTGAATATAGCAAGGTTGGTTTCGTAGATATCGTGGTGAAAGGGGAGAAGCGTTGGCAAGATAAAATGTACCGCAATATCTATTACAAAGGACAAAACAAAACTGCCGATATGCCGGTAGGCGGTACTGCGGAGTATTCGGGTACGTGGGAGTATGCTACTCGAAATCAGGTTTCGAGCAACGGTTTTCATCTTGCGGGCAGCCAACCGGATAATGGGCGTTTCAGTAAACAGAATACGGCGGATTTTAAAGTTGATTTTGGCAGTAAAACATTGAACGGGGCTTTGAAAGCACAAAATTCAAACCGTCGCGGTGGTCAGATTCACTATGACATTTCGGCAAATATCAGTGGCAACGGATTTCGTGGCGAAGCAGTAAAAAATACCAAAGGTACGACTTTATTTGAAGATGATTCATCTAATAACCCCTTAGATGATAAAGCGGATGTAAGCGGTTCATTTTTCGGGCCGAACGCCAGTGAGTTAGCCGGCCGCCTAAATGGTAAAACGGGTAGTATTGTCGGTGTTTTTGCCGCAGAACAGAAAACTTCAGACGGCATTAAAACAGACGGTAAGCAGATACACAGTTCTGTTTTGCGCTTTAATCCCGAAATGACCAAGAACTATCAGATATCTGAATCGGCAAAAGGTTTTGAGAACAATAATTTTTCAGGTGATATCAAGTTGTTGCAGTTGGATGGAGTGCTGATTGAACTAGATAAAATGGCAGAAAAGAGTACGGCCAATCCGATATGTTGTGATGTTTTTGATTTTGTACGCTTGGGACGCTACTTCGATGTGGTCAGCCAAACCAGCAACAAGGCAGGTTATTTTATCCAAGGCCATGTAACGCCTGAATCTGATATGCCGGTAAATGGTAAGGCTAAGTATAACGGTTTTTGGTACGGCTACGGTTTCAGTAGCCAAGACGGAAAAGGAGTTTTGTTCTCCGGTAGTAAGCTAGATGCCGACTTCACCGCCGATTTTTCTAATAAAAAACTGCTGGGTAACTTACACAGTGCCGCCGGTGTGCCGGGGGCGGTAGAGTTTGCCGCAGATATCAAAGGTAATGGTTTTTCAACCGATAAGGCAATATTAAAGATCAATGCCGACAGCGGTAACAATCTAAGCCGTAATTTGATTGCGGGAGAAGGGCGGGTTCATGGCCATTTTTACGGCAGTAAAGCCAACGAATTGGGCGGAACCGTTACTAAAGATGATCATTCATTTGCCGCAGTATTTGGTGCTAAGCAAATTAAATAATCTTTATTTTCAATAGATTTCCTAATTTTTCAATTATGTAATTCAGGTTTGGAGGCTATCGAATTAGGCTCTCCAAGTTGTCGTGCGGTTTGTCTGCATGCAGGTTAATAAGGAATGGTATGTCAAATTTATTATTCACCCGACGCTTTCGTATCAATTATCTGGCTTATGTAGTATCTACGGTTTTTCTAGGTATACCTTTATGTGCCGGAGCGGCACAAAATACGAACTTATCAGAAGATGCAGCACTGAACGAAGCGGAGCTTGAAACTGTTCACGTATGGGGAAAGCGTTCACCTGTAAAAAGCGGTAATGCCAGCGGTTTGGGAGAAATTAAGAAAATATCCGGAAGATTACAGCGCGAGCAGGTGGAAAACATTCGTGATTTAGTGCGTTACGATCCGGGAATTGCCGTGAATGAGTCGGGGGGACGGGGAACATCGAGAGGCTATGCTATACGTGGTGTTGAAAAAGAACGGGTAGCGGTAACGGTGGACGGTATGGGGCAGGCGGTTATGCTGAAAAGGAGAGATCGAACTGCAGGGCTTAATTCTGCTTCACGTTCCAGCGGCGCTCAAAATGAAGTCGAATATGAAAACTTGAAGGAAGTTGTGTTGAATAAAGGATCTGCTTCTTTTGAGTCAGGTAGTGGGGCATTAGGGGGTGCAGTTGCTGCTACTACCAAAGATGTTTCTGATTTTTTGGATGAGGGGGAGAATTTTTCCGGACGTTTTAAAACCGGATTTACATCGAAAGATATGCGTAAGATGGGATCACTTGCTTTAGCTGGTCGTATTGGAGATTTTGAAGGGTTTATCCAATATACCCACCGAGACGGGCATGAGACCAAAGCGCATGGTGATTTATATAAACAAAGTGTTTATGTGCAGAACTATTCAGATGCTTCACGAGGGAGGTTGCTTTCTGCCAACCAAGTGAGTGGTACAGATGCGGAAAGCGGTGCGATACGTCGGATACCTAATCCGCTAGATTATTTGAGTGGATCGTGGTTATCTAAATTTGGTTGGAATCTTACGCCGGAACATTATGTTGGCGCAGTAGTAGAAAATAGCCGACAGAAATACCAAGTTCGGGATATGTTTGTACCGAATTATCATGGAGCACGAACGATAAAGGATGTACAAGAACCACTATATGAAATTGATAGTGATGTAATTAAATATACGCCGACCAGGTTTTATGTAGATGACCATGATAACCGGCGCTTGGGTATCGAATATAAATATCGAGCCTCCGAAAATGATTCGGGTTGGTTGCCGGATACATTAACTCTACGGGCAGATAGTCGGGATTTACAGCTAAAAACTACTGTGAAAACATTGAACTGCTCTCCTTGGCCGAGTATAGATATCAACTGCTGGCCTGAAAAAAGTGCGGATAATGTTGGCAAACGCGGCTATTGGTTGGATACCGTCTTGGCGCAAAAAGATAAACGGTTCGAGTTAGATGCCGGTAAGCAGTGGCAATTTAAGGATATAACTTACGATTTATACTTTCGTAGCGGCTATACCCAATCCCAGTTTGATGTAGACGAACGCGCTCGATACGTTAAGGTTGATCCAACTATTACCGGATTTGAAGTATCTGAATATGATTATTCAGATCATGCAGGGCCGATTAAGGGGAAACATTGGTTTGTTTCTATGGGTAACCATGTGGATTTGGATGAAAAAGTATCATTGAGTGGCGGAGTCCGATATGACCGACATAATTTTTCAGCGAAACCAGATGATGAACAAAAGAAAAGAGGGATCATCTTTACTAATAGCCATTATGGTAATCTTTCATGGGATTTGGGCGTGCAGTATCGCCCTGTTGATGGTTTAGCATTTTCTTACCGTAACAGCAGTGGTTTTAGGGTACCAAGTATAGTAGAGCAGCTAGGGCCAGATTTTAATATCAGCAGTGTATTTTTGCAGCATCAGCCGCCCAAGGCAGAAAAATCGCTAAATAATGAAATCGGCATAAATTGGCAGAGTCCTTTACTAAAATTTTCAGGGAGTTATTTTTGGACAAGCTATCGGGATTTGATTGGAGTAGCCTCTAAGCCAAAACCGAGCGGTATCGGTCATGGAGATAACGTTTATTACAATCTGCATAGGGTTAAGACTTATGGGTTTGATGTTAGTGCATATGTGGATGGTAACACGCTTTGGCAGAAATTACCGGAAGGTTTGAGATTATTTGCTCGTGTCAGCCAGACTAAACATAAGGGAACAGTGGAAATCAGTCCTGAATATAGTATGGTTTTTGGATACTCCCTAGATGCAATACAGCCGTTGAGGATTGTGTACGGTATTGATTACAACCGACCAGATGATAAATGGGGAATAAATTTTACTACTACATATTCAAAGGCTAAAAATCCTAATGAATTGGTACTAAATATGCGTCAGGGTAGAGAAGAAAAAGTCAGTGATAGTATGGATGTCCGTACAAAAAGCTGGCGTATTGCCGATTTGTCCGGTCATTATCGTTTTGGTAAAAATAGCGTTTTACGGGCCGGGGTGTATAACTTATTTAACTACCGCTATACCACTTGGGAATCTCTGCGCCAAACCTCCTATGGCTTGGATGCACGGATTTCTACCCCTAACTATACTGCCCTAGCAGCACCGGGACGCAATTACCAAGTTAGTTTCGAAATAAAGTTTTAACCGCTTATAAATTTGGGTTATCTGCCTGCTTCACGAATAAAGCAGGCAGATAGCCCTGTTTTTAAGAGTGTGGTGTTTAGACAGGCGGCAGGCTTTAAAGAGAGTGCCGGCTTTTCCTTCTGATTCATTTTCTACCGCATTGTGGAATGAAATCGGTAAAAAATTATTTCACCGGATAAAAGTATGAAGTTATTGTTCAAAGGCTTATCGGAAGTGTCGTGTGGGCGGATATTTATCTTTTGGGGCTGTTTATTGTGTGTCGGTGTAGGGGAGTCGATGGCGCAAACTTTGAATCCTTCGGATGAACCGCCCGATTTGCAACGCAAGTTGGAACACAGCAGTCATTTATTGGAAAGCACGGCTGTTCCTAATGAATATCCCATATTGTCTTCGGAACATGGGGTATACCAAGTTAGCAGCGAGCAAATTTTGGCCCAGCCCCGATTGTTGGAGCAAGCTATGCAATCGGTTGTCGGCAGGAACAATGTGGCGGGGATTTCAAAAATTTTGCCTTTATATATGCGTTTGCCCGGGCATAACCCTGCATTGGCCGCCTATGCCCAAGGTATTTTGCTGATGCATAAAAAGGAATATGCCGAAGCGGCCGGATATTTTCGGCAGGCGGGTGTGGATTCTCATTATGCGGAGGCAGCTTCGCTTTATCTGGCTGCTTCAATGGCTGCGAACAAACAAAATTACGAAGCGCGGCAGATATTGGATGATCTGAAGGCAAACGCTTCCGACAATACCATAAAAGAAGCTGTCGTTTTATATGCAAATGCATTAGAACAAAGAGGAAAATGGCAAGCCGATTTATCTGCTTCATTTATTTATGACCGCAATCTTAATAATGCCCCTGATGCCCGTAGCTCTGGTGGTTTTACGTTTAATGAAAAAATTGAAGATAGCGGTATACGCTTTCAATCTAATGTGGCCCGCCGTATTGCGCTACCTAAAGGTTTTTATTTACAACCTTATGCGGATATATGGGGAAAATATTATAAGAAGGCAAGGGATTTTAATGATTTGAATATTCAAACTGCTATGGTGCTGGGTTGGTCGGATTGGCGCTATGATTTATCCGTCAAGCCGTATGCAGGAAAGCGTTTTTATGGCAACCGTCCCTATTCCCATACAGTCGGCAGCCGTTTTAGTTTGGCCCGCCGTTGGCAAGATTATATAACCACTTCGGTTGCCTTTGATCATGCACAAGAAAAACTCTCTAGGAAAGAGCGTCGGATATATAACAATAAAAACAATGAGATTAGCTTTAATTTGGCCGGTAGTGATCCTGATGGCGGTTTTGGTGCTTTGATTGGTGTTGATATTGGCCGCCATTACGGAACCCGGGATTCTGAAGACCGTTATCAAAGCCGCCGTATGCGCTTATTGTGGTCGCAGCAGCTGCCCGCCGGTTTTAAAGGGCAGCTTGGCTTGGTGAAGGAAAAGCGCAAATATGGGGGAGGCACTTTGTTTACGGGAACACATCATCGTAGGGATCACTATACGTTGCTGAGCGGAACATTATGGAATGATAAATTTGAAATTGCCGGGTTGACGCCCAAATTATCTTGGCAAAGGCAGAAAAATCAAAGTAACAGTATTTTAAATACATTTAGCAAGCAAGGTGTATTTGTTGAGATAGAAAAGAAATTTTAACTTAAAATATAGTAATTAATGTTATAATTTAAGGCCGTCTGAAAGTGTATATTATCTTTTCAGACGGCCTGTTTTAAAATGCGTGTTTCAATAAAATAAGGATGGTCTGCTTATATATAGGCAGGAAAAATCCGTTTGCGATAACCATGAAAAATCATCATCATGTTTAAGAAAACACTTACTCTTCTATTGGTTTTTTCTTCGCCGCTTTATGCGCAAAATCAGACAACTCCGCAACAGCCGGCACCCGATCCGGTATCTTTTGGAAACGGTGTGGAAAGATACAAGACATCGTCGCAAGAAGTATTACCCGATAAGCCGTCTGAAAAACTGGGGCCTGAAGTATTAACCGAAACAGATTTACTTGCCAAGCCGGAGACATTGGTCTATTTGATTAACCGGGCGGTAATAAACAAACAATGGGATTTATTGACAGATTTGCTGGCAGTATACCGCCGGAGTGAGCAGCCCGACCAAAACCTGATTCGTCATGCCGAAGGTGCTTTATTGCGTAAGCAGGGGCAGGTAGGCGAGGCGGTAAAACGTTATCGCAGCCTGCTTGAGGAACAGCCGGAGCTAGATTACGTCAAGCTTGATTTGGGTTTGATGTTGGTCGAAGATAAACAATACAAAGAGGCCGAGGAAGTGTTGTCTTCGCTGAAGGATTCCGATTTGCCACCCCGTGCTAAAAATATGGCGGCGGCCTATAGCAAGGCGTTGGACAAGGTGCAGGCGTGGCAGCCGGATTTTTCTTTACACTATGAGCGTACGGATAATGTAAACAATGCCTCAAATGAGCGCGTAATCGAATGGCAGGGAAAACGGTGGACAAAAAATGCCGAAAGTCTGCCGCAAAGTGCCGAAGGTTTCCGTTACGGTGCAGGGTTTAAGCGTGATAAAAATATAGGTGGCAACCATTTCGTTCATGCCAATTTGAGCGGGGACGGCGTGTTTTATTGGGACAACCATGATTATGACGAACAAAGTCTGCGCTTGTCGTCAGGTTATAAGAATCAGAATGCGAACCGTTCATGGGGTGTAATCCCGTTTGTTGAGAAAAACTGGTTGGGAGGCTCCTCTTACAGCCGCTTACACGGCGCAGGATGGGAATACGGCTATAAAGTGTCGCCCAGGCTGAACATTGCGCTTAACGCTTCGCGTACCGAGCGGCACTATGATAAGGAAGAAACGGCCAAACGGTATAACGGATTCAGTAATGCGTTGGGTACCACCGCCACATATAGGGTAGACTGCTCGTGGACGGTGTTCGGCGGTTTGGATTATCAGGTAGATAATAACCGTGATGCCTCGGTATCCTCCGACCGCCGCGGTGTCCGCATCGGAACAGTCAAAAACTTTGATAACGGTTTGGGCACCCGTGTGAATTTGCGCTACACCCGCCGTATTTTTGATGCGCCGGAGCCTGTGGTTTACCGCTATATCCGTAAAGACCACGAATATCAGGTACAGGCATCGGTATGGCATCGTAAATTGGCTTGGCAAGGTATCATGCCCCGGTTGAATTTCCGTTATCTGAATATCGACAGTAACATGCCGGGCTTTTACTCCCGCAGTAGCGCCCAGTGGTTTGTAAGTGTTGAAAAAGCATTTTGATTGAGTATTAAAAATGCCGCCTGAAAATTTTCAGACGGCATTTTTTATCGGAAGATATGTTTTAACCCATCAGTCCGCCAATATATTTAACCAAAGTGATACCGCTCAAAATAGCCATCAATACCACGACTACGATGCCAGATAAAGTCATCCAAAGCGGGTGTTTGTAGTCGCCGACAATTTTGGTTTTATAGGCGGCCATCAGGATCAAACCCAAAGAAATAGGCAGAATCAGGCCGTTGAGCGTACCGACGAATACCAATACCTGCGCGGGGCGGCCGATAGTGGCGAGTACGGCGGTAGAGATCAGAATGAAGCCGATGATCCATTTGTTACGGTGGCGTTGGATGGCAGGGCTTAATCCGGCAATAAATGATACGGATGTATAAGCCGCCCCGATTACGGAAGTAATTGAAGCCGCCCAAATCACCACGCCGAAAATCATCAGGCCTGCCGAGCCGGCGGCATAGGCAAACGGCGTAGATGCCGGGTTTTTAGGATCAAGCTCTACGCCTTGCGATACCACGCCGAGTACGGCCAAAAACAGTACGATGCGCATGATAGAGGCGATTAGGATAGCCGATACCGAACTTTTGCTGACTTGGGGCAGCGCTTCTTTACCTTTGATGCCCGCATCCAGCAAACGGTGTGCGCCGGCAAAAGTAATGTAGCCGCCTACCGTGCCGCCTACCAAGGTAACGATTGCGATTGCGTCAAGTTCCAAAGGCGCAAAAGTACGTACGACTGCTTCGCCAACAGGGGGATTGGCTTTAAAGGCGACATAAACAGTCAGCGCAATCATGACAAAACCCATGATTTGGGCAAAGCGGTCCATCACTTTACCTGCCTCGCGGAATAAAAATATACCGATGGCGATGATACCGCTGATGATGGCGCCCATCTCAGGGCTGATACCGGTGAGGAGGTTCAAGCCCATGCCGGCCCCGCCGACGTTACCGATATTGAAGGCTAAGCCGCCTATTACGATTAATAGTGCCAGAAAGTAACCTGAACCGGGCAATACTTTGTTGGCGATGTCTTGTGCACTTTGTTCGGAAACGGCAATGATGCGCCAGATATTCAATTGGGCGCCGATATCCAACAGAATAGAAAGTAAAATCACAAAGCCGAAACTGGCCAAAAGAGTTTGGGTGAAGGTGGCAGTTTGGGTAAGGAACCCCGGGCCTATGGCAGAAGTAGCCATTAGGAAGGCCGCGCCCATTAAGGCACTGCGGTTGGAAGGTTTGCTAGACATCTGAAGAACTCCTTGTTATAGAGGCATAGCCGTTGAAATGATATGCTTTGATATTTTATGTATATGATTTGAAAAGTAAATATTTCGATTGGGAAAATTTCAAGCAAGATGGGCGGCTTCAGCCGGCCTTGACGGCAATACCGCCGGCCCGTAACGCATCGCTGATTTTGTCTGCGAAAACCAAAGCATGAGCGCCGTCTCCGTGAAGGCAGATACTGTCGGCACATACGGCAACTTCGCCGCCGTCTACGGTATTTACCGTTCCTTGGCGGATCATTTGCAATACTTGGGCAATGGCTTCGTCGTCATCTTCGATTTGGGCATCGGGGCGGCTGCGCGGTACCAGGTTGCCGTTAGACAGATATCGCCGGTCGGCAAATACTTCCGAAATTACACCTAGTCCGGCGGCTTTTCCGGCTTCTAAAAGTTGGCTTCCGGAGAGTGCCATCAGTTTCAGTTTGGGATCGAACTGCCGTACGCAGTCTGCCACGATATCGGCTAAAGCACGGTTGGCAGCCGCTTGGTTATAAAGCGCGCCGTGCGGTTTTACATAGGCCATTTCCATACCTTGGGCGCGGCATAACGCCTGTATGGCTCCTAATTGGTAAAGGAGATGGGCGCGTAACTCCGCTTCGGGTAAATCCATATTGGTACGGCCGAAATTTTTACGGTCGGGGTAACCGGGATGAGCGCCTATCCGTACACCGTTAAGTTTGGCCCACTCCAGAGCACGTTGCATTTCGGCGGCATTACCCGCGTGCAGGCCGCAGGCGATATTGGCGGAGGAAACCCTTTGCAGCAGGGCTTGGTCATTGCCGCAGCCTTCTGCTAAATCAGCATTAAGGTCAACTTGCATCATTGGCTATCTTCTTTATTTGGTTTAAATACACTTGGTTTTTTCTTTGCAGATAGGCTGCTTGGGCAGGCGTTATCCGTTGGAAATAAACAGGGCTGCCGAAGCGGATTTGCGCCAAACGCCCTAAATCGGCTGCCGCAACGGCGGCGATTTTCGGATAACCGCCCGTGGTTTGGGCATCGGCCATCAATACTATCGGCGAGCCGGAAGGGGGAGCTTGAACCGTGCCGAATGCCACGGCATGAGAAAGCATTTCAAGCGGTTCGCGTAAAGTTAGATTGCCACCCTGCAAGCGGTAACCCATGCGGTTGCTGTTACTTTGCAGTGTCCAGCTTTGGGACCACAACGCACGGTGTGCTTCCGGCGTAAATGCTTCGTATTCGGAAGAGGGCAACGCATGGATGCGGTTGGTCAGCGCAATCGGTGCGATACCGATTTTAGAAAGTTTGCGTGCTCCTTGGCCGATTGCGATTTCATCGCCGGCGCGCAGACAGCGGCCTTTAAATCCGCCGAAGCCGGTTTTTAAATCTGTGCTGCAAGAGCCAAGAGCGGCGGGTGTGTTAAAACCTCCCGCTACACATAAATAACCATACATGCCTTGTACGGCGCGGGTAAGCGTGAGTATTTGGCCGCGTTTGGCAGTGTAACGCCAGTATGAGTGAATCGCCTCTCCATCGAGGTCGGCTTGGTAAAGGGCTCCGGTAATGCAAAACGGCGTATCTTGGGTAAACGATACACTGATGCCGCCTAAGGCAATTTCCAAAGCCGCTGCCGAGGGGTTATTTTGCAACAACAGGTTGCCTGCCTGCAAAGCCAGCGTATCCATTGCGCCGGCATGTCCGATACCGAAGCGGCGCAACCCGAAACGTCCTAAATCCTGAATATGTGCAATAGCCTGCACGGAATGTACGCGCATCATAGAATCACCTTTTCCGCGACAAAACGTACGGTATCTCCGGCGGCCAGCAGGGTTGGCGGCGAAGCGTCCGCTTGAAACAAAGCGGTTTCGGTTCGACCTATCAGTTGCCACCCGCCGGGTGATGAAAAGGGGTAAACCCCGGTTTGGCTGCCGCCGATGCCGACAGAGCCTGCCGGAACGGAGGTGCGCGGTGTGGCACGGCGCGGTGTGTGAAGGTGCTCGGGCAGACCGCCCAAATAGGGGAAGCCGGGCTGGAAACCCATCATATATACGGTGTAAACCGGCTCGGTATGACGGCGTACGATTTCGGCGGGTGTGGTTTGGTGAAAGGCCGCGACTTCGGCAAGATCTTCGCCGAACTCACCGCCGTAATATACGGGAATTTCAATATGACGGCCTTTATGCGCACTGCTTTTGATTGTTGCCCATAGCTTATTAAGGCCGTCTGAAAGAATGGCCAAATCGGTTTGCGGGTGAGCGAATACGGTAAGGTTGTTCATGCCTGTTACGGTTTCCGACACACCTTCCATGGCGGCAGCGGCTTCGGCAAAAGCCCATAGTTTTTGCTGCTTTTCCAATGAAGCAGGCGGCGGCAGAGTACATGCCAATGCAGATTCGCTGATAGAAGTAATGATTAAGGCAGACATGTGTGATTTTTTGTTAGTTTATTTTAAAAAAAGTGTTTGTTTATAGCTTTTTGTGTGTTGGGTGTCAATAATCGCTGCGTAAAACCTGCTATTGATTTTTTTATGAAATTTGGCATTTTAGAGGAAGGTTGCGGGCGCAGCCGGAGAATGATTTTGGCATGTAATCTTTTATTTTAGCGAGTGTCGGCCGTATTATTTTTTTGTTTTACCCATATGAAGTTTGCTTGAAGAAGGGGAACCGATGAATATGCTTGCGACATGGCATATATACAACAAGGCCGTCTGAAATTTCAGACGGCCTTGTTGTATTTTAAATTAATAAATATAGTGACTAATTTGTATATGTTTTAAATATTTATCGGTTTGCGGGAGTATTTTTTGCGGAAAGGCGTTGGCGCCGTTTTTCCTGTTTTCGGCGAACGTTGCTGCGCCAGATAAGCTGTACCAAAATATAACCGCAAACGGCAAATGTAATACCCATTACTAATACGCCGACGGTTAAAGGTTTTCCGAATTGCAGCGCCCAACGCCCGGCATCGGCCCAAAAACCGGGCTCTCCTAATGCCGGCATGACCAAATCTCCGGCAGGAGTATGGCCTGTTAAGAGTAAACCGCCGAGTTTGTATGCGGCAACATATAGAGGGATAAGGGTAAGAGGGTTGGTATAGAGCGTAGAGAACAGAGCTACGGGCAGATTGGTGCGGGTGAAATAGGCAATGAGCAGGGCAAACGCAAATTGCGTGGGAGCCGGAAGCATACCGCAAAAAAGTCCGATAGCTACCGACAGCGCAACTTTGTCGCGCTTGAACGACCAATATTCGGGCTTGTCGAAAAGCGGTGCGAGAGGTTTGAAAAATCGGGAAGCAAAGATTTTTTCACGGGTAGGGAGTTTGTGTTTCCAACGTTCGATCATGTGTGTTGCTTCGATTATTATGGTTGGTCAGGCGGCTTCAAACGGAGCGGTAAAATAAGTTGCGCTATTGTTATCCGGCCGGGCATGATGCCGTTGCATTGGTACATCGGCTTAATCCGTTATTGTAATTAAATTTTGCAGCTAATTGTATTTAAATTCTTTGAAATTGAATTAATTTTGATGTTTTGCTGAAAATTTCCGAAAAAATATAAGTATTTTTGAAACAGGAGGCTAAGATTGCCGTCTGAAAAATTCAGACGGCATAACGGCGGATGTGCAATATTGTTATCAGGGTTTCCAGATTTCGCGTTTGGGTTGCAGGTAACGGGCATCATCGTAGGTAATCAATAGTTGGGGTGCAAGCGCGACAAAGATTGCCGTAAAAATACCGCTGAGAAAACCTTCTCCCCAGGTAAGCAGGAAAAATACCGGAAACGCGTTTCCCCATAATACCGCCGGTTCGTATGCCCCTGTAAATTGAAGGCAGAGCAGTAATACTATGCCGGTAAGTATCATGCTGGCGGCTGCCGTAAAAAAACCATTGACGAATATGTAGATAAAAATATGAGCAGGAAGGTGGCGGCTGAAACGACGGACGCTCAAATTCAGTAAAATGGAAGGCAGCAGTAAGGCCAACGTATTGATACCGATGACGCTTAGGTTTTCCACGCCGTGCAGCAGCCAAGTGTAAGGAATCAAAAGTAGGGTGCCTAACCAAAGTGCAGCAGGGGCGCCCAGCATCAGTACTACCAAGCTGATGCCAAGCAGATGATAAGTCATTCCGGCCAAATGGCCTTCACCGAGTTCGACGTGAAGTCCCCATAAGATGCTTAATGCGACCGCAGCGGCAGCAAAGGCCGGCAGCCGTTTGTGAACGGCTGATAAGGCCGGTTTGGCGGTTTTAATCAAGATAAGCAATAACAAAATATTGGCGCCGACAAGTATTGTGTGGGGGAACCAAGAGGCAAGGAAATTCATGGCGCTAAAGTTTGAAGATTTTAGGGCGAACTATTGCATTATACGCGTGCAGATGCAGCTGTGAAGGTAAAAAGTTCGGGGGAAGGCTTGATACAGTACGATTTGATTCGGAGGGCGGTTTCAGATGGCGGAAAGCGGTTCTGTTCATATCAAAAACACGTTAAAATAACGCATTTGTCTGAAGAGTGCTTCAATGGCTTGGCCTGTTGTCCGGATGGGCGGCAGCATTGGGGATTTCTGATTTCTTAATTCGGGACTGCCGTATTTATGTTGTGGATTTTTTTATTGATTATCTTGGTCGGTGCGATTGCCTGTGTACTTTGGGTCCGTCATCGCCAAGAGCAGGAATGGATGCGCGAGCTGACTTATCTGAGCCGCCATGAAAACGGAGAAAAAAACAGTGGGGCGGCGGAAATGAAGCCTGCCAAAGAAATCCGCGGTGCCGACCCTAATCTGCAAAATATCCGTCAAAGCCACAAGGCCGCGGAAGAGGCAAGGCAGGTGTATGAAAAAACGGTTGCCAAGCTACGCGAGCTTTCTCCAAAGCACAGTCGCAAGTTGGATGCTATTTCCGGTAGAAATATGCCGTCTGAAAACGACAATCTTGATGACTTGCCGATTTTTGCCGCATTGCCGAAAACAGAAGAATTTGCCGAAGTTGATGATAACAACAGCGTGCCTAAGCCGGTAAATCCGGAGCAGTCGGAAGCAGCAGAAGCATCCGTTCATCAGTTAAAAGCAGAGCCTCTGGAAGCAGCCCGTGAAGATAACGGTAATGACCGTGCGCATGATATTCCCATGTTTGGCGCCGTATTGGAACCTATGGTGAAACCGGCAGAAGCCGTAAGGAGCGGTAAGGCGATGGCGCCGGCGCCGTATCTGACTTTTGAAGAAAGTGAATACCGCCCGGTAAAAAAAGTTGATGCGGACCTTCCCGTTATTACTTTGGAAGAAGCGACCCGCAGCCTGCATGAAACGCCTTTGGCCGATTTAATCAAATCTCCCGAGGAAGAAACGGTAACGACAGTAAAAACACCGCCGCCCGCGGATTTGGAAGTAGTCGATATCAATTGGCATTTTAAGCCGGCTTTGGAAATGGAGGGCATACAAACGCCCAAGCCGCCGGTAGAACTGAAAACCATCAGCCCGGACGATCCGGCGTTGGTACGTACGAGAAGCCGCACTTTGGCGGAAGTTCAGAAAATCAGCCATGATGTCCCGAAAACAGAAGCGCGCCCCGCAGCTATTGGCGATGCTTCTGCCGCGCCCGAGATTATCGGTGAAGACGATATCCGCAGTAATCTGTTGCGCCAGCGTTTGGCGCGCCGTCGCCAGGTTTCGGCCGAAAGCCCGGTACAGGAGGTTATACCTAATGTGATTCCCGAGGGGGAGATTCTGGCTAACTTGGCTAAAACGGATTCGCCGGTAAACCGCCAGCGTATCCGCCGGGTAAGTACGGCTATGCGCGAGAGCGTAATTCCCGAGGCGGCCCGGGTGGAGCAAAGTCATGCGATCCGGCTCCAAACGCCTAAAGCCACGGCTCCGATTTCTACCCGCTTTACGCCTTATACGGCGGCGGTGATTCCGGCTCCGACTGCTACGGTGGTAGAGCCTCCCCCCGTTCCCGAAATAGAAATGCCTGCAATCGATATTCCGCCGCCACCTGTATTTCAGGAGGCCGAAATATATCCCCATGTAGCGGATGAGGTTGAAATATTGCCGGAACCGGCACCCGTAACGGCGAGTGCGCATATCAGCGACACTCCCCGTTGGTCGATTACCGATCGTTTGATTAGCGAATCGGCTGCCGTATTTACCGAGCATGTGCCGCAACGCAGCCCGCTGGCGGAGGTTTTGGGCGAAGAAACATTTGAACCAGAGGCGGAAGAAGGGCAATGCGGTATTTCTCCGGCGCCTATGCAGCAAGCACAAGCCCAAACCCAAACGGCAAATCCGGCAGTGCATATGCCGTCTGAAAACCGTTTGCCTTCTGTAGATTTGCTTTTGCCGCCGCAATACGATCCGAGTGCCGCCCAAACGGAAGAGGCCTTATTGGAAAACAGCATTACGATTGAAGAAAAGCTGGCTGAATTTAAAGTTAAAGTCAAAGTGATGGATGCTTATGCCGGGCCGGTGATTACGCGTTATGAAATCGAGCCTGATGTCGGCGTGCGCGGTAATGCGGTATTGAATTTGGAAAAAGATTTGGCCCGCTCGCTGAGTGTCGCTTCTATCCGAGTAGTGGAAACCATACCGGGTAAAAGCTGTATGGGCTTGGAGTTGCCGAATCCGAAACGGCAGATGATACGCTTGAGCGAGATTTTTAATGCCCCTGCATTCCAAGATTCCAAATCTAAGCTGACCTTGGCTTTAGGGCAGGATATTACCGGTGAACCGGTGGTAACCGATTTGGCCAAGGCCCCCCACCTTTTGGTAGCAGGCACGACCGGTTCGGGTAAATCGGTGGGTGTGAATGCGATGATTCTTTCCATGCTCTTCAAGGCAACGCCCGAAGAAGTCCGCATGATTATGATCGATCCGAAAATGCTCGAATTGAGTATTTACGAAGGTATCCCGCATCTGCTCGCACCCGTGGTAACCGATATGAAACTGGCGGCAAACGCACTTAATTGGTGTGTGAACGAAATGGAAAAACGTTACCGCCTGATGAGCCATATGGGTGTGCGCAATTTGGCAGGCTTCAACCAAAAAGTAGCCGAAGCCGCCGCACGCGGTGAAAAGTTGGCAAACCCGTTCTCACTGACGCCCGCTGATCCGGAACCTTTGGAAAAATTACCGTTTATTGTGGTTGTGGTAGACGAATTTGCCGATTTGATGATGACGGCAGGTAAGAAAATCGAAGAGCTGATTGCGCGGTTGGCGCAAAAAGCCCGCGCAGCGGGTATCCATTTGATTTTGGCTACCCAACGCCCGAGTGTGGATGTGATTACCGGTTTGATTAAGGCCAATATTCCGACCCGTATCGCATTCCAAGTATCGAGTAAGGTGGATAGCCGTACCATTTTGGATCAAATGGGTGCGGAAAACCTTCTCGGCCAAGGCGATATGTTGTTTTTACCGCCCGGAACGGGTTATCCGCAGCGTGTGCACGGTGCATTCGCATCTGATGAAGAAGTGCATAAAGTGGTCGAATATTTGAAACAGTTTGGCGAACCCAATTATGTAGATGATATTCTGACTGCCGGTGTAGGCAGCGATGATATGTTCAGCAATGCCAACAGCGGGCGTAATAATGATGGCGAACTTGATCCTATGTATGACGAAGCGGTTGCCTGCGTATTGAAAACACGCAAGGCGAGCATTTCATCTGTACAGCGTCAATTGCGCATCGGGTATAACCGTGCGGCACGTTTGATTGATCAGATGGAGGCGGACGGTATCGTATCGGCACCGGAAACCAACGGTAACCGTACGGTATTGGCACCGCCGAATAATGAAAGCTTGGATTAATGCCGCTTGGTATAAATAATAAAAGGCCGTCTGAAAGTTTCAGACGGCCTTTTATTTTGGTAGGCAGCTTTATTATTTAATCGGTAACCGCACGCGCGGACGTATTGATTTTCAAATGATCGGCGGTATTCCGAAAGCACGGTCACATTTAGCCCGCCGGATTTAGGTCGGATCAAATATATATTGATGGAATATGAAATCAAAGCCAGGGCGCAAGATCGGCCGTATCGATATCCCAAGACCATACGCCGTTGCCGTTATTGTTCAGGCCGCGTAAAAACAGATAGCGGACAGCAACCGTTTGCAGCGGGCGGCCACGTTGTTTGAAATAACGCGCAGTGGCAATGGCGTAAATGAGGGCTTGAAGATAATAGTGGTGCTCGGCCATGGCGGCATCCATATTCTCTGCGCTGTAATCATTGCTGCTATTGCCTAAGTGATTGGATTTGTAGTCGATAATGCAGACATGGCCGTCTGAATCCTGATAGACCATATCGATAAAGCCGTTCAAAAAACCTTTTACATCGCTGAAGTCGAGTAGTGCGGCGGCATCAATGCACACCTGCGGCAAACATATGTGGTCTTGGGCCAACCATGTTCGGATATGCGGTAGTTTGAAATCCTCCATGTGCAATACAAACCCCATTTCGGGCAAACGCTGTTTGGTTGGTATATCGGCCAAGGCGTATTTCCCCGTGAGCTGTGTTCGGCGGGTATGTTCGAGCATGGACGCAATAGAAGAATACCAATACTCCGCATCAAAGCTGTGTTTGGCTAACGTGGTGCGGATAAATTCAGTTTGTTCGACGGCGGAAAGATTGAAATTAAATTTCTCAAGTAGTTCATGCAGGCAGATACCGGCAGCCGCACCGCGTGGGAAATAGAAGATGCTGTCGGCTTCGGCAGTATCGGTGCCGGATACGGGCAGGTTGGACAAGCCTGCTTCGGCGGGGTCGAGCGCGGGTTGCAGTTCGCTGTATTCGTAGTCGTGGGCGCGGGTGGTTCTGCTTAAGCCGGTAAAGCTGGTATGTCGGATAAATTCGAATATGCGTTCAGGCAGAATATGTGCCTGATAGTTGCCTCGTGTGCTGTTGTTTGCGTGGTAAACGGCGGGAGGAGGGATATCGTTGCATAAGGCAATACCGCTATCGGGGTGTTTTTGCACAAAGCTTTGCCAATTCCGATAAAGCATCTGCATTTCTCCGGCGGCTTTGTTGCTTTTTCTTTCGGCCATATATGCAGCGGCCGTGTCTTCGCGGCTTGTTTGCGGCGTACCTTCCAATAAATAGGCAAAAGTATTATCGGGCGTATTGTTGCAATAGCCTGCATAGATGGTTAGCTGTTCCGCAGCACGGGTAAGGGCTACATATAAAAGACGCAGGTTTTCCGAGGCGGTTTCATCGGCTAATTGTTGTTCGTTGCTGCTGTCGAGCTGGTGTTTGGCCAGTAATTCGGTGCCGCCGGAGGGCGTGTGTAAAACCTGCCAATCATCCGGAGTGTTTTTAGCCGCATCCCAAATAAAAGGGCAGAACACCAGCGGATACTCCAATCCTTTTGAGGCATGGATGGTGACGATTTTGACCAGTGCTTCGTCGCTTTCCAAACGTAGGATGTTGCTTTTGGCAGATTTACCGCTGTGTGCGCTTTGAATTTGTGCCTGAAGCCATTGGAGCAGTGCGGCGGGCGTGTGGCTTTGTTCGTCTTCTTCGGCCAGTTTTTCCAGAAGCTGATGATAATTAGTAAGGCTGCGTTCGTTACCGGAGGCAAGCAGATGGGTTTCTATGCCGTGGCGGGAGGCAAAAGCCTGCATGGCGGCGTAAAAACCGTGTTGTTGCCATTGTTGTGCGGCCGTTTCGGCCGAATGTATCCACTCGGATAATTCGGCTTCGCTTTGGTTTAGGGTGTGTAGGTCGGCAGCAGTAAAACCGAAAAGGACGCTGCTCAATACAAATCTTAAAAGCTCGGTACGTTGGGGTTGAAGCCAAAAGGAGATCAGAGCCGCAAGGGCAGCGGCCTCTTCGGCTGCAAATACCGAATCGTGGTAGATTAATACGCTCTGAACGTTTCGGGCTTTGAGCGCTCCGGCTATCATATGCCCTTCGTTGTGGGTGCGTACAAGCACGGCGATATGGCCGGATTGCAGCGGCTCTCCTTGAAAGTTCAGACGGCCTGTTTCGGCTTGGTTTAGGATGCCGGCGATTTCATCGGCACAATAATCGGCCGCCCTGCGGCGTAGGGCTTCTTTACTGACGGCTTCGGTTTCGTTGCCGTGCAGCCAGCGGATGCGGATGGCATTTTGCGGCGGATCCAGCCTGCTTTCGTTACGTTGCGCGCGGACCTCTGCAAAATCAAGGTCTTCGAGTACAAACGGGCGTTGCTTTTGGTTAAATAATGCGCTGATGCCGTCTACCAAGGCCGTGTGGCTTCGATAGTTTATATCGAGCGTATAGTGATATTCGGCATCTTTGGCTGCCTGCAGATAGGCATAAATATCGGCACCGCGAAAGCTGTAAATAGCCTGTTTGGGGTCGCCCACCAAAAACAGAGGGTTGCCGTGCCGGATAAAAATATCACGGAAGATGCCGTATTGTAGTGGGTCGGTATCTTGGAATTCGTCTATCAGGGCTACTTGCCAGTTCTCTGCTACCGTTTTTGCAAAGGTCTGTCCAAGAGGGCTTTCGTTGAGGGCATTGTGGACATCAATCAGCAGATCATCAAAGTCGCGTTCCCGGTTGGATTTTTTGTATTCGGCCTGTGCCTGGTTAAGGTAAACCAGCATATCTATTTGCAAGGCGGTGAGAACGGCCGTTGCGGCTTCTTCGCGCGCTGTTTTCAGACGGCCTAGTTCGGCCAATATATGCAGTTGCTTAAATGCTTCGTGGTTGGCAGTTTGGCCTTTCTTTAGCTTACTTTGTAGTATTTCGGCATCCAGATCAGCCAATTTGCCTTTGGAATCTCCGGGAATCAGACCGTTATCAGCCGCATATTGCAATTCGGCGAACAGTTCTTTAAATGTGCTTTCACGGTAGCTGTTACCGTTTAGCGTAGGACGGACATTCCAGAAAATACGGATAAGTTCGGGCAGTCGGTTGCGGACATCCCGCCAGCAGGTGTGTAATTCCGCTTCAATTTTATCTAAGTCGGCATTGGGCCGTCTGAAATTCAGATGGGGGCGGTTGAGAAACCGGCGTAATGATGCCAGCATGTTTTGCGGAGTATATTTGTGTTCATATACCAAACGTGCCAAGGTGGGATTGTTCGCAATACGGGTGCGCCAAAAATCTTGGGCGGGTAGAAGTAGGCGCTCGTCGTTTTGCTCGGTAAGCTCGGTATCGAAGGGTACTTGGCATAGAAAAGCGTAATCGCGCAAAAGCCGTTGGCAGAAACCGTGTATGGTGAAAATGGCCGCACTGTCGAAATCGGCAATGGCGGCTTTCAAACGGATAACCAGCCGAGGCAGGTTTTCTTTTTTCAAAGCTTCGGCAAGCAGCTTGAATATAAAATCATCGAGAGCCTCTTCTTGCCGGCGGTATTGCCGGTAGAGGGTGTGCAGTGCTTGATAGTCGGTATCGTGACGGATCAGTTCGATGCCGGGGGTTAATGTTTCCAATACTTCTAATGCGTCTTCCAACCGTGCGCGCAGGCGGGTTTTCAGTTCGGCGGTGGCAGCTTTTGTGAAGGTAACGACTAAGATTCTTTCCACAGCCATTTTCTCAAGCACAATCAGGCGGGTAAAAAGGGCTGCTATGCCGTAGGTTTTACCAGTGCCTGCAGAGGCTTCGATCAGGTTGGTTCCTTCGATGGGAATAGTCAGTGTGTTGAAGGGGTGGGTTTGGAACATCATATGAAAAAATCAATATAGTGGCTGGCAGAATTATATAGATAATCGGTTTTCAATACTGTTATGTATCGAATTATTTTTTAGAAAGCATGGTTATGAGCGGCTGCATTGGCTGAAGCTGAAAATTAATTTGTAGAATATTGGGCTTTAATTCAATTCCGGACAATCATGATGATTTGTCTGTTTTGGCACATACCGCATATAATAAAAAATTGAATCTCAAAAAAAATAGTTTTTCAGGCCGTCTGAAAAGTATAGGCGATTCAGATGGCCGGATACTCAATATAAGATAGAAAGGTATAAAATGAAGCAGTTTTGTGTAAAAACCTTACTCCTTACCACAGTATTTGCATTGGGTGCATGTGCCACCGAATCTTCGCGCGTATTGGAAACCGCGCAAGTGGCAGGTGCGGCTACCGCGGCACAATATCAAGGTGTGCGCAGCCCGATTGCGGTAGGTAAGTTCGACAACCGTTCAAGCTTCCAGCAAGGTGTGTTTTCAGACGGCGCAGACCGTTTGGGTAATCAGGCAAAAACCATTTTGGTAACCCATTTGCAGCAAAGTGGCCGCTTTAATGTGCTTGACCGCAGTAATATGGCGGAAATCAAAGCGGAAGCCGGTATCCGGGGGCAGGCACAAGCGTTGAAAGGCGCGCAATATGTGGTAACCGGTGATGTAACTGAGTTTGGCCGTAAGGAAGTGGGTGATCACCAATTGTTTGGCATCTTAGGCCGCGGTAAAACCCAAGTGGCTTATGCTAAAGTGAATTTGAATGTCGTGAACGTTTCCACTTCGGAAGTTGTGTATTCGGCTCAAGGAGCAGGGGAGTTCGCGCTTTCCAACCGTGAGATTATCGGTTTCGGCGGTACGGCCAGCTATGACTCTACTTTAAGCGGTAAAGTGTTGGATTTGGCCGTTCGTGAGGCAGTGAATAAATTGGTGGCCGGTATCGATAGCGGTATGTGGCAGCCGGCGAAGTAAGCATCTGACGGAGATCAAGGGAGATAGGGAAAATGAAAAAAATACTCTTGCTGCCGCTGGCTGCGATGCTGGCTGCGTGCGGTACGTCGCAACAGACTCTATATCACTGGGAAAAATACCCCGATACCGTTTATCAAGGTATGCAGGGGAAAAAATCCCCTGATCAGCAAGTGGCTGAATTAGAAAATTATTTAGAGCAGGCTAAATCTAAAAACAAGGCGGTTGCTCCCGGCGTATATGCCCAGTTGGGTATGCTATATGTAGAAATGGGGCGAGGCGAGCTGGCTGCAAAGGCATTTAACGAAGAAAAGGTAAGATTTCCCGAGTCGGCGCAATTTATGGATTTTCTATTGAAAAACAAATCAGCCAACCAAGGAGCCGGTAAATGAATACGTTGTGTATATGTGCAGCGGCTTTAGCTGCAGCTTTATTGGCGGGCTGTGCGAACCAGGCCGTGCCTCATGACTATAGTGCCTTTAAAGCCAGTAATCCGCGTTCTATTTTAGTATTGCCGCCGGTAAACGAATCGCCCGATGTTAATGCGGTGAACGGCTTTTTGTCGCAAACCACTTTACCTTTGGCCGAAGCTGGCTATTATGTATTTCCCGTGGCGGTAGTGCAGCAAACTTTCCGACAAAACGGTTTGGATCATTCTGCGGATATTCACGCTGTTCAGCTCAGTAAATTGCATGAAATTTTCGGAGCGGATGCAGTGCTTTATCTTAAGGTGAAACAATACGGTACCAGCTATAAAGTATTGGTAAGCGATACCCGTGTAACTGCTGATGCAATATTGGTTGATGCTCGCAGCGGCCAAGAGTTGTGGCGCGGAGAGGCGACTGCTTCCAGTACGGAAAATCAGAGTCAGCAAGGATTACTGGTTATGTTGGTACAGGCAGCAGTTCAGCAGATTGCCAGCAATATTGGTGATAAAAGCTATGAAATCGCCGGAATAACCGCACAGCGCTTACTCAATGCAGGCGGCTCGAAAGGTATTTTATATGGACCGCGCTCGCCTTCTCATTGGAATCAGAAGCAAGAGAAGTAAACAACCTTCTATTAATCAAGCTAATAAAAAAGCCGCTTGCCTATAGGTAAGCGGCTTTTTTTAAGTTGGTTGTGCGTATTTGTTTGGGCTGGCTTCTATTCGTTGGTTTGACCTGAGCGACGGGCCCGGATAATTTCGATAATACCTGGCAATATGGAAATAACGATAATCGCGGCCAATACCAAACTAAGGTTGTTTTTGACGATCGGTAGATTTGCGAAAAAATACCCAGCGTATGAAAAAGAGACTACCCATAAGACCGCGCCGATAACGTTATAGTGCAGAAAGCGGCCGTAATGCATATCACTCATGCCTGCAACGAAGGGGGCGAATGTGCGTACAATCGGTACGAATCGGGCGATAATGATAGTCTTACCGCCATGTTTTTCATAAAAACGGTGGGTTTTTTCCAGATAACTGCGGCGGAAAATTTTGGAATCGGGATTGGCAAACAATTTTGCGCCGAAATACTTGCCGATCATGAAATTAACCGCATCGCCTACAATAGCGGCAATCAGCAGTAGCAGCACCATCACATGAATGTTCATACCGCCCACAGCAGCAATACCGCCTGCCGCAAACAATAATGAATCTCCGGGTAGGAAAGGAGTAACCACCAAGCCGGTTTCACAGAAAATAATTAAAAACAAAATGGCATAAATCCATAGCCCGTACTCTGCCGACAATGCGGCCAGATGTTGGTCGATATGGAGAATAAAATCAATAATGGTACTGATCACGGTGTTCTTTCAGATATAAATATGAAATATTTGTTGTAAAGCCCCAAGCAGGCTTTCAGACGGCATAGCTTGTATAAAAGTTCATCATTTTAAGCGAAAAAAGTAGTCGCGCCAAATCAGCCGCCTATACGGCGCAGCTTGCCGCTGAACGTTGAAACAACGTACAATCAGATGTTTTCCAGTCTACCGGTTAGCCTTGTGAACCAGCTGATTTTTGATTTTTCCGCCGATGCTTATCCGGCATTTGATAAGTTTTTGGGTACCGTCAATGCAGAGCTTGTGCATGTACTGCAACAGCAGCACGGCCAGTTTATTTATGTTTGGGGGCAGCCGGGGTCGGGGAAAAGCCATTTGTTGCAGGCATGGATAGTACAGGCTTTGGCGGCAGGTTACCGTGCCGCTTATATTGATGCGGCCCGTATGCCGCTTACCGAAGAAGCATTTGATGCCGATTATCTCGCCATCGACCAAGCGGATAAGCTAGGTGATGAAGAGCAGGCTTTATTATTCAGCATATTCAACCGATTCCGTAACAGCGGCAAGGGCTTCTTGCTGCTTTCCGCAGATGCGCCGCCGCAACGGCTGATGATTCGGGAAGACTTACGCACACGCATGGGTTATTGCTTGGTATATGAAGTCAAACCGTTGACTGATGAGGAAAAAATCAATGCTTTGATGAGCATGGCGGCGGCGCGTCAGATTACCGTGGAGCCTGAAATTTTCGAATACCTGCTGAACCATTGGCGCCGAGATATGGACAGCCTGATGCAGATGCTCGATACGCTCGACAGCTACGCGGTTACATTGGGTAAACGCATCACCCTGCCGTTGTTGCGCCAACTTTTAAAACAACAGGAAGCCGAATGAAAAACCTCGCCATTTTCGACCTCGACAATACATTAATCAACACAGATTCCGATAACACCTGGCCGCAATACCTGATGAAAAAGGGTGTGGTGGATGCAGAGTTTGTGCGTATCAAAAACGATAAATTTTATCAAGACTACAAAAATGGCTGTCTCGATATAGATGAATTTTTAAAATTTCAGTTAGAGCCGTTAAGCCGCTTCGATATGGAAGAATTGGCGCAAATGCACCGTGAGTTTACACAGGAGTTTATCCTGCCGCATATTAGCCCGATGGCAAAAATGCTGGTACAAAGCCACCGCGACGCAGGCGATGAATTGTTAGTCATTTCTTCGACCAATGAATTTATCATTACCCCGATTTGCCATTTGTTCGGCATTGAAAATATTATCGGTACGCAGCTTGAAGTCGGTACGGACGGCCGCTATACCGGCGCATATATCGGTACGCCCAGTTTGAAAGAGGGTAAAATCACGCGCTTAAACGAATGGCTTGCCAAGCGCGGCGAAAGCTTCTCCAGCTACGGAAAAATCTATTTTTACAGTGATTCAAAAAATGATTTACCGCTGCTGCGCATTGTTTCTGATCCGGTAGCTGTGAATCCGGACGAGGAACTGCAAAAAGAAGCAATGGCCAACGGTTGGCCGGTTTTAAACTTTATGTAAGGTATCCAGCCTGTGGCACATTTCAAACCGGTTATTATCACCACCACCGCTCCGAATCTTGATGAAGCGCGCCGGATAGGTGCGGCTTTATTGGAAAAAGGTTTGGCGGCGTGTGTTCAATATGAAAGCATCACCAGCCATTACTGTTGGCAGGGGGAAGCGGTTTGCGAAGATGAAATCCGCATTACCATTAAATCTGCCCGCTGCCATTATAAAAAGGTAGAAAAAACTATTTTGCGTTTGCACAGCTATGAGTGCCCGCAGGTTCTGATGCAGCCTGTGCATAGAGGGTTTACTCCATATCTGGTATGGGCAAAAGCGGCTTTGGGTTTATAATACAGGCCGTTTGAAAGCGTGTATAATCCGGCAGTATAGATTTCAGACGGCCTCAGATGCCGTCTGAATGCTTTAAAAGATTGAATTTGATTTAGCAGAAAGAAAACCATGTTCCGTACCATGTTAGGCGGCAAAATTCATCGTGCAACCGTTACGGAAGCCGATTTGAATTATGTCGGAAGCATTACGATAGACCAAGACCTGCTTGATGCCGCAGGTATCTGTGTGAATGAAAAAGTACAAATCGTCAATAACAACAACGGAGCCCGCCTCGAAACCTATACCATTCCCGGCGAGCGTGGCAGCGGTGTGATTTGCTTAAACGGCGCAGCCGCGCGTTTGGTTCAGAAAGGCGATATCGTGATTATCATGTCGTATGTGTTGATGAGCAATGAAGAAGCGCAGAAACACGAGCCGAAAGTGGTATTGGTGAACGAGCACAACAAAATCCGCGGTATTATCCATTATGAACCGCCGCATACGGTGTTGTAGAAAAGAGTTCACTAAAGGCCGTCTGAAAATGATGTTTCAGACGGCCTTTTCTTGTTTATATCTGTTGCACACTGCATAATCGTTGGCTGTATATTCAAGTGATGCCGTCTGAAAAGGAATATGTATGAAACCCGCTAAATTTTTCAAACTTGCCGCCTCGGTGTTAAAGTGTCTCGATGCTTTGCTGCCCCCTGAAACTGCCGAACCGGATTGGCAGGCATTGGCTTTTCGCTGGCAAACGGTGGGTAGGAGCGGTATTTTGGAAAGTTTGCCGCAACCGCATACTTTCCCTTTGAGCCGCTTGGCTGCGGTGGATAATCAAGTACAGCGGTTGGTACGTAATACCGAACAGTTTCTTGAAGGCCGGCCGGCTAATAATGTATTGATGACCGGTGCACGCGGTACGGGTAAATCTTCACTGGTTAAAGCTTTGCTGCACGAATACGCAGGGCGGGGGTTACGATTGATTGAGGTGGATAAAACCGATTTGGTAAGTTTGCCCGCCTTATTGCCGATATTATCGAAGCGGCCTGAGAAATTTATTGTTTTTTGTGATGATTTATCATTTGAAAGCGGTGAAGATACTTATAAAGCTTTGAAAACCGCATTAGACGGTGGTTTGTCGCAACGTTGTGCCAATGTTTTGGTTTATGCCACTTCCAATCGCCGCCATTTGATGCCGGAATATATGGATGAAAATACTGCCGTAACCGGTATTCGCGGGGAAGTGCATCCGAAAGAGGCGGTAGAAGAAAAAGTATCTCTTTCCGACCGTTTCGGTTTGTGGTTGAGTTTTTATCCGTTTGATCAGAATGATTATTTACAGGCTGTTGCCAATTGGTTGGATGAGTTCGGTTTGCCGCTGGACGATACCGCCCGCCAAGCTGCTTTGAATTGGTCGTTGATGCGCGGCAGCCGCTCGGGGCGGACGGCTTGGCAGTTTGCCTGCGATTGGGCAGGACGTTTGCCGCGGCAGCGGGTGTTGGATTAAGCATTCAGACGGCCTGTTGAGATAATCGTTAACTAGGCAGATAAGGCGGCAGGGTTAGTATGAATATGGTACAATCGATGCCGATTTGAATAATTTGGGAAAGCTCCGAAGCGACCAGTTCAAAGCCTTACCCTTATCGGTAAGCAGAGCGGTAGCTGGCGGGGCTTTCCGTTGCATAAGGTTGATATAAAATGATTTCTACTAACGGCATTACCATGCAGTTCGGCGCCAAGCCGCTGTTTGAAAATGTGTCTGTGAAATTCGGTGAGGGCAACCGTTACGGCCTGATCGGTGCCAACGGTTCGGGTAAGTCCACATTTATGAAAATCCTAGGCGGTGATTTGGAACCGACCAGCGGCGAAGTAGCGATTGAAAACGGTGTACGCTTGGGTAAATTACGGCAAGACCAGTTTGCCTACGAAGATATGCGCGTGTTAGACGTAGTGATGATGGGGCATGTAGAAATGTGGGCGGCCATGACGGAGCGTGACGCTATCTATGCCAATCTTGATGCTACCGAAGACGATTACATGCGTGCTGCCGAATTGGAGGCCAAATTTGCCGAGTACGACGGCTATACTGCCGAAGCGCGTGCTGCCGAATTGCTCAGCGGCGTAGGTATTTCTGAAGATTTGCATAATTCTCTGATGAGTGAAGTTGCTCCCGGTTTCAAACTGCGCGTTTTGCTGGCGCAGGCGCTGTTTTCAAAACCGGATGTGTTGCTGCTCGACGAACCAACCAACAACTTGGATATCAATACTATCCGTTGGTTGGAAGGTGTGTTGAACCAATACGATTCCACAATGATTATCATCTCACACGACCGCCACTTTTTAAATGAAGTGTGCACTCATATGGCTGATGTCGATTACAACAGCATCACCATTTATCCGGGAAATTACGATGATTATATGTTGGCTTCGGCCCAATCACGCGAACGGGCAATGAAAGACAATGCGAAGGCCAAAGAAAAGCTGCAAGAGCTGCAAGAGTTCGTGGCGCGGTTTAGCGCCAACAAATCTAAAGCCCGTCAAGCTACAAGCCGTCTGAAACAGGCAGATAAGATTAAAGCAGAAATGGTAGAAGTGAAGCCTTCTACCCGCCAAAACCCGTATATCCGCTTTGAAACTGATGAAAAAGCCAAATTACACCGTCAAGCCGTAGAGGTAGAAGGGCTGAGCAAACGTTTTGAAACCCAATTGTTTAAAAACCTCAACTTTATGCTGGAAGCCGGTGAGCGATTAGCGATTATCGGCCCTAACGGTGCAGGTAAATCTACCCTTCTGAAATTGTTGGCCGGCGCATTTGACGCAGAGTACGGTGAAGGTGTAGAAGCCGATGCAGGCACGATTAAATGGGCGGAAAAAGCCAATGTGGGCTACTATCCGCAAGACCATGAAAACGATTTCGATGTTGAGATGGACCTCACCGAATGGATGCGCCAATGGGGGCAAGAAGGTGATGACGAACAAGTAATCCGCGGTACCCTCGGCCGTTTGCTGTTCGGCAGCAACGATGTCGTAAAGCAGGTGCAGGTACTCTCGGGCGGTGAAAAAGGCCGCATGCTGTACGGCAAACTGATTTTGCTCAAGCCGAACGTATTGGTGATGGACGAACCTACCAACCATATGGATATGGAAAGTATCGAGTCGCTGAATATGGCTTTGGAAAAATATAAAGGTACGCTGATTTTCGTATCGCACGACCGTCAGTTCGTATCTTCTTTGGCCACTCAGATTATCGAGTTGGATGGTAAAGGTGGTTATGAACATTATTTGGGCGATTACGAAAGCTATTTGGATAAAAAAGGCGTGTAATTATCTGATGGTTTGAAAAATGCCGTCTGAAACTTTGGTTTCAGACGGCATTTTTATATGCAATATATTTTTTTAAGCGGAGGTAATTTTATTTTTGAGTAAAACTGTTTATTTGTTCTTGTAAGAGAATTATCTTTTGAAGGTTATCTTGCTCCAGTTGATTTAGCTGTTTCAACTCAGGAAAAGTATAGGTTGATAAAAATTTTATAGCCTCCTCAGATTCTTTTTTCATTGTGGATAGCTGTTCTTGAATATTAGCTATTTCCAAATCAATATTACTGTTATTTAGATTCAGTATTTCATTACTTAATTCATTAAGATTTTGTTGTTTTGTTTCTGCTATTTTTTTACGCTCAGCATAATTGTAATATTGTAATAAGATAAATTTATTATTATCTATATCACTCAAGGAGGTTGAGCTTGTATCCCAATCTGAGGGATCAAGGGTTTGGTTGTTTATAATATAAACTTGGGCATATATATTTGTAGATATGGTAATTAAAAAAAAGAAGAGCCATTTTTTTAATTTATTGTTTTTTTTATAATGCATCTTGTCATTCTCCTAGCATTCTTGGCTGCGTACTTGATAGGGCTTTAAGAATTTATCAAGTAATTCGTATACGCCTTTATCTATCATTTCTTTAATAGCGGCAGTTTTAGGATCTGAAACTTCAACAGAGTAATCAAGCCCGTAATCTTTCGTGCCAATCAGTCTGAAAAAGTTATTTCCGGTTTTTATGGTATAAATGGCATTTGTCAGATTAATACTGGCTAAATCACCTGTTTGGGTTCTTACGATGGCCCCTGTCCATGAGTCGATTAATCTTAGATTAATCGTAGTCGTAATCATACTTACGTCATGTCTGAACTGATATTGGTAGATATCTGCAGCAATACTGCGCTTACTGGGTAATACGTCGCTTTCGTCATATTGGATAATTGCCCCGCTGATATAATAATTAGAGGGAAATAATACACCTATGGGTAAATGTTGGAGAGTAGTCATAGTTGCAGCAAAATTTTGAATAATACCCGGCTGCATTCCATAGCGAGGATCTAGAAAGTTATTGCGAGAATCTGCTAAACCATCTGGGGAAAGTGGCGTTTCCAACACATCAAAATGTTTGAAATGTACTAATGAATCCATCACCATATCTGATAATACGGTTGAATTTGTATCAAAAATTTTCCCGGTTTTATCACGGATAGGCGCAACAGACATACGGAACCGGCTATTATTTTTTAGTTGTCCTGATTTTTGTGCCGCAATAGTTTGAGCATCAAAAAAATCTTTATGTAAGTTGCTTAAACACTCTAGTTTTTTTCCATAAAAAGTACGGTCGGTTGAAATTTGCTTAGAGCGCTCGTCAGCTACTTTTTGTTGTTTTTGAAGACTTTTTTCTGAGCGGTAATGAGCACGGGATAGTTCTAAGTCAGTTGTCGTACAAGCACTCAACGCAAGCGCAGTGGCCGCTGCGATAATAGAAGTTTTTAAAGAAGTATTAATCATTTGCAATAGCCTCGAAGTAATTATTACCCCGGATTTCTACGGTAATATTATTTTCATCGTCCTTGCCGGATCCTGTACATACAACACCTGCGCAAGCAGATGCGCCGCCGGAAGATTTGGCACGGACGGTGGTGTTTTGTGCTTTTACGCGAACATTATTAACTTTCACTCGAGAGGTGGAGTTCCCGTATTTTTTGCCGTTTTCAATAATGATGATTGCCGCATCGCCGTCGCTATTGTCTTGTCTATATCCGTCACTAATAATGCGGGTGTTTTGAACTAAAATATTTTTATTTTTAGGATTTTGAATTTGTATGAGCGGTTGCTTTGTGCCGGGTTTAGATACAATAGTACCTCCTTGAACGACAATATTATTACCATTTTGAATAATCTTACCGTCCTTCAACCCGTTTATTTTTATAATTTCCTTGTTTTTAGTTTGTGAACTAGCCGAATTCTGGGATTGAGTAGCTTTGGGTTGGCTTGCCGAACCTTTGTTGGTAATCGAACTAGGAGCTGCCATAGCTAAATTGGATATAGCCAATATAGTGGCAGCGAATTTGAATATTTGAATTGCTTTTGCCATTTTATGTTCCTATTGTGGCTAGTTTTTGAACACCAATTAAGGAAACACAAGTCAGTATTTTTCATGCAGATACTGCATACTGACTTGTGTTTAAAAATAAATTATTTATTAATCACTCCGCCTGCATATGCGGCACCACCACCGCTTGCTTTGGCTTTAGCCTTAATCGTACTATTTTCGATTACGCCGGTAGTTACGCTAAGTTTTACACCTTTCATATCAGGTGATGCGCTAATTACACCACCGGCCATGGCTTCAGAATCTTTTCCGCTTGCCTCGGCAGTAGCATCAATGGTGCTGTTGGTAATTACTCCTGTTGTAACATTCCCTTGAGCTCCGGCGACAGCACCAAGCACACTCGCAACATCTCCGATCCCTCCTGCTTGCACCGCAGCAGTCATAGACATAGCCAATAGAAACAGAGTAATTTTTTTCATGATCAAATCCTTTGAAATTTAAAGATTAAAAACTTGGGTACCGGTAATTGAGGTGCACCTAATTACGTTAGTAAGATATGTTGCTCTAAAAAGAAGTTCAATTAATAAAATTACAGAAAGATTTTACGGATGTTAACAATTGATTTTATTGAAATTAAAATAGATGTTCTATTATTGAAATAATAACCTTGTGTGTAGTCATCTATATAATATATTGGTGTTTTCGATAAAAATTTATGATGTTATAATAATTTATATTATGAAATTTATGATAAATAAATGAGCATCAAACAATGGCCTCAAGGGGAGAGGCCGCGTGAAAAATTATTAGAGAGAGGGGCTGCCGCGCTTAGCGATGCGGAACTGCTGGCAATTTTGTTGCGCGTCGGTACGCGTGGAATGAGTGCAGTGGATTTGGCACGCTATCTGTTGGGTGAGTTTGGCAGTTTGGGTAGGCTAATGAATGCGGATCAGCGCGAGCTTTCGGCTTATAAAGGCATGGGGCCAGCTAGCTATACCCAATTTGCCGTGGTACGTGAAATCGGGCGGCGTGTGTTAAGTGAAGAACTATCGGAAGAAACGGTATTTAACCACCCTCAGGCCGTAGCGGATTTTTTACGTTTACAGCTCGGACATGAAAAAGTAGAGGTAACGCTGGCCTTGTTGTTGAACCAACAGAACCGGTTAATTTGTCTGCGTGAATTAGGAAGGGGGACGGTAGCGGAAAATACCGTATATATCCGAGAGGTGGTGAAATTGGCTTTGGAAAACCATGCCAGTAGCTTGATTATTGCGCACAACCACCCGGGCGGGTTACCGGAACCTTCGAATGCGGATATTGACTTTACCCGCAGATTGCATCAGGCATTGGCACTGGTGGATGTGCGCTTGTTGGATCATTTTGTGATAACGGCGAGTCAGGCTGTATCCTTTGTCGAACGAAGGCTGCTTTAAGCCGTTCTACGCTTTATTGGTGCTGTTAATCCGTGGTTTGTGTCTCTTCGCTACCGGCAGTTTCATTAGGCAACAGCCAGTTTAAGGCAATAGCCAAGATAGCGCACAGGCCGACACCGGCAAAGCTCATATTACCGAATTTCATCACCATGCCGCCTACGCCGGTAGTCAGTACGGAGCTGACAATTACTAAGTTTTTGGGTTGCATCAAATCAACTTTTGCATCAATCAGTGTTTTTAGGCCGAGCGAGGCAATGGTGCCGAATAGAAGAATCATCACGCCACCCATTACCGGTAGTGGAATAGAGGCCAGAAATGCATTGAATTTACCGAAAAAAGCCATGGCAATCGCGAAAACGGCGGCCCAAGTCATGATTTTGGGATTGCTGTTTTTAGTGAGCATGACCGCACCGGTTACTTCTCCGTAAGTTGTTACGGGCGGACCACCGATTAAACCGGCGGCGCATACGCCTAGGCCGTCGCCGGCAAGTGTTTTGTCTAAGCCCGGATCTTTGGCATAGTCTTTACCGGTTACTTTTCCGATCGCCATTACCCCGCCGATATGTTCAATAGCGGGTGCAATCGCTACCGGCAGCATAAATAGGGCTGCATGCCAGTTAATTTCGGGCGTAATGAAGTGGGGCACGGCAAACCATGGTGCTTCTATAATCGGAGTGACATCAACCAAGCCCATGATTAAAGCGACAATATAACCTGATACTACACCGATCAAAATCGGGATCAATTTCATCATTTTGCTGCCGAATACAGCTACTAAAACGGTAATGGCAAACGTAAAACCCGATAGCAAGAGAGATTGGCTGTATTCCATCACCTGATTGCCGCCTGATTGTCCCATGGCCATTTGGCTGGCAACAACTGCTACCGACAAACCGATCACCATAATAACCGGCCCGATAACTACGGGAGGAAGCAGTCGGTTAACAGCAGCCAAACCGCGCCATTTAATCAGTGCGGCAAAAACAAAATACATAAAGCCTGCGGCGAACAAGCCGAACATAGTGGAAGGCAGCCCCCATTCGGCAATTGCGTAAATGATCGGGGCGATAAAGGCAAAAGAAGAGCCGAGGAAAATCGGCACTTTACGCTTGGTAACTAATTGGAACAATAGAGTACCGATACCTGCTCCCAATAGAGCCATTGCCGGATTCAAGCCGGTAAGCAGCGGTACCAAAACCATTGCGCCGAAAGCCACAAAAAGAATTTGTGCGCCCGAAACGGCCATTTTGAGTTGTTGCATGTTAATTCCTGTTAACAATCTTAATAAACGGTGTGGATTATAACGCTGTGTGTTGATTTTGTATGTAGCATTCCGTTTGTATAAAAAGATTTGCCTGTTAAAAAAGGAATATAGTGGCGATTGGGGTATGCGTTTTTTAGCAATATTTATATTAAATATTTGATTTTAAATGATTATTATTCTATTTGACTGATGATGTTATTTTACGGATAAGGCCGTTTTTGAATTTTGTGGAGCTTATCGGCTACAGAAAATATGACGAATTATTGCATTAGTGTCGTATTGCTGATGTGACTATAAGAAAAATGCTGTCTGAAATGTTTTAGGCGGCATTTTTTATGTATATCAAGATGAAGATAACGATGGATGTAACCTACGTTTTTCAGACGGCCTTACAGATAATTTAATTGGTGTTGCCGAATAAATGAAAATTTATTGTTTATTTAGCCATTAAATGAGGTTATTTATATGATTAGCCAATAAAACCTAGGCAGATTACATATGCAAAGCCGCCTTGTAGGCGGCTTAGGGCGGATTTTTAGGCGTTGACATTAATCACGGTACGTCCGCGAATTTCCCCTTTGAGGATACGTTGAGCCACTTCTACAGCTTTCCCCAGCGGATATTCATTGATCATTTCAGCCAGCTTGTCGCGGTCAAGGTAGCGTGCCAAACCCTCCCAGGCAAGGCGGCGTTTTTCGACAGGGACATATACGGAATCGATGCCGGCCAAAGTGACGCCGCGTAAGATAAAGGGCATTACGGTCATTACCAAATCAGCACCTTGTGCCAAGCCGTTACAGGCTACTATGCCTCCGTAACGGGTTTGGGCGAGAATATTGGCCAGCGTGTGGCTGCCTGCCGAATCAATGGCGGCGGCCCAGCGTTCGCGAAGAAGAGGTTTGGATGACGGGGCATCTAATTCGCTTCGGTCGATGATTTCGTTTGCCCCCAATTTGTGCAGATAATCGGCTTCGTGTATGCGACCTGTGGATGCGGTTACACGGTAGCCCAGTTCGGCCAATAATGCCACGGCAACCGAACCGACACCTCCGCTGGCTCCGGTAACCAATACTCCTCCTTTATCGGGTGTTGTGCCGTGTTGCTGCAAGGCCAATACGCCCAGCATGGCGGTATAGCCTGCGGTACCGATTGCCGCGGCCTCTCGCGTTGTAATACTGTCGGGCAGTTTGATCAGCCATTTGGCCGGTACGCGCGCAAGCTGTGATAAGCCGCCGTGATGGGTAAAACCGAGATCCCAGCCGTTGGCAGTAACGCGGTCGCCGGCTTTGAAATCAGGGTGGGAAGACTCTGTTACCGTACCGGCAAAATCAATACCGGCAATCAGCGGAAAACGGCGTACGACGGGTGATTTATGGGTGAGCGCCAAGCCGTCTTTATAGTTGATCGTACTGTATTCTACGGCTACGGTTACTTCACCTTCGTCTAAATCGTGCGGTTCTAGAGTCACGATTTCGGTTTGCCGGTCTGCTTCGGTTTGGCTGAGGTAGATGGCTTTAAACGGCATAACGGCTGCTCCTTAATGCGGGTAGACATAGGTAAAGATATTTTGATTCTGCCTTGAACAGCAATGAATAGCAAGCGTATTGAGGGAGAAATAACTTCATGCCGGGGCGTTTAAGGTTTGTTAGCTACTCGGTGGTATCAGGTGCATGAGCTGAGCAGGGCATGAGATAAGCAAAAGAAAATAACAGGCGGCCTGATGGATAAATATATGGTTAGTTATCGTTTTCAGACGGCCTGATGGTGAAATTAGCGGTGTTTATTTGTGTAAACCGCATTCTTTGCTGTCACGGCTTTCCCACCACCAGCGGCCTGCTCGAATGTCTTCACCTTGTTTGACCGGGCGGGTGCAGGGTTCGCAGCCGATGCTGGGGTAGCCTTGGTTATATAAATCGTTTAAGGGGATTTGATATTTGTGCGCATAGGCCCAGACATCTGCTTCTTCCCAATCGTAAATCGGATTGAATTTGGCAATTTTTCTGATCTGGTCGTGTTCTTCAAAATTTAGATCGGTTCGGGTGGAGGATTGGCTGCGGCGTTGGCCGGTAAGCCAGGCAGGTGCGTCGGATAGGGCACGGTTGAGCGGTTCGATTTTGCGTATATGGCAACATTGCTTGCGCTTTTCGATACTTTCATAAATGGCAGAAATACCGTAGTCGTGATCGAATGAGGCGGCAGCTTTTGCTTGCGGATGGTATACCTCGATAGGAATGCTGTAACGCGTATTGGCGATATCAATCAACGCTTCGGTTTCGGGGTTGAGTTTGCCTGTATTTAAGGTAATGATACGCAAGGGTAACGACAAACGGGCGATTTGATCGGTAATTACCATATCTTCCACCGCCAGACTCGATGCGAATACGGCCTGCGGATAGCGCTCGGCGATTTCCTGTAGGCGCGTTGCGAGAGAAGCTTCTAAAGCGGTTAGTCGGTTTTCATCAGCGGTATGACTGGTGGGGACTTGCCAAAGTTGTGGTTTGCTCATGATGTCGGCCCAGTTATCGGTATTGAATAACCGTATTTTCAGCCGCAAAGATGCAGTTGGGAAAGAATGGTTTTTTATGTACTTATAACTAAAAGGTTTATCATGTGTTTTGCTTGTATATACAAAAGCTGTTGCTTAATATTTCTCACATTTGATATCTTGGTTTCTGCAAAAAATTTCAGATTGCTCTGCTTTGCAGGCGCGGCTGACTTGCAGGCGGGCAAGCCCTTCGTTTTCGGAAGCGGCTTCATAAGTTTTACCGAATGGAGAAGTGCGGCATGTATATACATTGCGCACGGCTTGGCGGTTTTCAATCACAATCCGCTGTGTCTTGTTTTGTTGTTCTAAAAATTGAATGCGGCGGCTTAGTTCTGCAACTTGCTGCTCCAAGCGGGCGATGCGTAAATTGTCGGAATCAGCAAAAGCGCTATAGGGCATCATCAAGGCAGTTAAAGTTAATAAAAAAGCTTTTTTCATAAATAAACAAGAATTAATAAAACGCAAAATTATAACATTCCGCATATAACGAAATCTGCTAAAGAAAGTAAAAAAGGTTCTTTCCGCTGTGTTTCAGACGGCCTTAATATAAAAGTGATTGAGACTAATTGAACCATTAAGGCATACGATGAACCATTACCCGATTTATACCGATTTAAAAGGCCGCCCGGTGTTACTGGCCGGTGCGGGCCATGTGGCAGAACGAAAAGCCGAAAGTCTGTTGGCGGCCGGTGCGCGTGTACGGGTGGTGGCGGAAACCTTAAACGAGCATTTTCGGAAATGGCATGCTTCGGGTGTAATTGAATGGTTGGGTACAGCGTTTCACGAATCTTTGCTGCAAGGGGTGTTTCTGGTAGTAGCGGCAACCGATGATCATGCGCTCAACCGCCATATTTTCGAGGCAGCCGAAGCTTCTGGGAAATTTTGCAATACTGTAGACCAGTTGGATTTGTGCTCTTTTATTGTGCCTGCCGTAATTGATCGCAGCCCGATACAGATTGCCGTATCTAGCGGCGGCAGTGCGCCGGTGTTGGCGCGCAAATGGCGGCGGCAGATAGAAACGCTGATACCGCAGCACACAGGAAAAGCAGCAGCTTTGGCCGGGAAATGGCGTAGCCGCGTGAAGGCGCAAATAGCCGATATGAGTAGCCGCCGCCGTTTTTGGGAAAACCTTTTTGACAGCCGTTTTGATACTTTGGTCGCGCAAGGTAAAAAAGAGGAAGCCGAAGCCGAATTGCAGGCACAGTTGGAAGGTGCGGGAGCACAGCAGGGCGAGGTGGTATTGGTGGGTGCGGGGCCGGGCGATGCGGGTTTGTTGACGCTTAACGCATTACAAGCCATACAGGCGGCGGATATCGTGTTTTACGATGCTTTGGTTTCAGAGGAAATCCGCGCCTTAATCCGTAAAGATGCCGACAAGGTGTGTGTGGGTAAACGGGCAGGACTGCATCAGGTACAGCAGGAACAAACCAATGCTTTGCTGGTGGAACATGCTTTGGCCGGCAAACGGGTGGTGCGTTTGAAAGGCGGAGATCCGTTTGTGTTCGGGCGAGGTGGCGAAGAGGCGCAAGTATTGGCGGAGAAAGGGATTCCGTTTCGTGTAGTGCCGGGTATTACCGCTGCTTTAGGGGCAACCGCTTATGCCGGTATTCCGCTAACGCATCGTGATTGTGCGCAAACCGCACTGTTTATCACCGGGCATTGCCGTCCGGATGGTTCGGAGCTGCATTGGCAAACGCTGGCACGGGGCAACCAAACGTTGGTGATCTATATGGGTACGATTAAGGCGGCGGAAATCACAGAGCAATTAATCGCACACGGACGTGCTGCGGATACGCCCGTGGCAGTGGTATCTAACGGTACCTTACAAAAGCAAAGCGTGCGTACCGGTATTTTGGCCAATCTGCCCGAATTGGCGGCGGCAGCCGAGCGGCCGGCTTTGATGGTGATTGGCGAAGTGGTTGCCTTGCGTGAGGAATTACGCTGGTTTGCCGATAACGGTGAAAATTAAAGTATTTATTTTTACAACATGATAAGGTATTTATAAGATTTCCATGGCTAAGGTTGGAGGCCGTCTGAAAATATCGGCAGCAAAAAGCAGGCATTTAAGCCTGCTTTTTTCTATGCGCGCTCCGTTTTTCAATTAGCTAATATTTTTCAGACGGCCTTACTATACCTAAGGGTAAATCCATAAAAAGCGCATAAACACATTGGATTGCATTATGCGGAAAGTTTATGTGCAAGCCGTGGTGTCGACCTCCAAACGGCGGTTATGGAATGCTGCCAGCGTTCCGCGGTGGCCAATGCTGACCATCATACTGTCGGGCAGGCGGGTGCGTATCAGACGGTAAAGATAGGCTTCGGTATCTTCGTCCAGCGCACTGGTGGCTTCATCGAGCAGTATTGTTCCCGGGCGGCTGAGCAGAATGCGGACGAAAGCGATACGTTGCAGCTCGCCCGGAGAAAGCCGCTGTTGCCAGTCTTCGATGTCATCCAACTTCTCAACCAGATGAGACAGGCGGCATTCGGTTAAGGTCGCCGCTAAACCGGTATGTTGCGGGTTGATGTTTGGATAGCATACCGCTTCTCGCAAGCTACCTTGAGGCATGTACGGGTGTTGCGGCACAAACAGCATACCGCTTTGGGCTGGGCGGCGTATCAGGCCGCTGCTGCCAAATGGCCATAAACCTGCCATTGCACGCAATAATGAGGTTTTGCCGCAACCGCTGGGGCCTTGTATCAGCAATGCATCGCCTTTTCGGATATGAAAGTCGAGCTGGCTGAGTAGAGCTTCGCCGTTATTGCGGTATATGGAGAAACGGCTTAATTGCAGGCCGTCTGAAATTTCTTCGATATCCGCTTGAGAAATGGTTTGCGTTTTGCCAAGGCTGGTGAGAAAGCCGCTTAAGCGCTCCAAACGTGCACGATAAGCGGTGAATTGTTCGTAAAAATTGCGGAAAAACGACATGGCTTTCTGTAATCTGGCGAATGACTGTACGGTTTGCTGCATATCGCCGATTTTGATTTGCCCGGCAAAAAAACGAGGAGCTTGCAGCATAAGCGGCAGCAGTTGCATACATTGTGAAAAGATATCGTTGAAGCCGCTTAAGGTAACGCTTTGGCGGGCAATGCGCCAGCGATTGCGGATAATTGAGGCGAAGCGTTGCGAGATTTGGCGGTGTTCGCGCCATTCTCCGTTGTAAAAGGCAATGCTTTCGGCATGGTCGCGTATACGGATTAACGAGTAGCGGTAATTGCCGTTAAGTTTTTCATTGTCGTAATTGGAGCGGATAAGCGGACGGCCTATCCACATGGCGGCGGCGGTAGCCAGCAGAATGGCAGCATATACGAAAAAAACGATACCGCGCGGAATTTCAAAGCCGAGTATGGGCAGCGTGCCGGCCAATCCCCATAAAACAAGGGTGAATTCTATGGTGGAGATAATCGAATTGAGCATGCCGCGTACGAATTCTATGGTTGAAACAATAAAGTCTTGAGCATCTTGCTGAATGCGTTGGTCGATATTGTCGGGCGTATGCCGCTGCATTTGCAGGCGGTAATAGTTTTTATCCGATAACCAACGGCGGGTGAGTACGCCGTTAAGCTGTTCCGACCATTTAATCGCCAGAGCCTGGTCCAGAAAGTCGTTAAAAATGCCGTTTACTGCGCGTATGAGCATTACTGCGGCATTAATCGAAACCGCTGTCCAGAATACGGCTGCCAGTTTGTCTTGCAGGGCACTGTATGCACTGTTGTAGAGGAAAGTATTTAAAACGAACAGGCGTATTTCGGTTAGCAGCAACAGTATCATCAAAGCAATCATAAAAGCTGCTTTTATACTGATTTTACGGTTGAGGCAGGGGCGGAGTATCTGCCAGAATTGTTGGCCGAAGCGCGTTTTACCGATACAGAAAATGATGATCACCAAGGCTGCCGTGACACCGCCAAATGTTTGTAGCAGCCATAAAGGCGTTGCATAAAGTTCGATTTGCCATTTTTGCATAAAAATTTCACAAGGCCGTCTGAAAATGTTTCAGACGGCCTAAAAAATGTCTGTTGAAGCGGGAGTTACTATTATTTTTAATAAAACAAAGGGTTGTTAAAAAAGCTAAGCAACCGTGGGAAAAGGCGTTGTTTTCGAATTATAATGCGAAAATCTTATGTAAATAAATATGATTATCAAAATTAATTTATTTTAAAGAAATAATATTGAATAAACTTTCAGAGATTTCAGCTATGAAAAAACAAACACAAGGTTTGGCATTGCTGCCTTTTTTAGTATGTCAGGCATTGGCATATGCAGAAACAGAGCCGGCGGAAGCAGGAAAAGTGCAACTGGATACCGTGGTGGTTAAGGCAAAATCGGCAAAGTCGTTTTCGATTGCCAGTGACGGAGATTTACAGGACCGTGTCAATCTGGGTTTGTTGGGGCGGGCAAATGCTTTTACCGTACCGATTACCGTGGTGAATTACGATGAGAAAATGTTGGAAAACAATGCTGCCCGAACTTTGGTGGATGCGGTGGCACAGCGTGATGCTTCGGTGATGCAGTTCGGAGGAGAAAGTAACACTTTGCAAGGGCTGTATATCCGTGGTTTCCAACTTGATGCACGACAGTTCAGTGTTAACGGATTGTCGGGTATGTATGCTTACCAAAGTTCGCCCACGGCGGCAGTCGGCTCAGCACAGCTGATTAAGGGAGCCAGTACTGCCATCGGCGGTATGGATCCTGAAGGCGCGGTTTCGGGAGCGGTGAATATTGAAACTAAAAAGGCGGCCGATGAAGGCAGTCGAAAAATCGGTATCGGCTATTTCAGCGACAGTCGGGCACAAGGTACGTTTGACTTGGGGTGGCGTTTCGGTAACGCGAAAGAGTGGGGTATCCGTACCAACGGCACATTTCGGCACGGTGATACGGCCCGTGAAAATTATCAGGAAGACAATAAAGAGTTTGCCCTTAATACCGACTATCGGGGTGAGAAACTCCGTGTGGCATTGGATCTGATGCAGGCCGAACGTAAAACTACAGGTGCGCGCGCTCGTTTCCAAGATTTGCAAAATTTGCAATTTTCTTTGCCGAAAGCACCCGACGGAACAACCAATCTGGTACCGGGCTGGCAGGCGCAAACCACCCAAGACCGCACCGCTATGCTGACTTTCGGATACGATACCGATTGGCCGGTACAGTTTTCAGGCGGCATCGGCTATAGCCGCTCGAATTATCAAGGTAACTTTGCGCAGCTTACCGCCCTTAACGAAGCCGGGGATTATTATGTGGGGACGGCTAGAAACGGTTCTCGTTTATCTGATCAAACCAGTAAAACCTTCAGTATGAATCTGACTGCCCGCGGTGAGCTGGAAACCGGTGATGTATCGCACAACTGGAGCGCAGCTTATGATCGTGTGCGCCGTTCGCGTTTGAATTATTGGGGCAGCGGATACGGCAACAGTATTGCTACCAATATTTATAACCCTTACGGCAACAGGGCATTTGGTGATACGGCTCCCGTATTGGCCGGGCTGAATGCCTTGCCCGATGTTCATTCTACTTATACAGCCAACAGCGTAGCGTTTTCCGATACATTGGGCTTTGCCGACAACCGCTACCGTTTGACTTTGGGCGGACGGATGCAATGGATCGGGCAGGAGGATAAGCCGCGTCGCACAAATAATGCTTATCAAAAGGCTTCTGCACACCGGTTCAGTCCGATGCTGGCAGCCGCATGGGTGCCGGGTAACGATTGGGTAGTTTACGGCAACTACATGGAAGATTTGGAACCCGGTGCGATTGACAGCGAGAGCGGTACGATGGCTAAACCGCGTGTAAGCCGCCAAATGGAAGTGGGTGTGCGTAAAAATTGGGGTAATGTGGTCACTGCTTTGAATGCTTTCCAAATTTCCCGTCCCGGTTATTGGCGAGGCAACAGCACTTCAGGTACGGATTTTGTGCGGATGAATGCCGTTGCAGGCGAAGAGCAGGGTAAAGAGCGTAATCGCGGTATCGAGTTCAATACCTATGCCAACTTGCTCAACCAAACACTGCGTCCGAGTTTTGGTTTGACGTATATGAAGGCCGACTTGATCGACTATCCGACTTACGCAGATAACTTGGTTAACGGCAGCCAAGTAGCCAGCCCGCGCGTGATTGCCAAAGCAGGCGTGGAGTGGGATTCTCCGTTTGCAGACGGCCTGACCTTAAATGGCAACGTGCAATATTACGGTAAGTCTTACCAAGATACACAACGGCAATATAAATTGCCTGGATATATGCTGGTGGATGTGGGTGCACGTTATACAACCATGTGGGCAGGTAACAAGTTGGTCGTTAGCGGAGCAGTAGAGAATCTGTTTAATAAAAATTATTGGCAGGTACAACGCGGTCAGTATGACCGCAGTTTTACCGTATTGGGCTTGCCGCGCACTTATTGGTTGAAAGCTTCTTTAGAGTTTTAAGCCTCGTCATGCGACCGGGCCGGATAAGATGGTTTAAGTATCGGCAGAGAGCGATTCACCAATAATTGCTAAACCCCGGTTCGGCAGGCTTGAGCAGAAACGGATTCATTATTCAGACGGCATTGAGTAATCTTTATTGGAATGGTAAAACGGTTTATTCGCTATCTTGTTTTTGTATGTGCTGGATCAAACGGTTGCGCAGCCAGCGGGCGGCGGCAGGAATTTCGCCGGCCAACATACCGACTTCGCCGATTTCCGAATCACGCAATACGTCTGCCGCTGCTCCGTGCAGCCATACGCCGGCGCAAGCTGCTTGGTAGGCATTGAACCCTTGTGCGCAAAGGCTGCCGATTATTCCGCTGAGAACGTCGCCGCTGCCGGCCGTTGCTAGCCCGGGGTTGCCGCTGGTGTTAGTGTAAATTTCTTCTCCATCGCGGTATACCAAACTGTTGCAACCTTTTAAAACTACACACGCATCATATTTCCGGGCAATGTCGAGTACGGCTGTGCGGCGGTCTGCTTGAACCTCGGCAGTCGTGCAGCCGATTAGACGTGCCGCTTCGGCTGGATGGGGGGTGAGAACCAGATTGGTTCGGTTGGGGTGTTTTTTCCAATCAGGTTGGTGCGATAGCAAGGTGAGGGCATCAGCATCCAGTATGAGCGGTGCTGCGGTTTCGGTGAGAAAGTATTTGACCAATTCGGCGGCGGTGCCATCCAATCCCAAGCCGCAACCGACAACCCAGGCGTTAATATCATTGCGGCTACATAGGTTTTTTGCGGTAGCCAGCATAATTTCGGGGTGCTCGGGAATAACTGGTAAGGGCAAGGCCGCTTGGTTGAATCCGGCCCAGACTTTACCGCAGCCGTTATACAAGGCTGCCGTTGCCGCTAAAATTACCGCACCGCTCATGCCGCTACTGCCGCCCGCAATCGCCAATGTGCCGTATGTGCCTTTATGGCTTTCGGGGTGACGCGGTTGGAATAAAAAAGGAAAATTTTTGCTTTGCTCCAAGTATGCTCGAATATCTGTTGTTTGATACGGGCTTGAAAACATGGTGATTCCTAGCGGGGGATTGGTTACAATAAGGTATCGGACGGCGGTTTGCGGGCTTATTTTTTATTGGCGGTAGTTTATGATCAGATAGTTGCCAACAGTTGATCGTTTCCTTGTCCGCTTAGATTAAACTGTATCAGAAATATTTGCTCCGACTATATCATCTATATTCAAGAAAGTAATTTATGAAGCAAAGTTTGAAAGTATGGGATTTTCCGACCAGGCTGTTTCACTGGACTTTAGTGGCTGCTTTTGCCTTTATGTGGTACAGCGGTGAAAACGGCGGTAGCCTGATGGCATGGCACTTGCCTTGCGGACTGCTCATTTTAGGTTTGGTAGTGTTCCGCTTGTGTTGGGGCATATGGGGTAGTGATACGGCGAGATTTGGCAGCTTTGTACGTGGCCCGGCGCAGATCCGCCGTTACTTACAGGGTGATATCTCGGAAAATGAGCAGCCGGGGCATAATCCGCTGGGTGCTTTGATGGTATTGGCTCTGTTGGGCGCATTGTCTGTACAGCTGCTAACGGGATTACTGGCCAGCGATGAAAACATGTGGTTGTACAACGGCTACTTAAACGGATTGGTAGGCAGTGAAACAGGTGCCCAAATGCGTGGCATCCATGTGGCCTTTTTTAATGTATTGTTGGTATTGGTAGTGGTTCACGTTGCAACGATTTTGTTTTATAAGTTTGTGAAAAAACATAATTTGATTACGCCGATGCTTACCGGATACAAAGAGCTGGAAGGCAAGCTGCCGGTATTGAAATTTGCCGGCGCCGTAAAATTCGTATTGGCGGCGGCAGTTGCATTTGCAGTGGTTTGGTTGGTACGCTCGCTGGCTTGAGTGCTGTTTATCAAATGGATACAGGCCGTCTGAAAGCTTTCAGACGGCCTGTATTGTTTGGAACAAAGTTACCTATTATTTATTTCAAATTCAAGCGGTGTGCCCAAGTTTTGACGAACGCAGTAATTTCGGAAACACTTTCGGGCTTCAGCCACGGCTTGGCTTCTTTAGCCAGTTTTTTGATGTCGGTAAAGTTGATTTCTCCGGCACGGTATCTTGCCCAGTGGGTTTGAACAAAATTTTCCATCTCTTCTAGGTGCTGCTCTTGAGTATGTTTGAGTAGGAATTTTAATGCTTGTTTTTCAAGGATATTCATAGAACTTCAATAAATCGGGTAATGTAAGGGTTAAGGCTGCCGATAGCTTGAGCAGACTATAATATATGTTTGTTTTTTTACTTAAATATCAAGTATTGTGCGAATCATAAGCAGGCCGTCTGAAAGCTTTCAGACGGCCTGTTGATCATCATACATTCAGATACATTTAAGCGACTTGGGTTTGATGCTCTTCGCCGTTGCGGGCGCGGATTACACCGATGCGGTAAACGGTTTCGCCTTGTGTTTCCAATAGTTGCTGTACTGCATCCGCGTCTTCCTGAGAAACCACCACGACCATACCGATACCGCAGTTGAAGGTACGGTACATTTCCTGTGTTTCTACGTTGCCTGCCGCTTGCAGCCACTGAAACAGTTTGGGTAACGGCCATGAAGCGGCATCAATTTGGGCTACGGTATTTTCAGGCAGGATGCGGGGTACGTTTTCGGTAATACCGCCGCCGGTAATGTGGGCCATGCCTTTGATGGTGTATTGCTTTAAGGCCGCTAAAATCGGTTTGACGTAAAGGCGGGTAGGAGCAATAACGGCTTCGCGCAAGGTTTTTTCGCCATCAAAAGGTGCGTCTAAATCAGGCTGGTCGCGGTCGATAATTTTGCGGATGAGAGAATAGCCGTTGGAATGTGCGCCGTTCGAAGCCAAACCCAATACGACATCTCCGGGAACAATACTGCGGCCGTTGATAACCTTGTCTTTTTCTACCACGCCCACGGCGAATCCGGCCAAATCGTATTCCCCCTCGGGGTACATGCCCGGCATTTCTGCCGTTTCCCCGCCGATTAAGGCGCAGCCCGATTCTTCACAGCCGGCGGCGATACCTTTGATTACATCGGTTGCGCGGGCGACATCAAGCTTGCCGCAGGCAAAATAATCCAGGAAAAACAGTGGTTCGGCACCTTGTACGAGAATATCATTCACGCTCATGGCAACTAAGTCTATGCCTACGGTATCGTGCTTATCCCAATCGAACGCCAGTTTTAATTTGGTGCCGACGCCGTCCGTACCCGATACCAAAACGGGATTACGGTATTTTTTACTGATTTCAACCAATGCGCCGAAGCCGCCCAAATCCCCCAAAACCTCTGGGCGCATGGTGCGTTTGGCAAACGGTTTGATATTTTCGACTAATTGGTCGCCGGCATCGATATCTACGCCGGCATCGCGGTAGCTCAGTGAATCGCTCATCTTGCGGGGCTTTCTTTGAGTAGTTGGGTGGGTAAAAGTCGGCTGCTATTTTACCTGATTTTTCTAATATCTGCCCTGATGCGGCAAATTATTTCTCTATGCCACTCCGAATCGTTTTGAAAGGCAAATTAAATGACATTTAAAACTTAAGGATACAGATGCAAAAGCAGCATTTAGCTGGTATCCTGAAAAATAGAGATAAATGACTTTTAATAAGGGCAGATTAATGTATCTGAAGAAAAAGCGCGGAATACAGCCGTGGATGGCGGCGGTAGCGGCATTGCTTGTTGTAATATGGTTGTTTTATGCATTGGGCAATATACTGACCCCTTTTCTCATTGCTGCGGTGCTGGCCTATATTCTGAACCCTTTGGTAGAAAAATTGCGTGACAGAGGTATGAAGCGGACACTTGCTTCGATGTTGGTCATGGTGTTTGCTTTGGTCGTTTTATTGGCTTTAGTCCTGATTATTGTGCCTATGTTGATTAATCAATTCAACAATTTGGTTTCACGCCTACCTCAGATTGTGGGGTATGTTCAAAATACTTTACTGCCGTGGATAAAGCATTTTGCCGGTGATTATGTATCGCTTGATGCAGATTCGATTGTGGCTTGGCTACAATCGCATACCGGTTCGTTAAATGAAGCATTGCAGAAAATCATGCCTACGGTAATGAAGCAGGGTGGAAGCGTAGTATTGGGCGTAACCAATCTGTTTCTTTTGCCGTTTTTGCTGTATTACTTTTTGCTTGATTGGCAGCGTTGGGCACATGGTATACGCGCTCTTGTGCCACGCCGTTATATCGATACCTACAGCCGCATCAGTTCCAATATGGATCAAGTATTGGGTGAATTTCTGCGCGGGCAGCTTACCGTAATGCTGGTGATGGGACTGGTTTACGGCATCGGCTTGATGCTAACCGGTTTGGACTCCGGCTTTGCCATCGGCATGATTGCCGGCATTTTGGTTTTCGTACCTTATCTGGGAGCATTTACGGGCTTACTGTTGGCTACTTTGGCAGCTTTGCTTCAATTCGGTTCATGGCAGGGATTGCTGATGGTTTGGGCAGTTTTTGCAGTCGGCCAATTTTTAGAAAGCTTTTTTATTACGCCGAAAATTGTCGGCGAACGTATCGGTTTGTCGCCTTTCTGGGTAATTTTCTCGTTGATGGCTTTTGGTCAGCTGATGGGTTTTATCGGAATGTTGATTGGTTTGCCGTTGGCAGCCGTGAGCTTGGTATTGCTGCGTGAAGGAGCCGATGCTTATTTTAAAAGCCATTTTTACCAGCATAAATAAAAGGGAAATAACCCATATCGAAAGGCCGTCTGAATATTTTCAGGCGGCCTTTTTTTAAGGTGAATGGTATTGAGCCGGGTTGATTGAAATATTACTGTACTGTTGTCGGGTGTGGTTCGGCAGGGAGTATGCCATTCCCAGTGTTCTTGCTAAGTAAGAATAGATAAGAAAACGACCGGGTTTTTACCCGGCCGTATGTGAAATTTATTTGAAGTTAGTTACGGAATTTGCGAAACAGGCGCTTTTCGGTTGAGTTTCCATTTGATACCGTAACCGATTAATACCGGAACTACGGCTAAAATACTTTTAAATGTCCAAGTAGCGTACCAAGGTTTTGCGATAACGATAGTATCGGTGGTTGCACCGGGAACAACGATATCGCGGATAGCTATCCAATCCAGATAAGGCCACCAGCAGGCGGCAAGCAAACCCAAGAATATCGGCCAAATCAGTCGGGTTAGATTGCGCTGCCACAAAATAAAAAATACAACTGCCCAAACCAAAGTGAGCAGGCTGATTAAAAGCGTGGTGTGCGTGGGCGCACCGAAATAGTCGGCGATAAAGTAGGTTAGCGCTACCCACAATGCCGCCAATACGGCCATAATCAGTTCTTCAGGGCGTTTAAACATACCAAGGTTGTCCTTTTATCAAGTGTTGCAAATCATTATACCAACAGTATCAGTTGCTGCAAGCATTCGCAGATGCTGTATTTGAGGGATTACTCGAAAGGTATTTTTAAATGGGTAAAATTTTATATGCCGTCTGAAAGATCGGGGTAATCGTTGTATAATCGCCGATTACATTGAAAAATTTTCAGACGGCCTTTGCCGCTTTTGTTTTATATCATGGTCAAACAAAACCGCACCCAAATGTTTCCCGAAGAATGGCGCGCCAGCAGCTCTTTAGCGGGAGTTTATGCTTTACGTATGCTGGGCATGTTTTTGGTTTTACCTGTTCTTGCTCTGTATGCGGCTACTTTGCCCGGGGTGGAAAATAATAAAGTATTGATTGGTTTGGCCATGGGGGCGTATGGCTTGACCCAGGCGGTAATGCAACTGCCCTTAGGGATGGCCTCTGACCGTTTCGGCCGGAAAAAGGTGATTTATGCGGGCTTGCTGGTGTTTGCAGCAGGCAGCTTTATGGCTGCCGTTGCAAATAGTTTGGAAATGCTGGTTTTAGCCCGTGCGGTGCAGGGGGCGGGAGCAGTGAGCGCAGCGGTAACGGCTTTAGTAGCCGATCTGACGCGTGAGGAAGTCCGTACCCGTGCCATGGCCATGATAGGCTTGAGCATTGGTTTGACATTTTCATTCAGCTTGGCGGTCGCTCCGCTGCTAACCCGTTGGATAGGGGTGCCCGGCTTATTTTTACTGACGGCCGTGCTGACCTTGATCAGCATCGCTGTAGTGGCGTTTATAACTCCTGATCCTGTCCGCTCAAAACTGCATGAAGACGCGCAAGCCCAACCCGGGCGCTTGGGAGAGGTATTGAAAAACGGGCAGTTATTGCGCCTGAACTTTGGTATTTTCGCACTTCATGCCGCACAAATGGCATTGTTTACTTCGTTACCGTTTGCCATGGTGGCGCAAGGTCTGGATAAGGTACAGCATTGGCAGGTGTATCTTCCTGCTACCGTTATCGGTTTGATTGTGATGGTGCCGTTGATTATAGTCGGCGAAACGCGCAATAAGCTCAAACAGATATTTATATTAGGTATCGCATGTATAACAGCCGCGCAATTGGCGCTTTGGCTCGGCTTATCGTCATTGTGGTGGATTGCTTTGGCTTTAGTGGTGTATTTTATCGGCTTCAATGTGTTGGAAGCCAGCCTGCCGTCTCTAGTATCGAAAATCGCTCCGTCTGATTTAAAAGGCACGGCTATGGGTGTTTATAATACCTTACAGTCTGTCGGTTTGTTTGTTGGCGGAGCAGCCGGCGGCGTATTGTTCCAATACTTCGGTTTCGGCGGTATATTCGCATTCTGTATCGGCTTAATGTTGTTATGGCTCTGGGTGGCGGCTACCGCGCCTGCCCCAAAGCCGGTAAAAAATATTGCGTTCGGTGTACCAGCAGCTTGGCAGGGGCGTGAAGACGCTTTACACTCTGCATTAAATACGCTTGACGGTGTAGAGGCCGTGAGTTTCAGTGCCGACAAACAAACCGTGTATATCAAGGCACTGCAAAAAGGTTTTGACGAGGCAGCGGCCAACCAAATAATTTCAGGAGTAGAAAATGTCATTAAATAAAGTGATTTTAATCGGTAACCTTGGCCGCGACCCAGAAGTGCGCTATATGCCCAACGGCGAGGCCGTATGTAATTTTAGTATCGCAACCAGCGAAACTTGGAACGACCGTAACGGCCAGCGTCAAGAACGAACAGAGTGGCACAATATCACTATGTATCGCCGCTTGGCCGAAATTGCGGGCCAATATTTACGCAAAGGCAGTCAAGTGTATATTGAAGGCCGCATTCAAAGCCGGAAATATCAAGGTAAAGACGGCATTGAACGCACTGCATACGATATTATTGCAAGCGAAATGAAAATGCTCGGCTCGCGCAGCGGCGGGAGTTCTGCCGAATATGCGGATCAAGGTAGTTATCAATCGGCGCCTTCTCAAAATCATTACCAAAGCGCACCGCCTGCTTACCAGCAGGAAGCCCCGGCAGCCCCACCGGCAGCACCGCGCCGCCAAGCCCCAGCAACGCCTGCCGCTCCGATCGATGATATTGATGATGATATTCCGTTCTGAGTGTATAGAAAGAAAAAACGGAAGCAAGGCTTCCGTTTTTTCTTTCTTACATTTCAAACCATTTATTACACCGAACGTACATTTTTATAAATCAACTTCGCGATTCTACGGCTAACTCGGTATTGAATTAGGTTTGCTCGAATATGGTCAGGGTCGTCCAGTAAATGAGTAAGGTTAAACCCACTGGTGTTGTAAAGAGTTTGCTTGCGGTCTTTACCTACAATTTCGGTGAGTTTTTTATCCAGTATTTTTTGCGAAAACCGTTCTTTTTCAGGCTTCTTACGGTCTGCATCAAACAAGGCTTTCATCGTATCCGTATGCGGGGATAAAATCGCATCAAAACGCGCTAACACAATCAGCGGCAGCATTACATGGCGATATTGTGGCGGACGGTAGGTACCGCGTAAACCGTTGGCAACAACCACCAAGTGTTAAAAGGAAAAGGACGTTCCACGCGAAACGGAGGCAAAATAGCGTTTTGCCATCGTTGAGTGATTGATCAACCAAATCAGATATTCTGGTAACAAGGCTTCTCCCCTCTAAATTAATTATAAATGGATTGCTTATTACCAATTTATCTTAATACCTCACGTAATAAAAATAAGTCATCAGCTCCCTTTGTGTTACCAATAAAATAGCATTGTGTAGCCAAAATGACGGCTTAGGATCATACTTCCAATCAATGCTTGTGAGAAGTGTAGTATTAATTTGATAAGAGTCTTCTGGAAGTGGTATGAAGCGGTATTATGCCGACAAAGGAAATAAAGCATAAAATTTTTATGGCTCTCTTGAAACGAGTTAAATAAAGGAGTGAAGAATGTCGGCAGAACAAATGAACACCTTGGAAGAGATTCGTGCGCAGATTGATGTGATTGATGCGAAGCTGATTACGTTGCTTGCCGAGCGTCAAAAATATGTAAAGCGTGCGGGTGAGATAAAGCCAAAGAATAATCCTATGGCTGTTGCAGCCCCTGACCGCGTCGCACAAGTGATTGCAAAACGGCGTGAGCAAGCAGAAGTAGTAGGCTTGGCACCTGATGTGGCAGAAGCCGTTTGGCAGGCGATGATCACAGCATTTATTGCATTTGAGCATCAGATAAATGTTGCTGATTAGCAGTATATCATTATTTTTGAATTATTTTTATTACGACGTATTTTTATAGATGGGTGTCGAGTGCCATCTGTAAGACGGAGATTCTGGGTGATGTTTTTTTAACACTCTCAATATACATATAATAGTAAACCGGAATGTCTAAAAGTTGATGTAGGGCGAATGAATGGACATTGAAATAGGATACTGCGTTTCCTAGATTTGGTATTCTTATCCAACTTACGAAAATTTTGTTTGGAAAGGTGCAAATCTATAAAGTAAACGGCTTTACCATGTCATTAAAATTAGATTGCAACGGTTGCTATTTTGGCTATCTTTGATACAATAAGCACTATATTTGAAAGCAACAAGCAAGCCGCCGCAATTCGGGCGGCTTGCGTTTTTATATTAAAAAACAGGGCGGGTGTGCCGCTCTTTTGGAGAAGAAGAAATGCAGAAAATTCCGTTGACCGTACGCGGTGCCGAATTGCTGAAAGCCGAATTGCAGCACCTTAAAAGTGTGGCCCGACCTGCTGTCATCGAAGCCATTGCCGAGGCCCGTTCACATGGTGATTTGTCTGAGAATGCCGAATATGAGGCTGCTAAAGAGCGCCAAGGTTTTATCGAGGGGCGGATCGCTGAGGTAGAGGGTAAGCTCTCGATGGCGCATATTATCAACCCGGCCGAAATCCATGCCGAAGGCAAGGTGGTTTTTGGCGCAACGGTGACTTTAGAAGACTTAGAAACCGAAGAGCGCGTTCGTTATCAAATTGTGGGTGAAGATGAGGCAGATATTAAAGAAAATAAAATTTCTGTCGGCTCGCCGATTGCACGAGCTCTGATTGGTAAAGAAGAGGGTGATGTGGCTGAAGTACAAGCTCCGAGCGGTGTGCGCGAGTATGATATTGTGAGTGTTGAATACATTTAATTGTATTTTACAGAATTGCTTGCTGTGTTATTAATGATTGAGGGCATCGGATTTAATAGAATTGGATCCGGTGCCTTTGTTTTCCGATTCTAATTTGTAAAAACATTTTAAAACAAGGGTACAAAGATTATTGGTTGGATTATGTGGCAGATAGGATGATCTGGCTGGGTAAATATACGGTATCCTCATATATTTACTGTGGTAATATTTGCACTAAGAGGAACGTTTATCCGGATAAACCTTTGCTTTGTCTTAAACGTTTGACAGTAAGGGCAGGCTCAGCGTATACAGGCAGACATACGATAAGCAAATTATAAAATGAGGTAGGAATGAATAAACTGGCAGCAGTGTTGGCAGGTGCATGGTTGGGCTTGCAATTGGGTATAGGTTATCTGGCCGTACCGGTGCTGTTTTCTCATATGACGAAAATGGAAGCCGGAGCTATGGCCGGAAGTATGTTTAATGTCGTGGCCTATAGTGGTTTGGCGGTATGGTTGTTAATTTATTTTATAGGCCGTCATGAATTGAGCCGAAGCCTAATCCGTACCAAAACCAATAAATTCGTTTTGCTGTTGCTGGCTTTGTTGGCGATAAATCAATTTTTGGTTACGCCGGTAATTGAAGCGCATAAGGCGGGAACAACCAATTGGCTGCTTTCTCTGGTAGGAGGGAGCTTCGGACAATGGCACGGCACTTCGAGCGTGATTTATATGGTTTGCAGTATATTGGCTTTCGGATTGGTATTTCGTATGTTACGCTTGGAATGGCATTAAGCTAGATTTGGGTATTAAACAAAGGCCGTCTGAAAATTTTCAGACGGCCTTTGTAATTCAAGATAGGGTTACTCTTTAAGCTTCAATATTTTTACGCCATAAAACCAGTAATTTGCCAATATGCTGAACTAGCTGAGCATCTACGGCTTCGCAAAGAGCTTCGCACATTTCGATACGTTCGCTGCGGTCATCACCCAAAACACGTACTTTAATCAATTCGTGCGCGGTGAGCGCCGCATCGGTTTCTTTAATAACCGATTCGGTAAGGCCGTTTTGGCCGATCATTACTACCGGATTCAGGTGGTGGGCACGGGCTTTAAGCGCCAAAATTTCTTTATGGCTGAGCTTGTCTGTCATGATGAACTACTTTAAATCAAATAAATAAATTCTTATTTTACGCGAATTGCAGCCTTTCGTGCAGAAAATAACGTACAATAGCACTCTTTTGTTTTTCAATATGGCTTTATGGCAGTCCGTTCGAAATCCTCCAAAGCTTGGCTCAACGAGCATGTGAACGATCACTATGTGCATATGGCGCAAAAAGATGGCTATCGTGCGCGCGCGGCTTACAAACTTTTGGAAATCAATGAAAAAGATAAGTTGATCAAGCCGGGTACAGTATTGGCAGATTTGGGTAGCGCTCCGGGTAGTTGGTCTCAGGTAGCAGCCAAACTGGTCGGCCAAGGCGGTGAAGTTTTTGCTTTGGATATTTTGCCGATGGAACAGATTGACGGCGTATCGTTTATCCAAGGTGATTTTCGTGAAGAATCCGTATTGGCGGAGTTCGAATCTTTACTTGCGGGGAGGCCGCTAGACCTTGTAATTTGCGATATGGCCCCCAATATGTCGGGCAATGCAGTAACGGATCAGGCCCGTAGCTTCTACTTGTGCGAGTTGGCCTTGGATTTTGCGGCCAACCACCTGAAGCCTGGCGGTACGTTTTTGGTTAAAGTATTTCAAGGTGCCGGTTATCAGGAGTATCTGTCGGAAATGAAGAAAGTTTTCACTACAGTACAGACGCGCAAGCCCGAAGCTTCACGCAATCGTTCCAGTGAGATTTATCTATTAGGTAAAAATAAACGCTGACAATGCACCTGCCCTGATTTAAAATTCATTTTTCATTTTCACCCTATTTATGGAGCCTGTTTCAGTGGGGAATACCGTTAAAAACTTATTGGTCTGGCTGGTTTTGGCCGTGTGTTTGATGGCAGCATTCAATGCCATCACCGACAAACAGGAAAACAAACAGCAGATCGAATACTCGCAATTTATCGAACAAGTTAATAAAGGTGAAGTAGCCAGTGTCAATATCGAAGGTTCGGTAGTTAGCGGCTATATGATCAAAGGCGAGCGTACCGACAATACGCCTTTCTTTACCAATGCTCCGTTGGATGACAATCTTGTTCCTACGCTTTTAGAGAAAAAAGTGCGTGTGCAGGTAACGCCGGAAGAAAAGCCGAGCATGTTTACTAGCGTGCTATTTAGCTTGCTGCCTGTATTGCTGCTGATCGGCGCATGGTTTTATTTTATGCGCATGCAAAGCGGCGGTGGCGGCAAGGGCGGAGCTTTTTCATTCGGCAAGAGCCGCGCCAAGTTGCTGGATAAAGACAACAATAAGGTAACTTTTGCAGACGTGGCAGGTTGCGATGAGGCTAAAGAGGAGGTGCAGGAAATTGTTGATTACCTAAAAGCACCCAACCGTTACCAAAGTTTGGGCGGACGTGTGCCAAGAGGCATTTTGCTGGCTGGTAGCCCGGGTACCGGTAAAACTTTGCTGGCCAAGGCGATTGCAGGCGAAGCGCAAGTACCGTTTTTCAGCATTTCGGGCTCGGATTTCGTAGAAATGTTTGTCGGCGTGGGTGCCAGCCGTGTACGCGATATGTTTGAGCAGGCCAAGAAGAATGCGCCGTGTATTATCTTTATTGATGAAATCGATGCGGTAGGCCGTCAGCGCGGAGCAGGCTTGGGCGGTGGTAATGACGAGCGTGAACAAACCTTGAACCAACTGCTGGTTGAAATGGATGGTTTCGAAAGTAATCAAACTGTTATTGTGATTGCTGCTACCAACCGTCCGGATGTGTTGGATCCGGCGTTGCAACGTCCCGGACGTTTTGACCGCCAAGTAGTTGTGCCGTTGCCGGATATTCGCGGACGTGAGCAGATTTTGAAAGTGCATGCGAAAAAAGTACCGCTAGATGAATCTGTGGATTTAAAAACTTTGGCAAAAGGTACCCCGGGTTTTTCAGGTGCGGATTTGGCCAACTTAGTGAATGAAGCCGCCTTATTTGCAGGCCGTCGCAATAAAATCAAAGTAGACCAAAGCGACTTTGAAGATGCTAAAGACAAAATCTATATGGGGCCGGAGCGCCGTTCGATGGTGATGCACGAAGATGAGAAGCGGGCCACTGCTTATCATGAGGCAGGTCATGCCATCGTAGCTGAAACATTGGAAGGAACGGATCCTGTTCATAAAGTTACCATTATGCCGCGTGGTCGTGCTTTAGGTTTGACTTGGCAGTTACCTGAACGTGACCGCATCAGTCTATATAAAGATCAAATGCTGAATCAGATTTCGATTCTGTTTGGCGGTCGTATTGCCGAAGATATTTATGTAGGCCGTATTTCGACAGGGGCTTCTAACGATTTTGAGCGTGCTACTCAGATTGCGCGTGATATGGTTACCCGTTACGGTATGTCGGAAAAAATGGGGCCGATGGTGTATGGCGAGAACGAAAGCGAAGTATTTTTGGGTCGTTCGGTAACTCATTCGCAAAATATCTCCGAGCGGACTATGCGCCAGGTTGATGCCGAAATCCGCCGTATTATCGATGAACAGTATGCGGTTGCTTACAAAATCTTGAGTGAAAACCGTGATAAAATGGAAACCATGACCAAAGCTTTGATGGATTGGGAAACCATTGATCGTGATCAGGTGCTGGAAATTATGGCAGGTAAACAGCCCAGCCCGCCTAAAGATTACAGTCATAATATCCGTACTGAAGAAGTTGTTGAAACTCCTGCTTCTGAAGAGGCTGTGCAGGCTGAGTCTTCAGAGCATGTACAACCTACAACAGGTTCTGCGGATATTGAGACAGGGCGTCCTAATCCTGATGGAGATCAACCGCATCAGCCTTCGGATAAAATTTGATGGCAATACAAAACAGCAGCTTGAAAGGCTGCTGTTTTTTTATGGTATTGAATGGGCGTATGAATAGATTATTTTACCTAGCCTGTCGGATCAGGAATGGCTTCAGACGGCCTAGGAAGAAATCAAGATTTTGATACTTATAAGGAAATAGTAGTTATCCATAAATAAAATCACATCACTTTGATATTTATTAATGACTCGGATGCCCTATATGGTATCGTTTGTAGTTTCCATAATTATATAATATGCAAATTTTATCAATGTAGTGGCGATCGCCGAAGACCTGACGTTGTAGTAAAGATTAAAGCATATTTAGTTTTAATTTTCGCTATCTTGATGTATTTGTAAAAGAAACCTATGAAAAATTATCAATGGCAATGTAACCGTTTTACTCTCGATTTGGCAGAAACCAAAATTATGGGTATCGTGAATTTAACGCCTGATTCGTTTTCAGACGGCGGTGTTTATTCGCAATCAATTCAGTCATCTTTAAAGCATGCCGAGCAATTGCTTAAGGATGGTGCGGATATATTGGACATAGGCGGCGAGTCTACCCGTCCCGGTTCGGATTACGTGTCGCCAGAGGAAGAATGGACACGAGTAGAACCCATATTGGAAGAAGTTGCAAAATGGAATGTACCTGTTAGCTTGGATAGCCGGCGTACTATTGTCATGCAGCGGGCTTTGTCAAATGGTTGGGTAGATATTATTAATGACGTGTCGGCATTGTCCGATACAGGTGCGGTTGATCTGCTGGCAGGGTACGATAAGGTAGGCGTGTGCTTGATGCATATGCAGGGAGAACCGAAAACTATGCAGCAAAATCCGACCTATCAGGATGTGGTAGCGGAGGTGGCCGCTTATTTGGATGAGCGGGTTCGTATTTGTGAGGAGGCCGGTATCGCAAAAAATAGAATTGTGGCAGATCCGGGGTTCGGTTTTGGTAAAACTTTGCAGCATAATATTGCTTTGATGGAGCATTTGGAAGAATTAGGAGCCAGTATTGATTTACCGTTGCTGGTTGGGATTTCTCGAAAAAGAATGATTGGCGAGCTAACCGGAGAAGGCAATGCGGAGCTTAGGGTTTACGGAAGTGTTGCGGCTGCTTTGGCTGCTGCCGCACGCGGCGCCCAAATACTGAGGGTACATGACGTAAAAGCCACTTCGGATGCATTGAACGTATGGCGCGCATTAGGTGTCTATAGTCGGTCCGTCAGATAAAACCAAAGAAGTAAATTTTCAGGTTTAAGCGGCATAGGATTTAGCAGTAAAAAATATTTCAGTTGCAGATGGCATAAGTAATGGTTATTGGGATAAAAACCGTATAGATAACCGTTTGAACGCTACAAGCAGCCAGCTGTCCTGATTATGCTTTCTTATTTGGATTAGTAGCAGATAATAGTGAAGTATTTTCAAAAGCGGAAAGACTATGCCTGCCTGGGGCAAAAGCGGATAAACCGCTAGCTGCTTTGGTTGTGCTGATTTAGAATGTCTACTGAATTAAATGGAGACTCCATAATATGGCGAAAAAATATTTTGGTACCGATGGCGTTCGCGGCGAAGTCGGCCAATTTCCGATTACCCCTGATTTTGTATTAAAGCTGGGTTATGCCGCCGGCCAAGTATTGGTGCAGCATGATAGCGAACAAAAGCCGACTGTGATTATCGGTAAAGATACCCGCATTTCAGGCTATATGTTGGAAGCGGCATTGGTGGCGGGCTTTACCGCTGCCGGTGTAAATGTGATTCAAACCGGCCCGCTGCCGACGCCGGGCGTAGCATATTTAACCAAGGCTTTACGCCTTTCTGCCGGCGTGATGATTTCCGCTTCGCATAACGTTTATTCCGATAACGGCATTAAATTTTTTGCAGAAGGCGGCGTTAAGCTGAGCGATGAGATTGAGTTGGAAATCGAAGCCAAGCTGGATGAAGAAATGAAAACCCAACCTTCTTCCGGTTTGGGTCGGGCCCGTCGTATTAATGGTGCGGATGACCGTTATATCGAATTCTGTAAATCAACCTTTCCCTCGCAAATGGACTTGCGTGGTCTGAAATTGGTAGTAGATACAGCTAACGGCGCAGGATACCATGTCGCCCCTAAAGTATTCCATGAGTTGGGTGCCCATGTCATTACCATCGGTGGCGAGCCAAATGGCTATAACATCAACGAAAAAGTAGGCGCTACCCACCCGAAAGCATTGCAGGCGGCTGTTCTGCAAAACGAAGCCGATTACGGTATTGCATTGGATGGTGACGGCGATCGTTTGATTATGGTGGATAAAAACGGGAAAGCCTACGACGGCGACAGCCTAATTTATGTAGTAGCCAAAGCCCGTGCCAAAGAAGGGGTTGATATCGGTGGCGTAGTAGGGACTGTAATGACTAATATGGCGATGGAGTTGGCCTTGCAAGAGCAGGGTATACCGTTTGCCCGTGCTAAAGTGGGTGACCGCTATGTCTTGGAGCAGCTTCATAAACGCGGATGGTTGATTGGCGGTGAAGCCAGCGGCCATATTTTGTGTATGGACAAACACAATACCGGAGACGGTATTATTTCGGCTTTGCAAGTGCTGGCCGCTCTCAAAACCCTTGAGCAGGATTTGGCAACGGTATGCGCCGATTGGCAGCCGTTTCCTCAAACCATGATTAACGTACGCATCCAAAAAGGCCAGGATTGGCAAACTGCTTCGAAAGACGTATTGGCCGAAGTAGAGAAAGAGCTTGAAGGTAAAGGACGTGTCGTGTTACGGGCGTCCGGTACAGAGCCTGTAGTGCGTGTGATGGTAGAGGCGCGCCAAACCGATTGGGCTAAGCACGGTGCGGAGCGGATTGCGGCAGCAATCCAAGGCACTAAAGCCACAAAAAAGTAAAAGTAAGCGGGCAGTAGTTGCCGCTGTTTTGAGGCCGTCTGAAACGCGGTCTGGAAACCGGATATTGTACCGAGGGAGGCCTTAGCGATTAGTAGGGTTTATCGGTACAATATTTCTGTAGTTACCGGTTTCTTCGTTATAATAACGAATTGACTTTTCTCATCAGGGAATCCGATCTGCATGTTAGCCTTATTAGAAGCCTTTTTCACCCAATACGGATATGCAGCCGTATTTTTCGTACTGGTTGCTTGCGGTTTCGGCGTGCCGATTCCGGAAGACATAACACTGGTAGCCGGAGGGGTGATTTCTGGTCTGGGCTATGCCAATGTGCACATCATGGTTTTGATCGGAATGCTGGGAGTATTGGTGGGGGACGGACTGATGTTTACGGCCGGTCGCATCTACGGCCATCGTATTTTGAAAGTTCCTTTTATTGCCCGGGTTATGACCCCGAAGCGCTATGCACAGGTACAGGAAAAATTTGATAAATACGGCAACCGCGTATTGTTTGTTGCCCGTTTTTTACCCGGATTGCGCACGCCGATTTATATTACCGCAGGTATCAGCCGCAAAGTATCCTATACCCGTTTTTTACTGATGGATGGCTTTGCCGCCCTGATATCGGTTCCTGTATGGATATACCTTGGTGCATATGGTGCCGAGCAAACCGATTGGCTTATGGAAAAAGTACATCAATTCCAGTCCGGTTTGTTTGTATTAATTGGTATAGGTGTGGCGATATTGCTTTATTTCTGGTGGAAAAAGCGTCAGCGTTTACGTTTTTACCGTCAGCACTTAAGCGAGCTGCGGGCCAAGCGCAAAGCTGAGCGGGCCGCAAAAAAAGCCCGATAGTAAGTTTGTTTGTTACAATGCCGTCTGAAATGTTTCAGACGGCATTTATACCGCCTAGACTTCAAACAGTACGATATCGATACATCATCAATAATTCTGCATGCTCCTGTTATGAGGGAGCGGGCTATTTGAAATCTTATTTGCCGATATGGAAATTGGTTTCCGTATAATGCATTTAAGATAAAACAGAAGTAAAGGATCATCTCAATGACTGAAAAAATTTACGGCGACGGCGCGTTTCGCCGGGAATCGTTGAAAGGCTCGACTATTGAAAACACGTATGCCGGTGCGCTGTCGTTTATGCGCCGCCGTTATACTCGTGATTTGAGTGGTGCGGATGTAGTGGTTTCAGGTGTGCCGCTTGATCTGGCAACGACTTTTCGTCCGGGAGCCCGCTTAGGGCCGGCCGCGATTCGGTCGGCCAGCGTGCAATTGGCCGAGTTGAATTTGTTTCCTTGGGGTTTTGATCCGTTTGATGATTTGGCCGTTATTGATTACGGCGACTGCTGGTTTGATGCGCATAAGCCGTGGGGCATACGCGAAACCATCAAGCAGCATGCTTTGGATATTATCACCAACAGTGATGCCAAAATGCTCACTTTGGGTGGCGATCATTTCATTACATATCCTTTATTGCAGGCACATGCCGAAAAATACGGTAAGCCGCTCAGCCTGCTGCATTTCGATGCACATTGCGATACCTGGCCTGACGATGATCCCGAATCATTGAACCACGGTACGATGTTTTATAAAGCAGTGAAAGACGGTTTGATTAATCCGGCTACTTCCGCACAAGTCGGTATCCGTACTTGGAACAGCGACTTTATGGGTATGAATATGCTGTTTGCACCGTGGGTAAATGAAAACGGCGCAGAAGCTACCGTAAAACGGATTTATGAAATTATCGGTGATAATCCCGTTTATATCACTTTTGATATCGACTGCCTTGATCCCGCTTTTGCTCCGGGTACGGGTACGCCTGTTCCGGGCGGATTGGATTCGCATACGGCTTTGAGCATTGTACGCTCGTTGGGTGATTTGAATATTGTCGGTATGGATGTGGTAGAGGTATCGCCTGCTTATGATAATGCAGAAATCACCGCCATTGCTGCTGCGCATGTGGCCGCCGATATGCTGTGCTTGATGCGTAATAAAAAAGTAGCCGGGAAATAATTTGCAATAACGGGATATGCCGGGTTGCAGTGCACCGTTATATTTCGCGCTGATAGCGGTAGCGGGATACTTATTGCATATATCGGCATGGTTGGTATCGGCTTGCGTGATCCGCAGGCCGATATGCATATTCAGGATAAGGATGATGGCATTGAAAAAGCGTATTTTCGTACTTTATACGGGCGGTACGATCGGCATGTGCCAAAGTGCCGAGGGTTTGCGCCCTGATACCGCATTGGTTGGGAGGGCATTGAAACCATTTTCAGACGGCCTTGATTTCGATTGGCATGTTTGCAGCCCTTTGATTGATTCGTCTGCGGTAACATTGGCTGATTGGCAGCAATGGTTGGATTTGTTGGCCGATAAGATACCTCAATATGACGGTATTTTGATACTGCACGGAACGGATACACTGGCTTATACCGCCAATATACTGGCTTTGGGGTTGCAGAATTTGGATAAGCCTGTGGTATTGACCGGTGCCCAATGGCCGTTTGATAGCGAGGGCAGCGATGCGCCTTTCAATTTGGCAACGGCAGTAGCAGCTTTTGAGCTGCCCGATTTGCGTGAAGTAGCAGTAGCATTTAACGGAAAGCTTTTTGCGGCGGTGGGCAGCAGTAAAATCAGTACGGAAACATCTGAAGGTTTTGGTAACCCGCATTTTGGCATACTAGGGGAGTGGGTGGAGCGGCAAGGTTGGCAGAATCTGGATATCAGGCCGTCTGAAAACTGCGGGGGCGGTTTTTTTGCCCGTTCGTTGGACTCCTCTGCCAAGGTGTGGTGCCATACGCTAACGCCTGGGTTTTCCTCGCATATACTGGCATTTCAGTTGACAAAGACAGATGCCCAAGCCGTGATATTGCAAAGTTACGGTCATGGTAACGCGCCTGCGGAGGAAGATTTTATTGGTGCCGTATCGGCTTTTACCGAGCATGGCGGTTTGGTGTTGAATATCAGCCAAGTGCAGCAAGGGTATGCCGCGGCGGTTTATGCACAAGGTGATGCTTTGCGTCGGGCTGGTGTGGTGAATGGCGGTAAGGCCAATCTGGAAACTGCACTGGCTTTGTTAACGTGGGCGGTATCGTTAAAATGGAGTAAAGCGCGTTTGGAAGAAGAACTGCAATTTTTGAAATTAGTATAAGCATTTTGCCGTCGTATAAAAAAACATGCCGTCCGAACGATTTCAGACGGCATGTTTTTTACATTACGAATCAGGCATAAACAAAGTAAGCCCAGAAGCCGACTAAAAGAATACATAAGATATTCAGCAGCATCCCTGTCCGCATCATTTCGCGTTGCTGGATTAACCCCGTGCCAAATACGATGGCATTAGGCGGAGTGGCAACCGGCAGCATAAAGGCGCATGAAGCACCGATACCGATAACAAATACCAATACTTCTTTAGGCAATCCCATTTGGGTGGCAATGCTGGCAAAAATCGGTACCAACAATGCGGCAGAAGCCGTATTACTGGTAAATTCGGTCAGGAAGATAATAAAAGTCGCTACGGCCAAAATCACGATTAAAGGATGGGCGAGGACGAAAGTCGTTGCAATTTGCTGTCCGAGCGCTAATGAAGCGCCTGATTTTTGCAATAGGCTGCTCAGTGCGATACCACCACCGAACAGCATCAATACGCCCCAATCGGTATTGCGGGCAATTTCTTTCCAACGGGCCACGCCGAATACGACTACGGCAATTGCGGCAATTAAAGCTACAACGGTATCAGGATTACTGATGCCGAAAGCAGTTTTAATTTTGTCGCCTGAGATCCACGCAACAACCGCACCAATGAAAATCAACATGGCTAGTACACGATGGAGAGTCCAAGGAATTTCTTCATTGGTAACGGTAACTTTTTCGCTCAAATTCGGGCGTAGGATAACAAACAACGAAATCAACATCAGCGGCAGAATCAGCAGCATCATGGGCAGACCCATTTTCATCCAACCGGCAAAATCCAAATCAAGTGCTTTGGCGGCGATTGCATTGGGCGGAGAACCAACTACGGTTCCCAGGCCGCCGATGCTAGCGCAATAGGCGATCCCGAGTAAGACAAAAACAAACGTTTTACGGTCTTTCTCACGGTCTAGGTGGTCCATCATACCAAGAGCAAGCGGCAGCATCATGGCTGCCGTGGCAGTGTTGCTGATCCACATCGAGAGAAACGCCGTAACGCCGAAAATAGCCAAAATGGCGATTTTCATATTACCGCCTGAAAGCGAGATCAACCATAAGGCGATTTTGCGGTCGAGACGTTGCATATGCAGGGCTGTCGCCAATGCGAAACCGCCGAAGAAAATATAAATAATCGGATCGGCAAAACCTGCCAGAGCAGTTTTCGTATCCATTTCCGGAATGCCGATAATGGCGGCCAATACCGGAATCATCAGCGCGGTCACGGTAATATGTACGGCCTCGGTAAACCATAAGATGGCTACGAAAATTAATACGGCGATACCTTTGTTGGCATTTGTTTCATAGGGAAGAATCTGATAAATCAAAAAACTGACAATAGCGGCAATAAAGGTGATCAGCAGCCCTTTGAAATTAGTAATCGGCAGCTGCGCGCTTAGTAGCTCGACATTGTCGGGGCGTTGGTCTTTCTGTTGGGTCATTGTTTCTCCTGGTCGTATAGGCGCGGATAATTTGAAGTTAATTGCAGTATAAAACGTGATTTTGGCTGGTTTTGCTGCAAATTCACCGATTTATTATAAATGTAACTGTATGTAATCGTAAAGATATTGTTAAGCTGTCTCTTGTGGTTTGACGATGATATGCAGATGGTTTTAATTGTCGGCGTGTCACTTCATATTTCAAAAGCAGTTGGTACTGGTCGGGTGCAGTCGGCAGAGAGCAAGACAAAAGGCCTTCCTTGTTAAAGAAGGCCGTCTGAAACAAGACGGGCTGTTTAAATCGAATAATCAATCAGCTCGTTTTGCGAGAATATATAAATTTGTTTGGGGGTGAGTGCGATTTCTTGTCCGACTGCCAAACCGCGGTGGGCAACTTCACTGTCGGCAAAGCTGACATGGATATCGCGCTTGTCGTGCATTGGTTGCATAGTCAGATGGGTAAGTGCGCCTGCAGCATGGATTTTTTGAATACGGGCTTGCAGCATCGGGGTATTACCATTTTCGGCAATCGTCCATTCGTGCGGGCGGATATAGCCGGTAGCGGTCTGCTCCTGCCAGGCTGCAGTGCTATCCAGCGACCACTTGAAGCCGTTGTATGTCCAAGCACCTTTCTCAATACGCCCTTCGAAGGCATCGGTTTCACCGAGAAACTCGGTAACGAAAGCATTGGCCGGGCGGCGGTAGAGTGTGTCGGCAGTGCCTATTTGTTCGATGCAGCCGTGGTTCATCACAACGATTTCATCGGATACTTCCAGTGCTTCTTCTTGGTCGTGTGTAACCAAAATACTGGTGATGTCCAGCTCGTGGTGGATATCGCGCAACCAAACGCGCAATTCTTTGCGTACTTTGGCATCTAACGCGCCGAACGGCTCATCGAGCAGCAACAATTTCGGCTTGACTGCCAATGCGCGTGCCAAGGCGATGCGTTGGCGTTGGCCGCCTGATAGCTGGTGCGGGTAAGACTTGGCCAAATGGGAAAGTTGTACCAGCTGCAGCAGCTCTTCGACACGCGCGCGGATTTCGGCTTTACCCGGGCGTTGAGCTTTTGGCAGCACGGTCAGGCCGAAAGCGATATTATCGAATACGTTCATGTGACGGAACAGAGCGTAGTGTTGGAATACGAAGCCTACCTTACGCTCGCGTACATGTTTGTCGGTAACGTCTTGCCCGTCAAACAGGATTTTGCCGCTGTCGGCATTTTCCAAACCGGCAATAATGCGCAGCAGGGTAGTTTTTCCGCAACCGGAAGGGCCCAGTAGGGAAGTGAGCTTACCTGTAGGTACGTTGAGGTTGATATTGTTGAGCGCACGAAAGTTTTGGAAAGATTTGTTCAAATTTTGGATGGTGATGCTCATACGCTGCTCCTTTCGGCGGCGGCAAGTTTACGTTCTTGAATGCGGCTGATGATGTTTTGTACGGCAAGGGTGGCCAAAGCCAGCAGTGCCAAGATGCTTGATAAGGCAAACGCGCCGGTAAAGTTGTATTCGTTGTAGAAAATTTCGACCAGCAGCGGCACGGTATTGGTTTCGCCGCGGATATGCCCTGAAACAACGCTGACTGCGCCGAATTCGCCCATAGAGCGGGCATTGGTCAGGATAATGCCGTACAGCAGCGCCCATTTGATGTTGGGCAGGGTGATGCGCCAAAACATCTGCCAGCCGGATGCACCTAAAATCAGTGCGGCTTGCTCTTCGCTGTCGCCTTGTGCCTGCATCAGCGGAATTAGCTCGCGCGCGACAAAGGGAAAAGTAACAAACAGGGTGGCCAGAATAATGCCCGGAATGGCAAAAATGATTTGGATGCCTTGTGCTTCAAGCCAGCCGCCGAATGCGGTGTGTGCGCCGAAAAGCAGAACAAACATCAAACCGGCAACAACGGGCGACACGGAAAACGGTAAATCCAGCAAGGTAGTGAGAAGCTGTTTGCCGCGAAAATCGAAACGGGTCAATAGCCAGGCCATGGCTACGCCTAGTACAGCGTTAACGGGCACCACAATGGCTGCGGTAATTAATGTCAGGCGGATGGCAGACCAAGCTTCAGGATCGGTTAGCGATTGAAGATAAAGGTTCCAGCCACCTTTCAAAGCCTCGTAGAATACGGCGGCCAGCGGTACCACCAGCATCAGCAGTAAAAAGGTGAGCGCAGTGCCAATCAGGATACCGCGCAGCCATTTCGACTCGGTTAGGTTAGGATTGGAAATATTCGTTTTCATGTTTCTCTACTTTTTGTCTTTATTATTTTCAGACGGCCTTTTTTTAGCCTTATAAAAGCTAGGCTTTTGCACCGGCCCGTTTGCTCAAAGCCCATTGGCCGATATTAAGGGCGAATAAAATCACAAATGAAATCATCAGCATGAATAGGGCTACTGCCGAGGCGCCGGTTACGTCGAATTGTTCGAGTTTGCCGGTAATGATAAGAGGCAAGATTTCCGACACCATGGGGATGTTGCCGGCAATAAAAATCACGGAGCCGTATTCTCCCGTAGCACGGGCAAACATCATGCCTGCGCCGGTAAGCAGAGCAGGGGTGATTTCGGGCAGTAGTACGCGGCGGAACGTGGTGAAGCGGCTTGCGCCCAACGTGGCGGCGGCTTCTTCATATTCGCCGGAAAGCTCTTCCAAAACAGGCTGTACCGCCCGCACGATAAAGGGGAGGCTGACAACAACCAATGCAATCCAAATACCAATGGGTGTGAAAGCGATTTTGATATCAAACGGAACAAACCAGCGGCCTAGCCAGCCGTTAGGCGCATAGAGAGTGGCCAAAGCGATACCGGTTACTGCGGTAGGCAGGGCAAAAGGCAGATCAACCAAAGCATTGACCAAGCTTTTGCCGGGAAAGTCGTAACGCACCAAGACCCACGCTACTAATGTGCCGAAGACAATATTGGTAAGCATGGCGTAAAAAGACATTTTCAGACTGAGCCATACGGCGGCTAAAACATTTGGCTCGGAAATGGTACGCCAAAAGCCGTTCCAACCGATATCTGCCGCCTGAACCGCCATCATGGCAAAGGGCAGCACCACCAGCAGCGAAAGGCATAAAACGGTTAGGCCGAAGCTGATTTTGAAGCCGGGTAGTACGCTCGGGGTTTTCAGTAGCAACATAATCGTAAAGTAAGGGAATTTTGATGATGCTTACTTTAGCGAGGCCGTCTGAAAAAGGGAAAGAATGGTTTATTGTATGTAAATGAAGTTTGGTTATATACCCCGGGTGTATGGTGCGTAAGCCGGGTGCTAAAAATGGTCGGAATATTGAGGTAAAAGTCAGTAACAAAAAGGGATAGCCAATACGGATTATCCGACTGATATTTAGAAACGATAAAAGATGCCGTCTGAAACATTCAGACGGCATCTTTAAATAGAGTGTGTTTGCCGGTCATTCAATCAAATAGTAGCCGGTTAAATTTCAAATGTACTTTGTGCCTGCGTGCTGCTGATCATGCCTGCGGCAACGGTGTGGTGTGTCGCTTCGTCGATCAGGATAAACGAGCCGGTAGCCGGATTTTCTTCATATGTGGTAGCAGTAAGCGGTTGCTGTGTTTTCAGGCTAATGCTGCCGATATCGTTTAGTTTCAGTTCGGTGGCGGACTGCACATGGCTTAATGTATGTACATCCCAAATGTAGGAAATTTCATTGATTTTTACGGCGGTAGTTTGGGTCGCTTGTTTCAGCAGATATTTACGGCGCAGATTGAGCGGCGTTTCGTCAAACCAGCATAAGGCCGCCTGAAAGTTTTGACCGGGGCGGGCGGTGTGGGTGGCGGCTAAGATGCTGTCGCCACGGGAAATATCAATGTCTTGATCAAGCGTGATAGTGAGGGTTTCACCTGCTTCGGCGGATTCGGTTTCACCGTCCGGGTTGTAAATTGCGCCGATACGGGCGTTTTTTCCAGAAGGCTGTATAATCACTTCGTCGCCTTTTTTCAGGCGGCCAGACTCCAAGCGGCCTTGATACCCGCGAAAGTCGTCACTGCTGCTGCCGTCTTGGCGGGCAACGCGCTGAACGGGAAAATGAGCAGGCAAGTCGGCACGGCCTTGGCCGGCGACGGGCAGACTCTCGAGCAGCGGCAGCAGCGGTTGGCCTTGATACCAAGGCGTATGCGGGCTGGTTGAAACGATATTGTCGCCTTGCAATGCGCTAATCGGCAGATAATGGATAGTTGCTTGTAAGCCGATTTGGGCGGCTAAGGCGGCATAGGATTCGGTAATCGCACGGTAACGGTTTTCGTCAAAATCAAGCAGATCCAGCTTGTTTACCGCTACGATGATATTCGGGCAGCCCAGCAGTTTTAAAATCGCACTGTGGCGTTTTGTTTGCGGTAGCAAGGCGGCGGGCGAGGTGGAAAAGTCCACGCGGGTGGCGTCAATCAAAATAATCGCAGCATCTGCGGTGGACGCTCCGGTTACCATGTTGCGGGTGTATTGTTCGTGACCGGGCGTATCGGCAATGATGAATTTACGCTTGGCGGTAGCAAAATAGCGGTAGGCAACATCGATAGTAATGCCTTGTTCGCGTTCGGCGGCGAGGCCGTCGGTCAGGCTGGCGAAATCTATATTGCGGCCCTCGGCTGCATCCCGGTTGAGCTTTTCGAGTTGGTCGGTGAGCAGGGTTTTGCTGTCGTAAAGCAAACGGCCGATGAGAGTGGATTTACCGTCATCAACGCTGCCGGCTGTGATAAAGCGCAAAACGGGTGCGGTATTTGCGGACATGGCTTTTTCCTTTTGCAGATGGCTTGAAATTTGGGCTTTACTTTAGCGAGGCCGTCTGAAAAAGGGAAAGAATGGTTTGTTTTAATAAAATGCAATTTCGTTATATATATGACGGATTAGTTGTTTCAGATGGCTTTAGGTGCAGAGGATATGCTGATTGCAGGTGTTCCGGCTTTATTAATATAAGCTATCATGTATCGGGGATAAAAATAAAAAATCCCCTGCTTTAAACAGGGGATTTGCAAAGGAAAAATTGGTTATGCCAAACCAGATAAAGCAGCGGTGTCTTGTGCGATCATCAGCTCTTCGTTGGTCGGAATTACAACTGCTACGGGGCCGCGGCCCTCGGCGGTGATAACGCCCGCATTGCCGAAGCGTGCTTTTTGGTTGGCTTCCGCATCTGCGTCGAAACCCAAGAATGCGAGGTAGCCCAATACTTTGGCGCGGATAACGTCTGAGTTTTCACCAATACCGCCGGTGAATACCAGCGCATCGATGCCACCTGCCGCAACAGCCATGCCAGCAACGTATTTGGCCAAACGGTAAGCAAAGATTTCCAGTGCCAACACTGCGCCTTCATGGCCTTTGGCAGCTTCTTCTTCAATAGTACGGCAGTCGCTGGAGAGCTCGGAAATACCCAGCAGACCTGATTTTTTATTGAGTAAATCAGTGATTTCGGTGATGGTCATGCCGGTGTTTTGGGCAAGGAAAGAGAATACGCTAGGATCAATGTCGCCGCTGCGGGTACCCATAACCAAGCCTTCCAAAGGGGTTAAGCCCATGCTGGTGTCGCGGCATTCGCCGTTCTGAACGGCGGCAATAGATGCGCCGTTGCCGAGGTGGGCGATTACCATGCGCAGGCTGTTTTTGTCTTTACCCAAGAAACGGGCAGCTTCGTCGGCAACGAAACGGTAGCTGGTACCATGGAAGCCGTAACGACGCAGGCCGTATTTGCGGTAAAGTTCGCGTGGCACGGCGTAAGTGTAGGCGTGTTCGGGCATGGTTTGGTGGAATGCGGTATCGAATACGGCAACATTGGGCAGACCGGGGAAAATGGTTTGTGCGGCGCGGATACCCAGTAGGTTGGCAGGGTTGTGCAGCGGTGCCAGCGGGATACATTTTTCGATACCGGCTATAACGTCTTCATTAATCAGGATTGAATCGCTGTATGTTTCGCCGCCGCTTACTACACGGTGGCCAACGGCGGCTACGCGGTCGGCCAGGTTGCGGGTTTGCAATTCTTCCATCAGAGCGCCTACGGCACCGGTGTGGTCGGGTTGTTGGGTTAATTCTACTTTGTGTTTTTCGCCGTTTGCTTTAAAGGTGATGTAGGCATCCGGCAGATTTAGTTTTTCCGCCAAGCAGCTCAGGATCACTTCGCCGCTGCCATTGTCGAGCACGGCGCCTTTTAAAGAAGAACTGCCGCAGTTTAATACCAAAATCAGTTGGGAAGACATTAAAAACTCCTAGTGTTTAGTTTGGATTTATCATAAAAAATAGAATGATAAAGAAAAGTGATTGTTGAGCGGGCTATATTCTAACAAAATTTCTTGTCCGGCGGCATTTTGCTTGAAATAGTGTTATAAAATTTCTGTTTTTGGGGCTAATCAGAAAAATGTACCGGCACCGACATAACGGTCGGCAAAATAACGATTGTTCATTTGTTCGGTACGGATGGTTCCTCTGCTTGAGGGCGCGTGGATGAATTGGCCGTTGCCGATATAAAGGCCAACGTGGGAATATTTACTGGAGCCGCCGGTGTTAAAGAAAACCAAATCTCCCGTTTTAAGGTTTTTGGGGGAAATAGGGCGGGCGGCCGCAGCCATATCGCGTGCGGTACGGGGCAGTTGTACGCCGAGAGCGTTTTGATAAACAAACTGTACCATGCCGCTGCAATCAAAACCTGTAGCCGTGCTGTTGCCACCATATTTATAAGGTGTGCCGATCAGGCTCATGCTGTGTAACATCAGCTCTTGAGAGGCCTGATCACGGCCGATGTGGGTGATTTTGATTTTCTGAGTTTGAATACTGCTTATTTTGGTTTTAGGTGCTTTGCTACTGCCGCAGGCGGCCAGTTGGAGAATGGAAACGGCGAGAATGGTGGATTGGAACAGGGTTTTCATTAGGATGACTTAATCGATGGCAGTGGAATACTATTGATTATAGTAGAACTAGGCGATTAAGCAGGTAAACAGTTTGCGGATATGCATTTTATTGTTGTATTTGCTGTTTAAGCAGATTTGTTTTTCGGCTTTTTAGAGGCCGTCTGAAACTTTACAAGAATAGTTTGTGGCCGTGTAATAGCCGCGAGGAATAATCTTTTTATCGGCATAATATAAATATGTATGTAAGCCTGTTACCGATATTAGATATGATGTGTTTTCTATTTTATCGGGTTATAAATATTGAGGCCGTCTGAATTTTCTTACGGATATTTTCAGACGGCCTGTTTCAATTGTGGCAAATTATGCAGGCTCGGCCATACTGAGTGCTTGTTGGATATCAACGGCCACAATACGCGATACGCCTTTTTCCTGCATGGTTACACCGATCAGCTGTTCGGCCATTTCCATGGTGAGCCGGTTATGGGAAATATAGAGGAACTGGGTTTGTGCCGACATTTCTTTCACCAGATTGCAGAAGCGGCCGGTATTGGCGTCATCCAGCGGTGCATCGACTTCGTCCAGCAGGCAGAAAGGTGCGGGGTTTAGGCTGAAGAGTGCGAACACCAAGCTCATGGCGGTAAGGGCTTTTTCTCCGCCGCTGAGCAGGTGGATAGTACTGTTTTTCTTGCCGGGCGGGCGGGCCATGATGGATACGCCCGCTGAGAGCAAATCGTCGCCTATCATATGCAGCTTTGCTTCGCCGCCGCCGAAAAGGGTCGGGAAGAAGGTTTGTACCTTTTCATTAACCGCATCGAAGGTTTCTTTAAAGCGCGCTTTTGTTTCGTCGTCGATTTGAGAGATGGCTTCTTCGAGCAAATCAATAGCGGATTGTACGTCTTCGCTTTGGCTTCGGTAATAGCCGTCGCGTTCACGTGCTTCTTCCAGCTCTTCCAGTGCGGCCAGGTTTACGGCACCGAGTGCTTGGATTTTTTGTGCCAAATTGCTGATATCTTCACTTAGTGCGTTGAGATTACCCGAGGCATCTGCGAGGTTTTCGAGTTCACTTAGATCAGCATTGCGAACGGCGAGATTTTCGTGGAAACGTTTGGCATTAAGCAAGGCTTCTTGCTGTTGCAGCAGGGCGGTTTGTGTGGCGGCTTGCAGCTGGGGCAGTTTTGCCGATAGAGCCTGTTGCTGTGTATATTGTTGCCGCCCTTGTTCCTGTGTGGCTGAAAGCTGATCTTGGATACCGAGATACGCTTCATCCAAGGTTTGTACTTCTTCACCCAAACTTTGTAGTTTGATGTGTTGTTCGTCATTTTGCTGTTCGGCTTCGTAAGCCAGTGCCAGTTCGCTTTGGCGTTCCTGCCAGTCAAGCGTTTGTTGCTCGAGCTGGACAAGCTGTTGCTCTCGACTTTGTTTTTGCTGTTGCAGTTTGTGTACGGCTACTTCGACCAAGCCGTATTGGCGATTGGCTTCTAAAAGGGCGAGTTGCGCCTGCTTGAGTTGGTTTTGTTGCTGTTGGCGGCTGCCCGAAGTGGTTTGTTGTTGTGTTTCCAGCTCCGAACATGCTTCGGTGAGTGTGGCGATGTCGTCTTCGAGGCCGTCTGAAGTTTGCTCGAGTATCAGCTGCTCTTCTTCGAGTTGCAGTAGTTCCCGGGTGATATGTTCGCGGCGGATTTGCCCTTGGTTGGTACGGGCCAGTAGTTCGGCTGCACGGGTTTGAGCGGCCTGGTACTGTTGATTGTGTTGCTTCTGCTGCTGTTGTAGGTTTTTATAGTGTTGTTCGGCGGCAAGAAGGGCGCTATGACTTTGGTTACGTTGTTGTTCTGCTGCCGCCAGCTTTGGTGTGAGTGTAGCCAATTCGGTGTTAAGCTCGTCTAAGCGGGCCTTACGGGAAATTAGATTTTCTTGCCCTGCCTCTGCGTAAAGTAATACGCCGGCTCGGTCGACTTGGTGTCCTTCTGGAGTAAGCCAAAGTTGTTTGCCTTGTAAGTCGCCTTGGTGGGCAAGGGCATAGTCTAGATCCGGGGCGCATAATACGCCGTCCAACCAATGGTGCAAAGCAGCTTGGAATGCGCCTTGAGCATGAATTTGGTTAAGAAGGGCCTGAGCCGGCAGTGATTTTTTTAGGCCGCTGCTGAGTTTGTTGTCGATCCAAGCTGCCCGCCCGTTCGGTAGAGGGGTAGGAGGGTGGAATGTAACTGGTACGGCTCGGGCATGCAGTCGTTCGGCCAGAAATGCACTTAGGGCATGCTGCCATTGGGCTGGTGCTTGTATGTGTTGCCAAAGTTGGGGCATTTCTACAGCGTCGGTATGCTGCCAGAAATCGCTGTTGGCATTGTCTTGCGCAAGTAATTGGGTAAGAGCCTGTTGTTGGGCGGTTAGTGTGATGTGTTGCTGTTGAATTGACTGATGATTCGCCGAGGCCGTCTGAAAATCATTTTGCAGGGTTTCAAGTTGTGTTTCCGCAGCCAGCAATTGTTCTTCATAATGTTCTTGTTGGCTTTGCAATAAGGCTGCCTGCTCTTGCGCTGCTTCGGTATCTGCTCCGGCGGGCAGGTTCAAGGCCTTATTTTCTTCGTCTAAGCGTTGGCGGCGCTGAGCATGCTGTTTGACGGTTGCTTGGGCGTGAGCCAACTGTTGTTGTTTGAGAGCCAATTCACGCTTGATACGGTTGTATTCGTCTTGTTGGGCTTGGAATGCATTGTTTAAATTAGATTGCGCTTCTTCAAGCTCGGGCAGGCGTTCTTCATGCTCGGCAACTTGCATCGCCAGTTCGGCTAGCTCAACTTGCTTGTTTTCAATTTGGATATCGTGTTCTTCAATCTCCGCATGAATTTCTTGCTGTTGCTGGTGGATACGCTGCAACTGGGCTTGTGCCGCTGCTTTATCACGTTCGATACGCTGGTGTAGGGTTTGTTGGTGGCGGATTTGTTCTTCTAGGCGGGCGATTTGTTCACGCAGCACACTGCGACGGTTGCTGATATCTTGTACTTGTATCTGTTGCGCTTGCTCTGTAGCTTGCAGTGCATGAATTTGTTCTGTCAAAGCTTGGATTTGCGCGGCCGTTTCGTCTTGTTGTTGTTGGAACTGCCGGTGTTGTGCAGTAGCTTTGTCTGCATTAGCCAAGGCTTGTTGCCATTGCAGGTAATCCAGTAAATCTTGTTGCTTTGATAGCTGTTGTGTAAGGGTTTTGTAGCGTTGGGCCGTTTCGGCTTGCTTTTCAAGTTTTTCAACCTGGCGGGCCAATTCGTTTTGCAAATCTGCCAAACGTTGCAAATGCTCGCGGGTATCTTTCAGACGGCCTTCTGTTTCTTTGCGCCGCTCTTTATATTTAGATACGCCTGCCGCCTCCTCTATATATGCACGTAACTCTTCGGGGCGCGCTTCGATAATCCGGGAAATCATGCCTTGTTCGATAACGGCATAACCACGCGCGCCCACACCCGTTCCCAAGAAAAGGTCGGTGATATCTCGGCGGCGGACAACTTGATTATTGATAAAGTAGGTGGATTCTCCTTGTCGGGTCAGTTGGCGTTTGATACTGACTTCAGCATATTGCCCCCACGGTCCTTGTAGAGAGTGGTCTGCATTATTGAAAACAAGCTCTACAGAAGCGCGTGGAGCGGGACGGCGGGTCGCCGCACCATTAAAAATCACATCCTGCATGCTTTCACCGCGTAATTGCTTGGCGGAAGCCTCTCCCAGTACCCAGCGAACTGCATCGATTACGTTGGATTTTCCGCAGCCGTTTGGGCCTATTACTGCAACGAGTTGTCCCGGTACGTGAATGGTTGTGGGATCGGTAAAAGATTTAAACCCTGCAAGTTTAATATGGGTAAGGCGCATGTCGGTGAAGTTTGCTTTGAAAAAAGACTGCTATTTTAGCTGAAAATTATTATTAAGTGATGGATTTTTCGGATAGAAAATACTTGGATTATATAGTGCAAGACGGGTTTAAATTTCAAGTGGAATATTTGATTGGTCGCCGGATAAATTTGAATATTCGAATTATATCCTAAGCTGATTACTCTAAATTACTTGTGTAAAGCGGATTGTTGCAGAAAAGTAACGGGTGAAACTACCACTTATCAGGTTAACTAACCGTATAGGTATGCTAAAGAAATGCGAGATAAAATGCCTTTATCATCTTAAATATAGTAAAGGGGTTATTATCTATTGTCTGCCGATTTGCTGGGGATTTTGTTTCGGCAGATATATCGGGGATGTTTCTGTCTTAAGTTAACCTCTTAAAATTAAAACAATTTATTAAAATTTATATTCAAATAAAATTAGGAGCCTGTCATGATGTTTTCTCGTCGCCATTTAGTTTGGGTTTTGTTACCGTTTTTCGCTACAGGTTGCGTCACTCACTCTAAAGTGACTTGGGTTGATACTAAAGACATTGTATACAGCACTTCAGTTCCAGAGGGGCGCTCTTCAGTAGTGTTTTACCGATCTAGTGACGCAATTGACGGACCAACGGTAAATATTTATGTAAATGGTGAATATCTGGGTTCGCTGCAGCCCAATGCATACCGTCAGGAAACAGTATGTGCGCAAAATCAACGTTTCCATGCGGATTTTACAAATCAAGATCGCGCATATCGTAAAAAGGCCGACTTAGGGGATTACTATAATCTTCCTGAGGCGGCTGTATCTTTCTTTAAAATTACCAACAATAATGGCCAGCCGGCTTTGGAACCCGTAACTCCGGAGCAGGCTGAGGCTGATTTAAAAGGCGTTCAGCAGCAAAACCATACTTTGTCACGCGTATCAAAAGCCAGCCAATGTGCCGAAGTATTGAAAAAATACAGCTTGCAGGCTTCGGCTTTATTTAAATTTGATCGTTCCGAATATAAAGATATGTTGCCTCAGGGTAAACGTGAGGTAGCTGCAGTTTCTGATGATATCAAGCAAAATCTCAATCGGGTCAGCAGCATTTCCGTAATCGGTCATACCGATCCGGAAGGTAGTGATATTTATAACAATAAATTGTCGACTGCTCGTGCTGCTACTGTGAAAAAAGCGTTGATGGAAAGTGGCCTCCAAGGTGGAATGATTGTTGCCGAGGGACGCGGTAAAAAAGAGTTGTTGGTAACTAACTGCCGTGCTCAACATCCGAAAAATGCCAAAGCTCGCCAAGAGTGTGATCAGCCTAATCGTAGGGTAGAGATTCTGCTTCATGGTGAAAAAGCTGCAAAATAAATTAGTAAAAATAAATACATATATCAAATAAAATAGAAAAGATAAGGTGAATCAAATGGCGAAAAACATTACGCTCAATATTAATAATGCTAAAGAAGTAGTGGAAAGCATCAAAATTCAGACTGCCAGTGGTGAGGCTGTCCGTATTGCGGCGCAACCGGGTGTGAATTATCAATTTATTGATGACCTAACTCAGTTCGGCCCTGAAAATATCATGATTAAGCGTGTTGGGGACGACTTGTTTGTAGCGGTTGAAGGTACAGATATTGCTAATCCCGATTTAGTGATTGAGGGATACTACTCGGGTAAAACCAGTGCGTATAAAGATAGCTTGCTGATCGGGCAGCATGAGAACGGTAATATTTATCCCTATATCCCAGAAAGTACCCTTCCGGAGGATGCGGTAACCTTGCTGGCTGAAGAAGTACAAGCCGGTCAAGCTTTGGGTGGAGAAGTGATCCAAGCTTTATGGATGCCGAATCCATTATGGTTATTGGCTTTGATGCCGTTGGCCGCATTGGGAGCGCAAGGGGGTAATAATAACGATACTCCAGTTCCAGAGCTTCCTGCTCCTGAAATCACAGTTGATGCGCCAGACCTGACTAATGATAATACCCCGACTATTAGTGGTAAGACTGATGCTGAGCCGGGACAAACAGTTTCTGTATTGATTACAGACGCGGAAGGCAAGCAACAAACAGTTACTACTACAGTTAAAGATGACGGCACCTATGAAGTGGATGTAAAAGAGCCTTTGGCTGATGGAGAGTATACTGCTGAAGCAACTGTGAATAATAAGGCTGGTAAAACAGCTACTGCTACTGATCCTGGAACGGTAGATACAATGGCGCCAAGTGTTCCTGTTGTAACTATTATCGAAGATAAAAATAATGATGGCTATATCAGTTCTGATGAATTAGATGGTGATATCAATGTAACTGTAACGTTGCCACGAGATGCCGTAGCGGGAGACACGCTGAACGTCGACACCAACGGCGACGGCACACCCGACTTCAGCCACGTACTGACGGAAGCCGACATCGTTAAAGGCAGCGTAGACGTACCGGGCGTTAAGAATCCCGGCGAAGGTAAGACCCTGACCGTAGAGGCCTGGGTGACCGATCCTGCCGGCAACAGCGGCGAGAAAGGCCGCGACAGCGCCGAAATCGACACCCAAGCACCGGGTGCGCCGACGGTTGAAATCAAAGACGGCGGCGACGGCTATGTGAACGGCGAAGAAGCCAAAGGCGGCGTAGAAGTATTGATCACCCCGCCGAAAGACGCGAAGCCGGGCGACGTATTGGAAGTTGACTATGACGGCGACGGCAAACCGGACTTTACCAAAGAGCTGACGCCGGAAGACATTGCGGGCGGGGTAACCGTAACCGTACCGGAAGACAAGATTCCGACGGATGGCAAACTGGTGGTTGAAGCGACGGTAACCGACGCGGCGGGCAACACCGGCCCCAAAGGCAGCGACAGCACCCAAGCCGATACTGCCGTACCGAACAACGGCGTAGCACCGGTAGTGGAAATTACCGAAGATGCCAATAACGACGGCTTCATCAACCGCGAAGAGCTGGATGGCGCGGTAGACGTTAAAGTCAGCTTCGACGGAGACAAAGTATCCGTAGGCGACGTTGTGAAAGTGACTTCGGGCGGCGTTACCAAAGAAGTGACCGTTACGGCCGAAGACAAAGCCAAAGGCTACGTGACCACCGAATTCGACGCACCGGCCCACGGCAGCGAAATGGTTGTGACCGCAGTGATTGCGGACAAAGCCGGCAACGTTTCCGAGGAAGGCCGCGACAGCGCCAAACTGGATCTGAGCGATTTGGTTTCAGACGGCGTCAGCATCGTGATTGACGAAGATGCCAATAACGACGGCTTCATCAGCAAAGAAGAGCTGCAAGGCAGCATCGACGTTACCGTTACCCTGCCCAAACAGGCAGTGGCGGGTGATCTGCTGGTCGTGACCGCCACGGGCAACACCCCGAAAGAAATCACGCTGACCCAGGCCGATATCGATGCGGGCAAAGTCAGCACCAGCTTCACCGCACCGGGCAACGGCACCGAGTTTGTCGCCACAGCGCAAGTGAGCGATGCCGCAGGCAATAAGAGCAATGTTGCCGAAGACAAAGCGACGTTGAAACTGGACGAGCCTGGCGCACCGGTAGTCACCATCGTTGAAGACAAAAACAACGACGGCTACATCAACGCGGACGAATTGGACGGCGACATCAACGTATCGGTAGAGTTGCCGAAAGGAGCGGTTGCGGGTGATACCCTGACCGTCACCGACAACGCCGGCAACGAACAAAAAGTCGTACTGACGCCCGAACAAATTGCCGCAGGCAAAGTAGAAGTTACCCTGCCGGCACCGCAAGACGGCGGTAAGATCGAAGTAAGCGCGACCGTAACCGACGTAGCCGGTAACACCGGTCCGGCGGGTACCGATTCCGCCACCGTAGACACTACCGTATACAAAGGTCTGGTGATCGAAATTACCGAAGATGCCAACAACGACGGCTACATCAACGCGGCCGAGTTGAAAGGCAACGACATCGATGTACGCGTTACCCTGCCGGAAGGCGCGGCAGCCGGCGATACCCTGACGGTAAGCGGCAGCGGCAATACCGACAAAGTGATCATGCTGACACCGGAGCAAGTAAAAGCCGGTTACGTGGACGTGAAATTCAATCCGACGGGTGACAACACCGACTTCGTAGCGACCGCCTCTATCCGTGATGCGGCAGGCAACAGCGCCGGTCCGGTTAACGACAGCGCCCGTCTGCAACTGAGCGCACCGGGCAAACCGATCGTGACCATTACCGAAGACGCGAACAACGACGGCTTCATTAACGGTAAAGAACTGAACGGCGACATCGGCGTCAACGTAGCGCTGCCGGCGACAGCCGTAGCGGGAGACACGCTGAACGTCGACACCAACGGCGACGGCACACCCGACTTCAGCCACGTACTGACGGAAGCCGACATCGTTAAAGGCAGCGTAGACGTACCGGGCGTTAAGAATCCCGGCGAAGGTAAGACCCTGACCGTAGAGGCCTGGGTGACCGATCCAGCCGGCAACAGCGGCGAGAAAGGCCGCGACAGCGCCGAGATCGACACCCAAGCACCGGGTGCGCCGACAGTTGAAATCAAAGACGGCGGCGACGGCTATGTGAACGGCGAAGAAGCCAAAGGCGGCGTAGAAGTATTGATCACCCCGCCGAAAGACGCGAAGCCGGGCGACGTATTGGAAGTTGACTATGACGGCGACGGCAAACCGGACTTTACCAAAGAGCTGACGCCGGAAGACATCGCGGGCGGTGTTACCGTAACCGTGCCGGAAGACAAGATTCCGACGGACGGGCCGCTAGAAGTAAGCGCGACCGTAACCGACGCGGCCGGCAATACCGGCCCCAAAGGCAGCGACAGTGTTAATGTTGATACCAAAGCACCTACTATAGACATCAACCACATTGCCGGTGATAACCAAGGTGCGACGGATGCCGACGGCTATGCTGTAATCAATGCGGCGGACAAACAAAACGGCTTCAACGTATCGGGTGTAACCGATGCGGAGAACGGTCAGACCGTAGTTGTGAAAGTATTGGATGGCAACACAGAGGTGGCCAGCTATACCACTACCGTGACTAACGGTACATGGAGTGCTGCCGTACCTGCGGGAGCTGCTTGGGTTACCGACGGTAGAGCGTATAGCTTCAGCGCCAGCGTTACCGACAAAGCAGGTAATACAGCTACTGACGTAGACGTAACCAAAGCTACCGACTTGACTGCTCCGAATGCCAATACGACCAAACTGGTTATCAGCAGTGTGGCAGGTGATGACGTATTGAACGGCCAAGAATCTGTTGCTGCTGAAGTTCCGGTGGTAGGCAAAGTAAGCGGTGAATTTAAAGCCGGAGACGTCGTAACCGTAGTGGTTAACGGCAACAGTTACACAAGCAAAGTAGATGCACAAGGTAACTTCACCGTTAAAGTCAAAGGTAGCGATTTGGCGGCCGATGCGGATAAGGTAGTAGATGCCAGCATCACGACTACAGACGCGGCAGGCAATACCGGTACGATAACTGCTACCCGTCCGTACACAGTGGATGGAAAGGTCTCTATCGATATCAACCACATTGCAGGTGAGAACCAAGGTGCGACCGATGCCGACGGCTATGCTGTAATCAATGCGGCCGACAAACAAAACGGCTTCAACGTATCGGGTGTAACCGATGCGGAGAACGGTCAGACCGTAGTCGTGAAAGTATTGGACGGCACTAAAGAAGTAGCCAGCTACACCACTACCGTGACTAACGGTACATGGAGTACTGCCGTACCTGCGGGAGCTGCTTGGATTACCGACGGTAAAGCTTACAGCTTTAGCGCCAGCGTTACCGACAAAGCAGGTAATACAGCTACTGACGTAGACGTAACCAAAGCTACCGACTTGACTGCTCCGAATATTACTGTGGATGCTCCTGATAACAGTAATGACAATACACCGACTATTACAGGTACGACGAATGCACCTGCCGGTTCGGTAGTAACTATTTCTGTTACAGACAGCAATAGCCAAGTACAAACCTTCACGGCAGTAGTGCAGCAAGATGGTACATACCGTGCAGATGTTCCGAATCCGCTTGCGGACGGTAATTATCTTGCAACAGTTACCGTAAAAGATCCGGCCGGTAATGAAGCAAGGGCACGAGATTTAGGTAGTATTGATACTGTTAATCCGACTGTATCTGTGAATGACGCCAATCTTGCAGTGAAAGAGGCTTCAGGTGCTAGCGTAAGCGGTATTATTAAAGTTAGCGATAGTAATGGTGTAGCTTCCGTGACCGTTGGTGGCAAAGATGTAACTTCTGCTACTACTTCTACGCCTGTAGTTATTACCACTGCTAAAGGTACCTTGACGATTACCGAATACAATGCTTCTACCGGTGTGGTTTCTTACACTTATAAAGAAGCTAATAAAGCACAAGATCACAGCCAGGGAGATTTATCAGTACGTGACAGCTTCATCGTAACCGTACGTGATAAAGCGGGTAATATGGTGATGGACAGCTTGGATGTCGTCATTACAGATACTGTTCCGGTTGCAGCTAATGATGCGAAGGCCATCAATGAGGGAGATGCTAGCGTAAGCGGTAACTTGTTGACGAATGATGTAATTGGTGCGGATACGCCTGTAACTGTAAGTGTTGCCAAACCAACTGGAAATTACGGTGTCTTGACGGTGGATGCAGCAGGTAACTACAAATACGATTTGAACTCTGCAAACCCAGCTGTTAAAGCATTGAAAGACGGTGAAACTCTGAAAGAAACCTTCAGTTATACCGTTACTGATGCAGACGGTGACCGTAGTACTGCCCAGCTGACTATTACGATTAATGGTGCCAGCGATAAATCTGTTATTGGCACTAACAAGCCTGATGTTATTACAGGTGGCAATGGAGATGATGTACTGGTCGGCGATACAGGCGGTTCTGAAATCATCATTACCCCGGGGGCTAATTACAATGTAATGATCCTCTTGGATAATTCGAACAGTATGAACTTCTTTAAAGCGGCTAATGGTTTGACTTATGGTGAGATGGCTAAGAAATCATTGTTGAAGTTGGCAAATGATTTGGCCGGGCATGATGGTAAGATTAACGTTGCATTCATGACTTTCAACAAAGTATCAAATATGCAGTTGAGCATAAAAGACTTGAATGGCAGCAATGTTGATCAATTAATCAATAAGATTAATAGCTTAACATTTACGGATGCAACCAACTATGATGATGCTTTCCGTGATGCGACAACTTGGCTAAATAGCGTTTCATCAAATGGCTATAAGAATGTTACTTATTTCTTAACTGATGGTGAACCGACTACTTATGGTACAACCGGTTGGATTAATGGTGCTTATGTAACACAAACATCAATGGATGCCGCCTTGTCTAGCTTTAAAGGGTTAGCAGCTGTTTCTGATGTACATGCTATCGGATTCTCAAAAGGTATTGCTGATACTACATTGAAGTATTTTGATAATACTTCTGATAGTGGGTTGGTGTATAAACAAGAATGGCAAAATTATTTTGCACCGTCAGGCTACAGTACTGTTAAGCTGAGTGGCTACACCGGTGAGTCAACAATTGTTAGCAATCCTGACGAGTTGGATGCCGCATTGCAACATGGTACTACCCAAATTCATTTGGACAGCGTTTCAAATGATGTAATCAGCGGCGGTGCAGGTGATGATATTCTGTTTGGTGATACAATCAACACGGATCATCTGTCTTGGGTGAATGCTAACACTGGTACTGTATATACAGCAGATAACCATGATGGCCAAAGTATTAATGCGCTGAAAGAGTACATTAAGTGGACTGATAACAGTGGTGTTGATGCTACCGGCGATCAAATCAATAGCTATATCCGTAGCAACTGGCAAGATTTGTTGGATGGCCGCAGTGATGGTGGAGATGATACGCTAAACGGTGGTAGCGGTAATGACATTCTGTTTGGCGGAGCCGGAAACGATACGCTGACTGGCGGTGAAGGTGCCGATCAGTTTGTATTCCTGGCCAACAGCAACAGTGGTCAAGATATCATTACTGATTTTGAGGCCGGTGTGGATAAAGTAGTGTTTGCCGACTTGGTAAGCCCTGCTCAGTTGAAAGGTGCTGTTTGGAATGATGCAACTCATACCTTGAGCTTTACCGGTGTGGGCAGCGATGGCCAAACTTATAACAACAGTATCACTTTCAAAGGAATGGCTTCAGGTCAAACCCTCAGTACTATTTTGGATAACCATGTTGAATTTATCGGTTAAAGTTGTCTGAATATATCGCACTATCAAAGCCCTGCCGCAAAAGCAGGGCTTTTATTATTTATTTAGATAAGGCTGTCTGAACATAAGGTTGTTTGGAAGATAAAAGATATAGGTGATATGGTTACCACGTTTTGAGTGTTTCAAATAATGTTTTGAATAAATGGTAAACTTTGTTTGCAGAAAAAAATTTGGGGCTGTATTAGATTGGCAGTTATGTTACCCTTTAAAAATGAAGATAACACACTGTAAACTATCTAAAAAAGTACAAAAAAAGTTGCTTGAATTTTTTGTACTTGAGGTAACCGCCCGTTCTGCTG
>NZ_JBLUPI010000011.1:0-80354 GCF_048060015.1 Neisseria sp. S1
GCGATGATAAGAAATCCGTGCTGGCTTTCGTTATCCGCTTTGCTTCCGGCCACCGCGTTACCGCCTTATCCAGCCGCCCCAGCAACCTGCGCGGTAAGCAGGGGCGCGTGATTATTGATGAGGCCGCGTTCCACGAGCAGTTGTCCGAGCTACTTAAAGCCGCAATGGCATTGCTGATGTGGGGCGGTCAGGTGCATATCATCTCCACCCACGACGGCGTGGACAACCCCTTTAACGAGCTGATTACCGACATCCTCGCCGGAAAAAAACCGTATTCACTCCACCGTATCACGTTCGACGAAGCCGTCGAACAAGGTTTATACCGTCGTATCTGCCTGCGCCTTGGTCGAGATTGGACGCCGGAAGGCGAAGCGGCGTGGTGTAAAGAAATCCGCGATTTCTATGGAGAAGATGCATCTGAAGAGTTGGATTGCATCCCGAAAAACGGCGGCGGCAAATGGCTGAACCGTGCCTTGATTGAAAGCCGCATGACACCATACACGCCGGTTATCCGCTACGACCAGACCGACGATTTCGGCCTGTTGCCTGAGCCACGCCGCGCGGCGGAAGTGGCCGACTGGATTGCCGATGAGCTGCAGCCCTTGCTGGATGGCTTGGACAAAACCCGAGTTTCCTTTGTCGGCGAAGACTTTGCCCGCTCGGGTGACCGCACCGTGATCGTGCCGCTGTTGCAAGGCAAAGACCTGATTTTGAAACCACCGTTTATTTTGGAACTGGGCAATATGCCCTTTGCCCAGCAGGAACAGATTATGAAACACCTGCTGGCCGGGCTGCCCAACCTGCGCGGCGCAGCCTTGGATGCGCGCGGCAACGGTCAATCACTGGCCGAAGCCATGCGTGATGCATTCGGTGCGGAAACGGTGGAAGCCGTGATGCTGTCGGAAAACTGGTATCGCAGCCACACTGCGCCGTTCAAAGCCGCACTGGAAGACGGCACACTCGACGGCCTGCCGCGCGACGAAGACATCTTGGCTGATTTGCGTGCGTTTGAGCTGGTCAAAGGCGTGCCGCGTATTCCCGACACCCGAACCAAAGGGCAGGACGGCAAAAAACGTCACGGCGACGCGGCGATTGCCTTAGTGCTGGCACATTATGCCAGCCGTGAACTCAATGCCGGGCCAGTACGCGTGGCCAGCCGAAAAATCAAACGCCGCAGCAGACTGACAAGAGGATTTTAAATATGAGCAAATTAAACTTTCCCGAAACGGTATTGCTGGCGGCCTCTCTGCCGTGCATTGTTTTCAGTTACTTTATCTGCCTGATTATGACGGCCGTACTTTCTTGTTGTCAGTTACTGATGGTGCTCTACTGTGTACTGATTTACCCGTTATTGTGGCTGGTAGGTTGTTTTTATCCGCGTTACAAGCCTAAAAAAACAGCGCAGATGGTATTACTGTGGCTGCGTTCTATTCCAATAATTTGGCATTCCGTTTTCAAATTGATGTATGAACCTTAAGGCCGTCTGAAAATGAAAAAACCGCATTTCAAACTCAAAACCCAACACGGCAGTGTAACCTTCAAACCCGAGGATTTAAGCGGCCACATCGCCGTATCGCGTCAATTTTTAAACGGCTTCGGCGGTTGGCTGCCGAATCCCGACCCGATTTTGCGCAAGATGGGCAAGCAAATCTCGGTTTACCGCGAATTGTTGCGCGATGAGCTGGTCGGCAGCTTCGTGCGCCGACGAAAAGCCGCCGTTGCCCGCCTGGATTGGAAATTAAGTGGCGATGACGTCGATGAGCGTGTATTGGATTTTGTCGAAAATTGGCTGGTTGCTGATGTCGATATCTATAAGCTCTGCAAAGACATCATGAATGCCGCTTTTTTCGGCTATCAGCCCATCGAAGTTATCTGGCAGAAAGGCAGTCAATGGCTGCCGTCTGAAATCGTAGCCAAGCCGCAAGAGTGGTTTGCCTTTAATGATGACCGAGAATTGATTTTCACCGAAAACGGCTTGAGCCAAGAGCCGCTGCCGCCTTATAAATTCCTTTGCCCACGCCATGAAGACGACTACCTTAATCCATACGGCTTGGGTGATTTGGGCTTGGTCTTTTGGCTGGTTACGTTCAAGCGCGGCGGCCTGAAATTCTGGGTGAGCTTCACCGAAAAATACGGTGCACCATGGTTGATTGGCAAAGAGCCGCGCTCCAACACCCACAGCGACACCGAAAAGCTGCTCGACGCGCTGGAAGCCTTAGTCAGCAATTCGGTCGGCACGATTCCGAATGATTCAAGCGTCGAAATTCACGAAGCCAGCGGCAAATCATCATCAGTAGATGCTTTCGACAAGCTGCTTAAAGAGTGCAAATCAGGCATCAACATCGCCTTGCTCGGCCAAGACCAGACTACCGACAAAGATACCAACCATGCCAGTGCCAGCGCAGGCCTGGAAATCGCCGACGACATCCGCGACAGTGACCGCCGAATTGTCGAAGCGGCGTTTAACGAGCTGATTGAGTGGGTGGTATCGCTGAATTTCGGCGATGTGGTTTGCCCAAAATTCGAACTATTTGAGAATGAAGAAGCAGGCACGAAAGAGCGTGCTGAGCGCGACAATATGTTGTCCGGCGCTGGGGTGAAATTCACTTCCCAATACTGGAAACGCACCTATGGCTTGGAAGACGGCGATATTATTGAAGAAGATGCCATCACCCCGACCGCCGCTGATTTTGCCGAAGGTTTGGATTTTTCGGAAACCGATGCAGGCTTGATTTTAGACACGCTCGCCCCGGATGCAGATCGTCTGAACCAGCAAGGCCGAGATTTGACTGCCGTATTGGTGCAGGATTTGCAGCGCGGCGAAACAGAAGACAATATCCTCGACCGCTTGGCCGAACATTTCCCGAATATGGATGACACCGGTTTGCAAAACGAGCTGGCACGTGTGATTTTCCTGTCGGATTTGGTCGGCCGCATTGAAGCAGCGCAGGAGATGAGCGCATGAATCCGGAAGACATCAAGGCAATTTTCGGCTTAGAGCCGGAAGCAGCGGTCGAATATCTGAAGCAAAAAGGCGTGACTGTTTCATGGGATTGGCAAGACATGCTGGATGACGCGCACGCAACTGCGTTTACCGTGGCCAAAACCGCAGGCATGGACGTAGCAAACGATATATATGATGCCGTAGTGAAAGCCGCTGAAAATGGCCTGACTTTGGAACAGTTCAACCAACAGCTCCCCCCCGTTTTACAAGCAAAAGGCTGGTGGGGACGCGTTCAGACGGCCAACCCCGACACCGGCGAAGCCCAAACCGTTCAGCTCGGCAGCCCGCACCGCCTCAAAACCATCTATTTGACCAACATGCAGTCGGCCTATATGGCAGGCCGCTACGCTGAGATGATGGATTCCGTGGATACCCACCCGTATTGGCAATACGTCGCCATCAACGACAGCCGCACCCGCGAAAGCCACCGCCTGCTGCACGGCAAGGTCTATGAAGCTACCGACCCTGTTTGGAATACCATGTATCCGCCGCTGGATTTCCGCTGCCGCTGCCGTGTGCGCCCCTTATCCCGCAGCCGTGGTGAAAACCGTGTGTTGCCCAACCCGGTGTTGGAAACCAAAACCGTAGACATTGGCCGCAATGACTACACCGGCGAAGAGCGCTATGCCCAGCGCACAGGCATCCGCATCGACGGCAAATTCATCGCACCCAGCCCCGGCTTCAACGCCAACCAAGGCAAAACCATGCTCTCGCGCATGGCTTCGGTGGCTGTTCAAAAAGCCCAAGCCGCTCATCCCGACATCGCCCGCATTGCCTTAAAAACCATGATGGGTAACAGCAAATTCAAAGCTGCTTTGTCTGCCACTGATTTGGCTTGGGTGCTGCAACTATTGAAAGGCTAAAATGAAATGATCGAAATCAGCCTAGACGAAAAACAATTACATGCAGGCCTCAGCCAACTGCTGAAAAACGCCACAAACACCCGCCCCATGATGCGAGCCATTGCCACCGAAATGGTATCCATGACTGAAGACAACTTCGAAAACGAAAATTGGGGTGGTCAAAAATGGGAGGGTGAGGACGACGGGAAAAGTAAAAGAGTAATAGCAGAAGGCGGCAAAACCCTACAACTAACCGGCCAACTCGCCGCCAGCATCAGCACTCAAGTCGGCAACGACTTCGCCCGTATAGGCAGCAACAAACCCTATGCCGCCATCCATCACCTCGGCGGTCAGGCCGGGCGCAGAAAAAAAGTAACCATACCCGCCCGCCCATACCTTCCCATCAACGGCAATGGTCAACTTCAAAAAGGAGCCGAACGCTCCCTATTGGACATTGCCCTCAAATCTCTCAGCAAAGGATTGTGAGCATCAAAAAACGGGCTAAATAAGCCCGTTCATTTTATTGCACCCTGTGCAACGGAGTTACAATTTCCCCATCCCACAGCATCCACCAAAATCCCCCATCACCCCATTTATCTCACAGACCCTTATATATTTATCTCACTTGGTTTCATTTTGCCTAAGCAAAAATTCAATATACATAATGAGCATCATTTATACTTTCACGCCTGATTCATGATAAATTTGCCGATATTTTCCATATAAAAAAAACCTAAAATGGGTAAAAATTCCCTATTTACCGCCACATTATTCCATGACATTTAAATTAAAAAATATATCAACTTCTGATAAATCAATACTATTCACAATCACTCCTGTTTTTACCTAAAAGTTCCCTATCACTCTATAAAATTTTCTCATTAGAAAATCTCCCAATCGAAATAATTATATATTAATGATGATAGAGTGAAGGCACCAAACTTAACCATAGAAACCTTTGATTTATAAAGTTATGTTAAAACTTTTCCTTTATAGTCAATATAAAAGCAATCAGTTTGATTTTTTTTAATTCCCGCCTCTTGCATCTGACTGATAAGCGCTTATACTGCATCAATCACTTATGTTGAAATCACTCATTGCGCCATTATTCAAAATAAGTGTTATTATTACTGTTGTTACAATAAACAATTATGCAAATAATTCAGATGCCGTCTGAAACTGCGTCCGCAGTAAATAAAACGGCTCTGCCTTAAAACATAATGAGAAGAAGGAAAGTTCTAGCTATGAAATCGTTCGAGCAAATCGAAAATATCCGTGAAATTCGCACAAAACTCGGCTTGAACCAAATGGATTTTTGGAGCCGTATCGGTGTCACACAATCAGGAGGATCACGCTACGAATCAGGCCGAAATATGCCTAAACCCGTACGCGAACTGCTCCGTTTGGTGCATATCGAAAAAATCGACTTGGCTAAAGTCAACCGTATCGATATGACAATCGCCGCCCTCTTAAAAGAGCGCCACCCCGATCTATATTCCGCTTTGAAAAAAGAAGCCAAAAGCAAGTAAGATCATAAATTAAGCGGCGGCTACGGATAATACCAAAGCTGCTCCGCTATAAAAATCGGGAAATACATACTCTTACCGCTGATAGCGGTTCATCAAGCAATTGATAAGCTAATTTTCCGATATACCCACCGAAAACCTAAAATTTGGAAATCGGATCAGGTAAAATGCTGCCAAACAATCTGTGTCCGTAGTGCTACAGAGATGCTTTTTTCAAGGCAATGCGACCGATACACTTATCCTACCCAAGCTGTTTGGCCACATTTTAAATAACGTAAACAGCCGTCTGAAACTAGGTTTCAGACGGCTGTTTACGTTATAATCGCACGATTAAACATTATTTCAATCTGCAGAACCATGCTAAACAAATACAACCCCGCCGAAATCGAAGCCAAACATTACCAACGCTGGCAACAAGCCGGCTATTTCCAACCGAATATGGATGCCGAAAAACCTTCTTTCTCCATCCAATTACCGCCTCCTAATGTAACCGGCACCCTGCACATGGGCCATGCTTTCAACCAAACCATTATGGACGGCCTAACCCGTTACTACCGTATGCAGGGCAGAAATACCTGCTGGATTCCCGGTACAGACCATGCGGGTATCGCCACGCAAATCGTCGTCGAGCGCCAATTATCCGAACAAGACATTTCCCGCCATGATTTGGGCCGTGAATCATTTTTAGAAAAAGTATGGCAATGGAAAAACCTGTCCGGCGGTACCATTACCGAACAAATGCGCCGTATGGGCTGCTCTGCAGATTGGAGCCGTGAATATTTCACTATGGACAACGTACGTGCGGAAGTAGTTACCGAAGTATTCGTACGCTTGTTTGAACAAGGTTTGATTTACCGCGGCAAACGTTTGGTCAACTGGGATCCCGTACTTGGCACCGCCGTTTCCGATCTGGAAGTGGAAAGCGTAGAAGAGCAAGGCAGCATGTGGCATATCCGCTATCCGCTAGCAGATGATCCCTCCGCCGGCCTGATCGTCGCCACCACCCGTCCCGAAACCCTTTTGGGTGACGTAGCCGTAGCCGTACATCCCGAAGACGAACGTTATGCCTCACTTATAGGCAAAGAATTACTGTTACCTCTTACCGGTCGCCGTATTCCCGTCATTGCGGATGAATATGTTGAAAAAGACTTCGGCACAGGATGCGTTAAAATTACGCCCGCACACGATTTCAATGATTACGAAGTCGGCAAACGCCACAATACCGCCTTGGTTAATGTTTTGGACTTACAAGCACGTATCCTGCCGCAAGCAGAAGTTTTCAACTTTAAAGGTGAAGCACAAGAAAACTTCGCTTTACCAAAAGCCTATGCCGGGCTTGACCGTTTTGCTGCACGCAAACAAATCGTAGCTGATTTGGAAACACAAGGCTTATTGGTTGAAATCAAGCCCCACACCTTGATGACGCCCAAAGGCGACCGCACTGGTTCGGTGATCGAACCCATGCTGACCAGCCAATGGTTTGTCGCCATGAGCGCAACACCCGACGGTAGCGTACAAGCCGAACCAGAAAGCGAATTCAAAGGCATGAGCTTGGCACAGAAAGCCAAACATGCCGTTGACAGCGGTGCCGTAAAATTTATCCCCGAAAACTGGGTAAATACTTACAACCAATGGATGAACAATATTCAAGACTGGTGTATCTCCCGCCAACTCTGGTGGGGACACCAAATCCCAGCTTGGTATGATGAAGAAGGCAACTGTTATGTTGCCCGCAGCGAAACCGAAGCGCAAAAACTGGCACAAAATACCGAACTCACACGCGATGAAGACGTACTGGATACTTGGTTCTCCTCCGCACTCGTACCTTTCTCCACACTGGGCTGGCCGTCTGAAACTGCCGAATTGAAAGCCTTTTTACCTAGCAATGTTTTGGTAACAGGCTACGAAATCATTTTCTTTTGGGTAGCGCGTATGATTATGATGACTACCCACTTTACCGGCAAAGTACCGTTTAAAGATGTCTATATCCATGGCATGGTGCGCGACCACGAAGGTAAAAAAATGTCCAAGTCAGAGGGCAACGTTATCGACCCCGTGGATTTGATCGACGGTATCGGCTTGGAAAATCTACTGATAAAACGCACTACCGGCCTGCGCCGCCCTGAAAAAGCACCTCAAGTTATCGAGGCTACTAAAAAATTATTCCCCGAAGGTATTCCTGTTTTCGGCACAGATGCTCTGCGTTTTACCATGGCTAGCTATGCCAGCTTGGGCCGCAGCATTAATTTCGACTTCAAACGTGCCGAAGGCTACCGTAATTTCTGTAATAAATTATGGAACGCTACCAACTTTGTTCTTATGAATACTGAGGATAAGGATTGCGGTCAAGATGAAAGCCTACCCTTAGCTTATAGCTTTGCCGACCAATGGATTATCGGCCGTTTGCAACAAACCGAAGCCGCCGTAGCAGAAGCTTTTGATACCTACCGCTTCGATTTGGCCGCACAAACGCTGTATGAATTTGTATGGAACGATTTCTGCGACTGGTATATCGAACTGGCCAAAGTACAAATCCAAGGCGGTTGCGAATCCACCCAACGCGCCACACGCCGTACCTTAGTGCGCGTTTTAGAAGTTATTCTCCGCCTGCTACACCCGATTATGCCCTTCATTACCGAGGAATTATGGCAAACCGTTGCCCCTTTGGCCAATGCCAAACATACCGACAGCATTATGCTGGCAAATTGGCCCCAAGCGGACAGTGAAAAAATCGTTCCCGCTTCCTTTGAAAAAATGGCTGCTCTGCAAGAACTTATCGGTGCCGTACGTAACCTGCGAGGTGAAATGGGTATCGCACCTAATGTAAAAGCACCACTTTTGGTAGAAGGAACCGTAGCTACAGAATTGCTGCAATATCTGCCTTCTATGACTCGCCTCACGGAAGCAAAATTAGTTGATAAACTACCGGAAGGTGATGATGCCCCTGTAGCTGTTTGTCAAAACGCACGGCTCATGCTCAAAGTCGAAATCGATAAAGCCGCCGAAAGCGCCCGCCTTACCAAAGAAGCCGAGAAGTTGCAAAAAGCATTAGATAAGCTTAATGCCAAACTCTCGAAACCCGGTTATACCGAAAAAGCCCCGGCGCATTTGGTGGAAAAAGATAAAACAGAGTTGGCCGATTTAAATGACAAAATGACTAAAGTACAAGCCCAATTAGCAAAATTAGCGAATTAACCTGCTTATAATAAATAATGCCGTCTGAAATAATAGGTTCAGACGGCATTATTTATATATTTCATTTAAAGAGAATAGGCATCAAAAATGCCTCTAATCATAACTGTGAGTTATAATATTTATATGCCAAATCCATATTGTCAAATTGATGTAGCCTACCTGCCTCCAAAACCATAGCATTATCACAATAATCTTTCATAGCACTATGGTTATGTGAAACCAAGATAATAGATCTATCTTTACGTTTTTCAAACAACTCATATTTGCATTTGGCAGAAAAACGAGAATCACCTACTGCGATCACCTCATCAATCAGATAACAATCGAATTCAACTGCTAAAGATAATGCAAACGCCAAACGTGCCTTCATACCAGAAGAATAACGTTTTACCGGCTCATATAAATATTGCCCGAGCTCGGAAAATTCTTCGGTAAAGTTCTTTACATAGTCAATATCTACATTATAAATACGAGAAATGAAGCGTAAATTATCCATTCCGGTCAGACTGCCTTGAAAGGCTCCTGTAAATGCCAACGGCCACGAAATGCTCATTGTTCTCCTAATTTCACCCTCTGTTGGCGGTTCTACACCACTGATCAAACGGATCAGTGTTGACTTACCCGCACCGTTTCGCCCGAGAATACCAACTTTTTCACCTTTTTCAAGTCTGAAATTAATATCATGCAATACTGTACGCCAACCGCTTCGGGTTTGGTAACGTTTAGAGACATGCTCGACAGAAATCACTGTGGCTCAACTCCTTTGCTGAATTTACTAATCATAGCCAAGCCCAACAACAACAATATGAGATTACAAAGTAAAAGATACCAAGGGTTTTCATAAGTAATCACCGATGTACCAAAATAACCCGCACGAAACATTTCCGTCCCATGTACCATGGGTACATGCAAGATATATTCATGTGCTTTAACCGGCAAAGTATGCACAAAGAAAAAAGCGCCAGATAAAGGCAACATAACAAAACTGAACGTACTCCAAATTTTACCGAACGCCTCAAACTTAAACGCTATCGAGCAAATCACAAATCCAAGCCCTGCCGCAAACATTGCCATTAGAAGCCATGCTAAAAGCATATAGAAGATATCTTGGGGTATTTCAATCCAGTGAATAGCCACTAAAATTGCCATAATCACTACTTGGGCAATTGTGGCACCCGCTACCTCTAAAACAATCCGTGCAACAATAGTATCCAATACCCTAACATTACGATGGTAAAGCAAACTGGCATTCGCAGAAATTGCGCCAATAGCACGATTAGAAGCATTCCTCCACATCATCGCCATCGGATATCCTGTCAGCACAAAAGCAACGATATTTAAGGTCGAAAATTGATCTGCCCGTAAAAACTTCCATAATACGACAATAAGCAGAGTCATCAGTAATGGTTCAACAAACAACCATAAAAAGCCAATATTACTACGCCCGTATCTCGTAATAATTTCACGCATCAGCAAAGCACCGATGACGCGTTTTTGAATCTGTACAGACTCCAAAAAAGATGTTTGATGCAAAGCTTTCATTAATTTTTATGCTCGCGTACACTAGCAGTCAGTAAACTTAAAATACCATATATCATTAAACTAATAATCAACGTAGCAACAATGTTATATAGTCGGCTTGGAGCCTGGGGCATATCGGGTTCGCTTGGGCGTGAAATTACTTCCAAATAAAGCTGTTGTCGGTCAGCCTCTGCCTTTGCGCTCTCTAAAGAAGCCATAGCTGCAGCCAACTGCTTCTCTGCCAATTCATTTTCAATAAACAAACGCTGATATTCGGCAGCTTTACTGGCAATAGAGCTAGAACCAGAACCAGAAATTTTCTGCATCTGCATCTCAATTTCTTTACGCAAGCTCTTCTCTCGCGCCAATAAGCCTGGGATTTGAGGATTATCGGGTGTTACGGCACGGACCTGATCTAATTGTGTTTGAATTACAATTAATTCATCTTGCAATTTTGAAATTAGACCCATTTGTACGCCTGATTGCTCCTTCAAATCAAAAATACCATTTTGGGTGCGATAAAGCATCAAGTTATCTGCAGATTCTTTTACCCGTTCCTCAGCTATACGTACATTTTGCTCGGCAAATACCACAGTATCTTTACGGGCACGATCATTAAGCTGGTTAATTAACTCTTCACCTTTTTTCAATAAGACTTCATTAATTTGTTTCGATTCTTTGGCATCAAATGATTGAACGCTTAATACCGATATACCCGCCACAGAGTCAAAGTTAATACCAACCTTCTTGGCATAATATTGATAAAAAGCCTCATTGGAATCCCATAAGCCGAACGCATTAAAACGGCTAAAAACATCACCTTTGCTCTCATAAAAAGAACGAACAGGTAATTGCTTTTGCAACTCATTCAAAGCAGAACGTGAACGCATGTACGCTTGAACTGTATACGTATCATCTTGAGCACGGGCAAAACCCGCACTCTGGAGCAAAGCTCCCAAGCCGGTGAGTGAGCTTTGATTTCTGGCAGAACGAACAACAAAGCTGGATTCCGACGTATATTGATCAGAAGCCAAAAAAGAAAAATAAATTAAAGAACATAAGGTAGGTAGTAATACCGTGATTAGAAATAATGGTGAAGTATGCTTTTTTAACTTCTTTAAACCCTTAGGCTTTTTCGAATCACCATTTACCACAACTTTTTTCTCTGCCTCTACCGCTGCCAAATTCTCAGCGGTGATTGTGGGTGTATTAGGGTTTGCCGTATTTTTTTCTGACATTTTTCACAACTTTAAAATAGAAATTTTTTAGCTTCGGACGGATTTAGTTGGCAATGTTATTGATACTATTCGCACCACTAACCACAGGAGAGAAAACAAACTGCAAAAATTTCTGCACCTCCGCCAGCGGAGCATTAGAAACATACAACACATCTTTATTTCTTACAGGGAAACGCTGCATCCAAAATAAAGAGTTGGCATCTGCCAAATTCAAGCGGTACACTACAGGCACTTCCGTTTCAATATCATAACCCTTAGCCAACCACTTATCCTGGTCAGCGCTAGGTAAATCTCCCAAAGGTACATATCTAAATACAAACACTCCGCGGGCATCAGCACGCCTGTCTTGTAAACCACCCATACGGCCAATTGCTTCCGCTAAAGATAACCCTCGAGCAGAGAAACCAATTTCTTGTGATTTACCAACAGCACCCATAGAAGTAAAAGTATAAGGGTTAGTGATAATCGTCACTATATCGCCACGCCGCAATAAAATATTTTGTCGCGGATTGGCTACCAATTCTTCCAAAGCTACCGTTTTTACTTCGTCCCCCCGCGTAAGCTGAATATTGGTATCCTGAACATTAGTAGAAGAACCACCTACCGCCGCTACTGCATCCAACACTCTTTCTCCTGCAGGGGTCAACGGCATGCGCACACTATTGCCGGCACGGATCACAGATACATTAGCTGTATTATTTTGAGCCAAACGCACCATGACCTGAGGCTGGTTCGCCATCCGTTTCAGACGGCCTTTAATCAAATCTTGAATTTGTACGGGTGTTTTTCCCGCCACGAAAATATCACCTACAAATGGTACCGAAATCATACCCTTTGCTGTAACTATCTGCTCCGGCAACTTAGTCAACTGCGCGGAGCCCGAACCAGCCGCGCCCAAGGATCCGCCGAATAGGACAGCCGGAGGTGCTTCCCAAATGGTAATATCTAAAATGTCACCAATATTAACAGTTCCAGAAGATACAGCCGTCCCCGCAAACTGTCCAAAAGATTGGCTAATTTTTTTTCTGTACATCATAGATGTGACAGCTTCATCTACTTCAATTAGTTGGACTTCAGGCAACATATTTGAGTGACCCTGTTGCAAGCCAATCACTTTTTGAGTTCCTGGCCCTGAAGATGGCAACATGCCACACCCTGATAATATTGAGCAGAAAAATATTGTACTTAAAAATATTTTTTTCATAAACTTACACTTAAAATTCGCACTAACAATCTTACAACCCACTGTATCCAAAAAATTTGAAATGTTTTATTAAGATTTATTACATTCTATGCCTAAAATACCTTACAGAAAAATATTTTATCTATACAATACCCAAGTTTTCATTATTATATTCCCTAAGCCCGATATAGACCAAAGGTAGCTTCACTCACCTTCCGACACTTTAACACGCTACAGTCCCAGAGAACATCATGAAAAATATTACACTTCAAAATTACAATATTACCATAGGAAATAATTTACCGTTTACTCTTTTTGGCGGAATTAATGTATTAGAAGATTTAGATTCGACCTTATTTGCTTGTGAAAAGTACCTTGAAATTACAAGTAAACTAGACATTCCCTATATTTTTAAGGCATCCTTCGACAAAGCCAACCGTTCTTCTATACATTCATTCCGCGGTGTTGGGATCGATAAAGGGCTGACTATATTCCGAGCACTAAAAGAAAAATTTAATGTTCCAATTATTACCGATGTTCATGAGCCATGGCAATGTGCACTTGTTGCAGAAGTATGCGATATACTTCAACTGCCTGCATTTTTAGCTCGCCAAACTGATTTAGTCATTGCAATGGCAAAAACCCAACGCGTTATAAATATAAAAAAACCACAATTTTTAAGCCCCACTCAAGTTAAAAATATAGTTGATAAATTTCAAGAAGCTGGAAATAATCAAATTATATTATGCGAGCGAGGAAGTAACTTTGGTTACGATAACTTAATAGTTGATATGCTAGGCTTTGGTGTAATGAAATCAACCTGCAACGAACTACCAATTATTTTTGATGTCACCCATTCCTTACAACAACGCGAGTCCAATTCTGCTATCTCAGGAGGAAGGCGCAATCAAGTAGTAGACTTAGCTCTTGCCGGAATGGCTGTAAGACTGGGTGGGCTTTTTCTAGAATCGCACCCCAACCCAGACGAGGCAAAATGTGATGGAGCAAGCGCCCTACCACTTGAGCACTTAGAAGATTTTCTTGTACAAGTAAAAGCTATCGACGATATCGTAAAAACCTTGCCAATATTAACAATTAACTAACTTAACAAAATTCTAAATCTGAAATTAACACTACTGCCTTAAAAAAAGTAGTGTTAATTTTGATTGATGGCAGTGCTTACAACACAAGTACAATTTGCCTATTATAAACTTATAAACACTTTTGAAAAGTAGGATATTCCAAAAACATATTTTCATTTTGCAACGCATTAAACTAATACCAAACAACTATCAATTTAAAAACATTCATTTTAAAATAAACATTCACCTTCCAAAAATCACCGTCCTCAGCTTCGTATCCACATTTACTTATTGCTTAAGAGTGTGAAAATAACAATAAATCCCGAACTCTTAGAATAAATCAGTTCTCTTAACAAACCAAAATACTCTATGAATCCCATAATATTATAGCTTCTACTAAATTTAGTGAGCTATAAAATTTACATAAAACAAATGACTACTTGCCAATATTATAACTTAGGGTTACAATTCCCAAGTTATTTACTATTGTAATAATATTATTGATAGCAAATTTATCAGAACCATCCTAAAACTATTCTATCAATATACTTCATAATAAACATTGCGGCTTCAATTTAAACAAACTCAAGTTAGATATTTATGTAACTTAAAACACCTTTCTCTTCATAAGGCTATTTCAAACGTTTTGAATCATCTCTGCCTATATATTAAAGTGCTAATTTTTTAATAATCAACTCATTCAAATAATTATTATCCCTACAACATTAACATTAGACCATAACACTATGACGGAAAAAAAACTACTTATTGTCTTTGGAACTCGCCCCGAGGCAATTAAAATGGCACCCTTAATAGAGGGTTTAAAACAACAAAATTTTGATTTTAAAGTGTGCGTTACTGCACAACATCGCCAAATGCTAGATCAAGTCTTAGATTTATTTGACATTACACCTGATTACGACTTGGATATCATGAATGGCCAACAAACATTATCATCAATAACATCTAATATTTTAAATAAAATACAATATGTTATTGATGACTACTGCCCTGATATTATCTTTGTACATGGAGATACCTCAACTACATTAGCTACTTCTCTCGCGGCATATTACAATAAAATAGATATTGCTCATGTCGAAGCTGGGCTTCGTACACACAATATCTATTCCCCGTGGCCTGAAGAAGGAAATAGAAAAATTACCGGTGCCATAGCTAAATATCATTTTGCCCCTACAGAAAATGTTAAAACAAATTTACTAAATGAAGGCATCCCTGAAGATACAATCTACACAACAGGAAATACGGTGATTGATGCCCTGTTCTTAGCATGTAATAAAATAGAAGCAAACCATCACCTCATACAGCATTATCAGGAAAAATTTGCTTTTTTGGATAATGGTAAAATAGTTTTAATTACAGGACATCGTAGGGAAAATTTTGGACAAGGTTTTGAGAATATATGTCAAGCTATATCAACATTAAGTCTCATGCATCCTGAAGTACAATTTGTATATCCAGTACATCTTAATCCGAATGTACGCCAACCTGTTAATCAACTACTTGCAAATCGAGCGAATATTCACCTCATCGAACCATTAGATTATTTTTCATTTGTATATCTAATGAAAATTTCTTCCATCATCTTAACCGATTCCGGCGGCATACAAGAAGAGGCTCCTTCATTAGGCAAGCCTGTCTTAGTAATGCGAGATACAACAGAACGCCCAGAAGCAGTTGCGGCAGGAACTGTTAAACTCGTTGGCACCTCACAAGAATCAATTGTCAAGAATGTCCATATCTTGCTCACAGAACCACAGGAATACAGCAAAATGGCAGACTCCCACAACCCTTATGGAGATGGCAATGCAGTGGAAAAAATATTGCATATACTGAAAAAAATTAATTGAAACTTAGATCATTAAAGGAAAATCATGTCTAGATTTAATACTATCTCGGTAATTGGACTCGGCTATATCGGCTTACCAACTGCTGCCGTTTTTGCCCAACATGGTGTCAATGTTATTGGTGTTGATGTAAATAAACATGCAGTTGAAATAATTAATCAAGGGAAAATCCATATTGTAGAACCTGATCTTGATACCGCAGTACACGACTGTGTATCAAAAGGAATATTACGAGCTACTCTAACTCCAGAGCCTGCGCAAGCATTTTTGATTGCTGTTCCAACACCGTTTAAAGGTAATAATCACGAACCTGATTTAAGCTATATTAAAGCAGCCTGCAATGCAATTGCTCCCGTATTAAAGAAAGGTGGTTTAGTTATACTCGAATCTACTTCACCAGTTGGCGCAACCGAACAAATGGCAGATTGGCTTGCCTTGGCACGCCCTGATCTAACCTTCCCCCAGCAAACTGGAGAAGCATCAGATATTCGTATCGCACATTGCCCCGAAAGGGTTCTACCTGGTCAGGTTATGAGGGAATTGATAGAAAATGATCGAATCATCGGCGGTATGACTAAAAAATGTTCAGAACAAGCCGCTGCTCTATACAAAACCTTTGTCAAGGGGAATTGCATTATTACCAATGCCAGAACAGCAGAAATGTGCAAGCTAACAGAAAACTCTTTTCGCGATGTAAACATTGCTTTTGCCAATGAACTTTCAATTATCTGTGACCAACTTGATATCAATGTATGGGAATTAATTTCACTTGCAAACCGCCATCCTCGCGTTAATATACTGCAGCCAGGCTGCGGCGTTGGCGGCCACTGCATTGCTGTCGATCCATGGTTTATCGTTAACAAAACACCTGACTTAGCTAAACTGATTCACACCGCACGCCTCGTAAACGATGGTAAGCCTGAATGGGTTATTGACAAGGTCAACAATGCAGTGATTGAAGCTCTGCAGAAAAATTCTAGCAAAACCATAACAGACATCAAAATCGCCTGCTTGGGATTAGCATTCAAACCTGATATCGATGACTTGCGCGAAAGCCCTGCCTTAAAGATCACCGAACAACTAGCCGAGAAATATCCCAATCAGATTTTGGCCGTTGAACCGAATGTTGAAACCTTGCCCGCCAAACTTGCGGCCAAAAATATCCGCCACACCAAACTGGATAAAGCATTGGAAGAAGCTGATGTTTTAGTAGTTTTAGTTGACCACAAAGAATTTAAAACGATTCAGACGGCCTCTGTAGATGCGGTTATTGTAGATACAAAAGGTATTTGGTAACCAATTGATTAATTGGCTTGTTTTATCAATGAAAACAGGCCAATTTTGTGTTTACTTTCTAGAGACATTTATGAGAAAAGTAAAATCTAATAACAGAAAACATAAACAAGCAAAAAAAATAATTTCTGTTTCTTCTAACACCTCACTCCAACAAACAGAAATGCAATCATCATTTCAAGAGGAAACAGTAGCCAGTATTAAAGAGAAATATCATAAAAGTCTTTTGGCATTCCGTGAATTAACTCTGGAATACGAAAACAAAATGATTCTTCTAAAAGAGCAGAATAAAGCATTTCTTGCTGAAAAACAATCACTTACAGAAACAATAAAAGAATATGAAACACTGTATAAAGAATGGTCGGCAGAAAAAAAGAATTTAACACAAGCTACCCAAAGAGCAATACTACAAGCAGAAAACTGCAAACAAACTAAATCGTTTCGTTTGGGCTATGCCTTAATTTTTGGCTTTAAATCTTGGCAGGGTTTCAAGGATATGTGCAGCACTCTTCGTACACTTTACAAAGAGCGCCATACTAATGCAAAAAAAACGTTCGTTTCCCTGAATTTCGACGAGACACTTAAACAACCCCCCAAAAAATATCTCAGCTGGGAAAGCCAAAAGCCTGTTTTGCAATGGAGTTTGCCAAGGGATACACCTTACTTGGCAAACTTTAATACAGTTTATTTCAACGAAAACAATAAAGATGATATACTTGTTTTAGACAAAACCGGCATAGAAACCGTTATAGATTGTTCCCAGTTCAACCAACTTATTATCAAAACCAATATCTTTAGTAAAGAGCACCCGCAAGATCCCAAACAAGGCTTATTGACGATAGCTTTCTACAATGAAGAAGGTAAAAGTGTTCAACCCTCACTCAATCTGCCTTTCAGTCAAAGATTAGGTAAACATTATTTTTACTTAAACTCTGACGAAAGTTTAGATGATTATATATTCCTGCTTATACCGCAATTCGCTACCCGAGTCGCTTTAGGGCTGGTTCATTGGGATAATAAATCAGAAATTTCTTATCACAATGCTTTAAATATAGCAGGGCTTTCAAACGGTATTAGTGTGATTTTGCCAACCTACCAAGGTGAAAAAACCATTATTAAATGCTTGCAATCTTTAGCTAAGCAAACATTACCATTTTCAGAATTTGAAATCCTAATCGTTATTAATGGAGAGCAAGATAGCACTCCCGCCTTAATCGAGCGCTTTAAAGAAACAGTACCGCAGATGCGTATCCGCATTTTTGAATTAGAAGAAGGTAATGTAAGCAAGGCACGTAATTATGCAATTCAACAAGCTTCTAAAGGCTGGATTACATTCATTGATGATGATGATTTCGTGCCTGAAAACTATCTGAATTCACTCTACCAATATGCGATATACAACACTATTACCGTAACCGGGATTGAAGATATCTTAAATGGAGAGGTCATCCGCAGTAGCATAATGGATCAGTTAGACAAGGCTGCTCAAAAAGCTGATTTAAGTTATTTCGATACAACCTCTTCGCTGACCATGAATGCATGTAAACTTGCCCCTTCTTTCATGGTAAAAAACACCATCTACAACACTTCGTTGCGCAGCGGTGAAGATGTGGTGTATTGGTGCCAGTTACTTAACCAATTCCGGCCTAAAGTCACTTTAATTCCACATTATGAAGAAGACAGCTACAAGCGCCTAATTCGGGAAAACTCTATTTCACGCAAAGCTGAATCTTATGACTTCAATGTATTACAACGCCTAGAAGTTATCAAACTACTGATCGATGAATTAAAAAATAGCCAATATAAGCATATAGATACATTTATTCAAAGCAAAATTGATGCACAAGCCGGCTTTATAAAACGCTATCTGCAACAACACCCTCAAGAATATGAAACATACCTGCAAGATATTACCCGATTAGATTTGCATAATCCGTTTATAGGCCAAATAAACAGTTTGTTTACAGACACTTTGGTTATTTCTTACTGCTTTGCCCCTTATATTGATACTTCTGGGGTAGTGATGAGCAAACGAATTCGATCCATGGGAAAACCCGTTGATTTAATTACTAACAGTATGAGTCAGGTCCGAGAAGCAGATAGGGAACTATTGAGAATATCGGAATACTACTTAGGCAAACATCACGAACTAAATGCACCGCAATCATTTGCCAACTGGAACGCAATCGCCCAATTTGCTGATAGCACATTAGATGCGACGCATAATATGTTGAAGCATCGAGAAATGTATAGCAATTTATATAGCCGTGCAATGTGGCCAGCTTCTCATATCGCTGCGGCTTTAGTAAAAATAAAATACCCTCAAATGAAATGGATTGCTGAATTTTCTGATCCTATACTGATGGATGTTTCCGCACAAGAACGCTATGAAGAGCTTCCCACCAGCTGGTTAAAAAAACACGGTTTTATTCCTCATAGTCACGCTCTTTCTGATAAGCAAAACTTATTTTACTGGTGTGAAAAACTGCCTTATCTGTATGCCGATGAGTTGGTCTTTACCAATCAAAATCAACTTGATTATATGCTTTCATATGCAGATGAAAACTTACGAGAAACAATTCGCAATAAAGCGGTTATTCAGCCCCAACCCACTTTAGACAGAAGCTTTTACCAACTGTCGCAAATAAAACTGGAAAAAGATCCTGATAAATTCCATTTGGCGTATTTTGGCTCTTTTTATGTAAACAGAGGTTTCAAACCCTTTATTGATGCTTGGTGCCAATTACCGGAAACAGAGAAAAAACTCCTGAACCTACATATTTATACCCAACAAGAAGCAGAATCTATTGTTAATAATGTACCCGAAGAGTTAAAAGAGCAGATTGTGATACAAAAATATGTGGGCTATTTTGACTTCTTGGCATTATCTGATCAATTTGATGGCTTGATTGTAATGGATGCTGAAACAAAAGGGTTGAAAATAAACAACCCATACCTACCATCTAAACTGAGTGACTACCTAGGTAGCCAATCATTAATTTTAGCATTAACAGAACAAGGCAGCCCAATGTTTAATATTGAGCATAACAATCTATGCAAAGTAAATATGTTTAATTTAAATGAAATTCATGCTACAGTATCTTCATTACTACATAACAAACTCTAAATTTTACGAATACCTTAGAATAAAATGACTAAAATTATTTTCTCTCAAACCAATATTGAAAGCCTAATTGCAAAAAAACAACTAAATATTACTGATTTATTAGAGCAATTTGAGCGTTCTGATTTAGTTAGTACTGCTCGTTACCGTGACTCATCTGGGTTACCATGGGGTAGCTGGAAAAATGTTGTCACTGCATTGGATGCATTTTTATTGGAACAAAACTGGGTATTTAAACCAAATAAACTACTTATATTTAATGTAAATGTAGCATATTTTGCTCCTAGTTCCTTTATAAAAGCTCAGCCTGAAGATATACTGAATATACTACAAAACTGTACACAAACCCAACTTAATTTTGTATTCACCCAACCTATTATAGTAAATTATTTCCTGAAATTATTAATACAACAAGGCAATCACATTTTAGAAAGGATCACTGATAAGCTTTTACTATCATTTTTACAAGCCTTAACTCAAAACAAAAATGTATCATCCACTGAAGAAATTCAGATTTGTCAAAATTTTTTAAAAATACATAATCTAGATCATAGATCTATAAGTCGCATTTTTTTAGAGGCACGTATTAAATCTCTACAAAAAATTAGTACTACGCTTCCTAAAACTTCAAAATTAAAGGTAGCTTTACTAATTTGTGGCCAGCTGCGTGGTTTTGAATATACTCTCCCCCGCTTTGCTAAAAAGTTTGCTCACTTAGGACTTATTGATGCTTATGTTAGTACCTGGGAAGAAGTGGGCTATACTCGTTTCAACCTGCAAAACACCTATCGTATTTTTGATAAACCAACCTGTGATTTCATTATAGAGAACAAAGATGCTTTAGATTTATCAAAATTTGATGAAGAAATTTACCGATATACAGCACAAATCTACTCACCCGAAAGAATCCAAGAAATTCTAAATAACCAATTATCATGGTGCAATAATTTAAAAATAAATCTAAAAAACCATCAAGAATACCCTTATAACAAAATGAGTAATGCAGAAAAAATGTATTACCATAACAGTTATTGGATAGAAACTTTAAATGAAGATTATTTTAAACAATATGATTTAATTATAAAAATTCGCCCTGACTATTTCTTTAAAGATGATGCCCCCATTTCTGTAAAAGATTTATCATCAAAAAATCTTTTAACCGATACACCAAACTATCTGTTCCAAGAATGGGGCTTTGGCTTAGGTGATCAATTGTGGATAGGGATGCCAGAGCCAATGTTGTCATTATTGAGTTGCCATAAGCGTGATTCTATCTCTTATGAATATATGTATACATTCTACAAACAAGAACCTTATCAAGGACATCTAAATTGTGGCTTCCAGGCATGGTTAAGCGGTTTGAGTATCGTTGAAAACAACGCAGCTTTACTAAAATCACGCTTGGCAAGTATACGTTTGATTAATTTTGCTGAATTTCAACAAATGAACGTACATATTTAAGGATAGAATATGTTTGTCATTCCTATGGCTGGACTTAGTTCTCGTTTCTTCAAAGCCGGTTATAAAAAACCCAAATATCAATTAATGCTGGGACATGAAACTGTGTTCAGCTGGGCAGTTCGATCATTTGAGCGCTATTTTCAAAGCGATAAGTTCGTCTTTATTTATCGAGACGTATGCGATACAGGCTTTTTTATTAAAGCTGAATTGAAAAAGCTGGGTATCAAAGACTACGATCTTATCTGTTTGCCATCTGAAACCTTAGGGCAGGCAGATACTGTTTATCAAGGCACTACTTATATTAATTCAGATGAAGAATTATATATTTTTAATATTGATTCTCGAATTCTTAACTTCAAAAAACCTCAATGGATAAAAGAATGTGACGGTTATTTGGAAGTATTTAAAGGTAAGGGCGATCATTGGTCATTTGCGCTGCCTGAGCATCCTAGCAGTAAAAGAGTTATCCGTACCGCAGAAAAAGAACGTATCTCTGATTTATGTAGCGATGGTTTATATTATTTCAAGCATAAAAAAATATTTGATAAATTATTTTTAGACGCTCAAGCCAACAACAATACCACTAAAAATGAATACTACATTGCGCCCCTATACAATGATTTAATTGCTCAACAGTTCATAGTCTATTACGATTTAATTGACAATGAACAAATTATGTTCTGTGGCACACCTGATGAATACCATTCATTACTGCAAGGTAAATAAAAAATGAAAAGACTAATTATGGATTTAGACAACACTATCACGCGTACAGAAAATAGTGACTACGATAATGCCCAACCAATTAAAGAAGTAATCCAAAAATTACACGAATATAAGCAACAAGGTTTTGAAATTATTATCAGCTCTAGCCGCAATATGCGTACCTACGAAGCAAATATTGGCAAGATTAATATTCATACTTTACCGACTATTATTAATTGGTTAAATCGTCATAATGTACCTTACGATGAAATATATGTAGGAAAGCCTTGGTGTGGGCATGACGGCTTTTATGTAGATGATCGATCAATACGTCCTGATGAATTTGTACGCTTAAGCTATGATGAAATCAGGGGTCTAACCAAAATGGATAGGAAATAATCCAAATGATTATTATTAATTCCGCAGACTATGTTATTCCGGAATTTCGCAATGAATTCGGTATGATTCCACCATCATTCCTACCTATTGGAAATAAAAAACTTCTTTCATTCCAAGTGCAAGCATTACGCAACAGCTTCCCACAAGAACAGATTATTTTATCTTTACCTAAAGAGTTTAGCTTAGGTTTAGAAGAGCAAAAATTGATCGATACTTTAAAAATAGAAGTCGTATTTGTCACAGAGGGTCTCTCTCTAGGTATGGCATTACTGTATCTACTTAATACCGTAGAGTATGATCAAAATGAAACTCTACGCCTTCTTCATGGTGATACCTTGTTAGACAATTTTCCAGCGATCTCAGACTGTATTTCTTTAGCGAGAACACAGGATGACTACGCATGGGAGTTTGAAAAAAAGTCTACGACTCAAAACCCATTGGTATGGTGCGGTTATTTTTCATTTTCATCTATTCGAAACTTTATCCGAGCTTTAGCCAATGCTCAAGGAAGTTTTACTTCAGCTGTACACAAATACGCCGATCAAGTTGAAATGCACTACCCAGAAACAAATAACTGGTTTGATTTAGGACATATTAACACTTACTTTCGCTCTCGTTCTACCATAACCACACAACGAGCATTTAACTCTCTCAAGATCAAAAATGGTGTAGTGTGGAAATCTGGCATACTACCAAAAAAAATCGAAGCCGAAGCTAAGTGGTTTAATGCGCTACCATCAAGCCTAAAACGCTTTACGCCCCAGTTGATTCAATTTGGACAACAAAATGGTAAACCATTCTATGAAACCGAATATTTACCCTGCTTACCATTGAATGAGATTTTTGTACACGGCAAGAATCCAGCTATATTTTGGGAAAACATCTTAGGTTTGATCAGCTATTATATGGGTGAATCTCGAAAAGCCTGTCAGTTGAATGATCGGGATTTTACCCAAATTCATCAAGATTCTGTAGCATTATATGCTGACAAAACTTTTGAGCGTTTACAAAACTATGCCAAACAAACTCAACTAGACCTACATCTCCCATGCAAATATGATGGAATTGAGCTGGCATCCCTGTGGGAAATTACTCAAGAGTGTGTTGATGCTGCCTTGGCCATACCAGAAATACCAGCTATCGTTCACGGTGATTTATGCTTTAGCAATATTATGTATGACTCTAGAATCAATGCTATTAAAGTGATTGATCCCAGAGGGTTAAACATGCAAAATGAATTTACTATTTACGGAAATCAAAGTTATGATTTAGCAAAGCTCTGCCATTCCATTATTGGTCTATATGACTTCATTATTGCAGATTCTTTTTCTTTGGAAAAATCAGATGATATTGGCATTAAAATTTCATTCAATTTCAGCGAGAGATTATCTATAATCCAACAGATTTTTATGAAAAAACAAATATTACCTGAAATTTCCAACCAAGAAATTATGCCAGCAACCATATTACTGTTTTTATCAATGATTCCTTTACATTTTGATAAACCGCACCGTCAAGAAGCAATGTTAGCTAATGCATTAAGATTATATGTATTATGGAAGCAAAAAGCGTACGCTAAACCCTAAATTTAAAAGAATATAATTTCAATATTTATAAATATTTCGTTCAGCTGTTTTCTAAAAATAAACAATACTACATTAAATGAATAACAGTAGATTTTCTATCAAAATACATGAATATATATATCATAAGCGATATGCTTACTTATGATTCACTTAAACTAGAATCAATAGTTACTCGCAAGAAATGGTTTACTCTAGCAAAGGATCATTCAACTTTTCTCTTTGTCGAATCCGCTTGGTTCGGCTACAAAAAAAAGTGGCAATACAAAATAGCTTCCTATCCAGACCACCCCAAACGTACCAATGAAAAGCTCGTGCGTTTAGTTCAGTCTGCAAAAGATAAGGGGATTCCCACCGTTTTTTGGAATAAAGAGGATTCGGTTCATTTCGACCGTTTTATCGATTCTGCCAAACATTTCGACCATATTTTTACTGTGGATGAAAATTGTGTGGAGCGGTATCGGGCAGTAGTGCCTGCTTCAACCACGGTTGATGTGGCGATGTTTCCCGTCCAGCCCCGTATCCATAACTACCAGGGATTTAATTTTCAAAAATTAGAAGCAAATTTTGTCGGCAGCTTCAGCAAACATATCCACGGTAAACGCCGCGAACGTCAGGAAATGCTATTTTCTGCAGCTTTAAAAGCAGGTTTGCCAGTTACTGTTTTCGACCGCAATTCAGACAGAAAATCAGATAACTACCGTTATCCCGAACAGGAATTCGGCCTGAAAATCATGTCCGCTTTAGATTATACCCAAACCGCCGATATCTACCGCCATTTTGCAGTATCACTGAATGTAAACACGATTGAAGATTCGCCCACTATGTTTTCACGAAGGGTAGTGGAAATTTTGGCTTGCGGCGGTATTTTAGTTTCTACACCCAGCATGGCAATGGATAGGTTATTTAAAGACTATTGCCATATCGTAAACAATGAAAATGAAGCGGTAGCTTTGTTTGAACGTTTGAAGTACGGACCGTCTAAAAATGATTTGGAAATGGCCAAAGCGGGGGCGGATTTTGTTTTGAACAACTTCACCTGGAACAAGTTTTTACAAAACATTCAATCCGTTATAGCCAATTCAAAATAATTATGTATCCTTCAAGCTTAGGACTATTGCGCCAACAAAAACAACTCCATCTCCTCCTTCACGCTGGACAACAGGGTAAAGGAAAATTCCTTTTATGGGGGAAAAAACATCCTAACCGTGAACACTGGATACGCTCAGTATTAAAAAAACCTATCATTTATCTTGAAGACGGCTTTCTCCGTTCATTAGGCTTGGGTGTTGAAGGCTGGCCGCCTTTTTCGATGGTAATTGATGATTTAGGTATTTATTACGACACCACCCGTCCATCACGTTTAGAACACTTACTTCTCCAATCAGACCAAATGCCGTCTGAAATATTGGAACAAAGCCGTCAGGCTATTGATCTGATTGTAAATAATCGCCTTTCCAAATATAACCATGCCCCTGATTTTTCAGACGGCCTTACCCATAAAATCATGCCGTCTGAAAAACAAATCGTATTGGTTATTGACCAAACATTTGGCGATATGGCGGTAAAATACGGTGCTGCCGATGAGCAAACGTTCACCCAAATGCTGGAAGCCGCTCTCTCCGAGAACCCTGATGCCGAAATTTGGATTAAAACCCACCCGGATGTTTTAAGTGGAAAGAAAAAAGGCTATCTGACCACACCGCCACACCAATCGAATATTCGTATACTGGCGGAAGATATCAACCCTATTTCTCTCTTGCAAGCGGTTGATAAGATTTACTGCGTTACCTCTCAAATGGGGTTTGAAGGCTTGCTATGCGGCAAACCCGTCATCACCTTCGGCCTACCGTGGTATGCGGGCTGGGGAGTCTGTGATGACCGTCATCCTGATATTTCCCGCCTGCTAAGCAGCGGGCGGCGCACCTCATGTTCATTAGAACAATTATTTGCCGGCGCATATTTACAATACAGCCGCTATATCAACCCTTATACCGGTGAAACCGGCTCTCTATTTGATGTTATCAATTATTTAACGGCTGCCCGCCGCTTGAATGAAAAACTACGTGGCGATATTTACTGTATCGGGATGTCTCTATGGAAACGGGCTGTTATGAAGCCTTTTTTCAATGTACCTTCCTGCCGCCTACATTTTGTTTCTTCCTTAAAAAGCCTACAAAAAAAACAGCTTTCTCCTCAAGCCCGCTTGCTTGCATGGGGACGCGGCCATGATGACCTGGCTACTTATGCAGCTAAAAATAATCTCCCCCTACTGCGTATGGAAGACGGTTTTATCCGCTCTGTCGGCCTTGGTTCCAACTTAGTGCCACCGCTGTCATTGGTTATTGATGATATAGGCATTTATTTCAATGCCCAAACACCGTCTCGATTGGAATATATCCTACAAAACCAACACTTTGAAGAAAATGACATTCAGACGGCATTATTATTACGGCAAAGCCTAACAGAATCAGCAATTACAAAATACAACATCGGAGGTTCAGACTTACAGCTTCCTACTACCGATAAAAAAGTTTTGCTGGTACCCGGCCAGGTAGAAGATGATGCTTCGATCCGCTACGGTTCGCCCACCATCTATACCAACTTAGAATTACTAAAAACCGTACGAGCAACCAATCCTGATGCTTATATTTTGTATAAGCCTCACCCCGATGTAGTCAGCGGCAACCGTATCGGTGGGGTATCAGATAAGGATGCAAAATCTTATGCTGACCAAATTGTAGCGGAAATAGATATCCTCACCTGCTTAGAACATGCAGATGAAGTACATACGATGACTTCATTAACCGGCTTTGAAGCACTTTTACGGGGCAAGCAGGTTTATTGCTACGGCCTACCCTTCTATGCCGGCTGGGGCTTAACACATGATTTTTTACCCATTGACCGACGCAGTCGGAAATTGAGTTTAGAAGAATTGATTGCAGGCACGCTCATACACTATCCAAGTTACATCCACCCAGAAACCCGCAGATTAATAACACCAGATATAGCAATAGAAGTTATTAAAAAACAAAAAAGTATGCAAAAAAGCAACAATCTGCTACATAGAAATTGGCTGAGCAAGCAATTGGGAAAATTAAAACAGCTTTACCTTTCACTCAAATGAAAGTTTGTTATATATTAGACCGCCCATCTATTTTTATAACCGCTTGTTATGCCTGACTCCATTGCCAGTAATTTAGAAAAATTAACCTCATCGGCAAACCGTATCTTGTTATTACAAGGCCCGCTAGGTGGCTTTTTCTATCAATTTGCCCAATGGTTGAAAAAACAAGGGAAAACTGTTTTTAAAATCAACTTTAACTACGGTGATGAAGTATTTTATCCCGCAACCACACCCGATACATTCGGCTATCAAGGCACCCACCAAACCTTCGACACATTTCTAAACGATTTTATTTCACGCCATCAAATCGATGCGCTTGTCTGCTTCGGCGATACACGTCCTTACCATTTGATTGCTAAGGAATTGGCGGATAACACCAAAAATCTGAACTTTTGGGCCTTTGAAGAAGGATATTTCCGACCTTTTTATATTACCTTAGAAGAACAAGGCGTAAACGATTATTCCCCACTGCCGCGGAAAGTCGATTTTTTCAAACAAGCCTATCCGAAATTAAAAGAACAAAATTACCACGAACCACCCTCTGTCCCCGGAGGATTCCTGCCTATGGCTCGCGCGGCCATAATCTATTACGCAGCAGCTAATCTGTTCAAACGTAAATACCCAAACTATATCCACCATCGTCATTTCGATATCGGGCACTACATCCGCTCTTGGACTTTATCCGGTTTCAAACGTGCCAACTATTGGTTTAAAGACCACAAATTTGCAGAGCAGGTAAAGAGTGGAAAGTTTGGCCGATTCTACATTTTACCGTTGCAGGTATTTAATGACAGCCAAGTACGCGTGCACAGTGATTTTTCATCCGTACGAAATTTTCTTTACCATGTTTTGGATTCATTCGCTTTACATGCTCCGAAAGACGTCACCTTGATCGTTAAACACCATCCGATGGATAGAGGCTTTATCGATTATCAAAAAGACATCAAAAAATTCTTAAAGAAACACCCCGAACGCCGTAATAAAATCTTTTATGTGCGCGATGTTCCGTTACCGGTATTGCTCCGCTACGGCATTGGTATGATTACCATCAACAGCACCAGCGGTTTATCCGCACTCATCCATAATATGCCGGTCAAAATTATGGGGCGAGCCAGTTATGACATTCCCGGGATTACAGACCAAAACAAATTAGCAGATTTTTGGAAAAACCCCCAAAAGCCGAATGCTGAATACTTCCACGCCTATCGGATGTACCATATCAATGTTACCCAAATAAATGGCAGCTTTTACAGCCGTGTCAACCTGCCTGACCATATAACTCACACAATCTCGGAAAACCATACGACATGCCGCGCTCCAGTGGAAACTGCTGCTGACTAAGCAGCAGTTTTTTTGTATGATGTCCCATTAAATCTTCATGGTTCTATCCGTTAAAGTAACCCTCCGAATACCTTTCGACTGCTGCACAATCATAGATACAGAAATAAATCTTCAAATTTACTCTAATACCGCATGAGCAAAGAGAGGCTGTATATTTCATCATTACAGTACTTTAATATCCGCCGCCCCCTGCCATTATTGATATATTATGAATACAACAAGTGAAAAATTATTCCAACACGCTCTTGCCCACCTACGCACCACACCTCCCGATTACTTTCAGGCATTACCTTTATTGCAACAAGCAGCCGCTTCAGGTCACCCTGAAGCACAATTCCAATTGGCCGGCTGTTACTTCTATGGCAACGGTATCGCTGCCGACATACCCGAGGCCCTCAAACTACTCGAAAAAGCTGCCAATCAAGGGCATCTTTTCGCCCGATATAATTTGCTGCAATGGCAGGAAAACCAAGGCATCAATACGGCAGATCTGTTAGATTCTTATGAACAACTGGCCGAATCCGGTTTACTTGCCGCCCAGCTCCACCTGCTCGAATACTATCAAATACAACACCATACAGATCAAGTATTTAAATGGGCTAGCAGGACTGCCGAACAAGGGCATCCTTACGGCCAATACAGCCTTGCCCAATACTATCAACACGCAGCTACTCCCGATCCCGCTGAAGCCCATCAATACTACCGGCAAGCGGCGGAGCAAAACTTTCCGCCCGCACATTGGCAACTTGGCAACCAATACCGCTACGGACAAAGCGTTCATACCGATTGGCAGGCTGCAGCCTATCATTTTCGGCAAGCCGCGGAAGCGGAGCTTATTTCCGCACAAACCGCCCTTGGAGAAATCTTATTGCAAGGCGGTCATGGCCTTGCTGCCGATCCGGCAACCGCACTGGCGTGGCTAAAAAAAGCGGCAGAACACGGCGATACCCATGCTGATGCGATATTGGCAGAACAATACCTTACCGGGCGGCATTCCGAACGAAACCCAGCCCTTGCCCGAAGCCATGCCGAAAATGCCGCACAACACAAACACCCCTTGGCCTTACGTCTGTTGGGAGATATTTACCGCTACGGCTTGGGCGTAACCGCCGATACGGTCTTGGCCGACCAATATTACGACCAAGCCGCACAACAAGGAGATTTAATTGCCCGCCAAAAACAACTGGCGGCAGAAGCATTAAAAGCAAACAACACCTACGAACAAACCAAACAACAGGTATTACAACACCAGCATATCGAACAAATCTATCAAAAAGCTTTCTCTTGCCACTACGGCCTCTCTACTCCTCCCGATTATGCCCAAGCCCACCGCCTTTATCTTGAGGCCGCGAAACAAGGCCACAACAAAGCGCAAACCAATTTGGGCATGATGTATTACAACGGACAAGGCGTAGATACCGATATGACCCAAGCTGCCTATTGGTTTGAGCAAGCCGCCCGCCAAAACGACACCATGGCGCAATACAATTTGGCATGTCTTTACTATCACGGAGCCGGCGTCTCCCCCGATACCGGCACTGCCTGTATCTGGCTGCAAAAGGCAATTGACAACGGCCACCCCCAACCCGAAGCCTTGCTCAAACTTCTTCAAAAATGGCAGCAAAGCATCATATCCAAATAATTTGTATTCCATTCCCTGATTAAGTACTGCACCGTTTCAGCACTCTACAAGCCGTCTGAAAAATAACGGTGCAGATCTTTAATAATTCAAATTCAAAGCACAATATAATTCCGCATATCAATTTTCAGACGGCATCTAAAGTCAGCCATATTAAAATTATGCAAACCGCTTGCTTATGCTTTCCGATAAATTGTGAAACCTCACAGACAATATTTCCTACTGCACGGCAAACAATCCCCTGCCAAACCAAATTCTTATCTAAGTAGCTGTTTGCGAAACACCCATCCAAGAGGTTAAGCCATCTGCCCAACGGTACCATCATCAGATGCCGTCTGAAAAATACGATAAATTTATCCGCCCCCTTGAGTTTTTCCCACCAGCCCACATATTCAGCCGCAATCAAACCCTTACATCTTGAAACAATTATGAGCAATAAAGACTTTTACGAAACCTTAGGCGTTGCACGTAGTGCCAGCGATGAAGAAATCAAAAAGGCCTACCGCAAACTTGCCATGAAATATCATCCCGACCGTAATCCGGATAATGCCGAGGCGGAGGCCAAATTCAAAGAAATCCAGCAAGCCTATGCCATTCTCTCAGACAAAGAAAAACGCAGTGCCTACGACCAATACGGCCATGCGGGCGTCGACCCCAATATGGGTGCGGGCGGATTCGGCGGTTTTGGCGGATTCAGCGGCGCGCAAGGCTTCGACTTCGGCGATATTTTCAGCCAAATGTTCGGCGGGGCAGCCGGTGGCGGACGCCAACAAAATTACCAAGGCGCAGATTTACAATATGCGGTGGAAATCTCTTTGGAAGAAGCCGCCCTCGGTGTGAAAAAACGTATTACCGTTCCCACATACGAAGAGTGTGATGTCTGCCACGGCTCCGGTGCCAAACCCGGCACTTCGGCAAGCACATGTTCAACCTGTCACGGTTCGGGCACAATTCATGTACGCCAAGCCATTTTCCAAATGCAACAAACCTGTCCGACCTGTCACGGCTCGGGTAAGGAAATCAAAGATCCGTGTATTAAATGCCGTGGCGAAGGCCGTGTAAAAACCAGCAAAACGGTTGAAGTCAACATTCCTGCCGGCATCGACGACGGCCAACGTATCCGCCTATCTGGTGAAGGCGAACCCGGCCTAAATGGCGCGCCTCCCGGAGATTTATATGTTGTCGTGCGCGTTAAAGAGCACAAAACCTTCGAGCGAAACGGCTTGGATTTGCATTGCGAATTACCCATCAGCTTCACTATCGCGGCCTTGGGCGGCGAAGTGGAAGTACCGACATTAGACGGCAAAGTAAAATTGAGCATCCCCAAAGAAACCCAAACCGGCCGCCGTATGCGTGTGAAGGGCAAAGGTATCAAATCACTGCGCTCCAGCGCGGTGGGCGACCTGTATTGCCATGTGGCAGTGGAAACGCCGATTAATCTGACCGAGCGCCAAAAAGAGCTGCTGGAAGAATTTGAAAAAATTTCAACCGGCCTTGACCGCTCTCAAACCCCGCGTCAAAAATCTTTCTTTGACAAAGTTCGTGATATTTTCGACTAATATCCGAAATATCCGCTACATCAAACGGATGGTTTGCCAAAACCGTCCGTTTTTTATCATCGCGCAGCTAAACAGTTATTCGGGCTAAAATAATAAAATGCCGTCTGAAAATTTTCAGACGGCATTTTTCCTGAAAAATATACTTCCTACTTCTGCTTTAGCGCATCTCTAGCAGCTATATGCGGCAATCAGCTTTCTTAAAAATGCATCACAACGGTCCAGTTGCGCCAGCTCCACATATTCATCCGGCTTATGTGCCTGCTCGATACTGCCCGGCCCGCAAATAACAGTATGGATACCGGCCTGCTGAAACTGCCCTCCTTCCGTAGCATAGGCTACTTTCAAACGGCGGGAGTCCTCTACCAATCGGCTAATCAAATCATGCAGCAGCCGTGCTTCGGCCTCGGGCATAGCCGGCACATTTTCCCCATGTTTCATTTCAATCCCGCAAGCCGCATCTATCACCTTCATTTGCGGCTCAAGTACTTCGCGGATATAGGTTTCTATCGGCCCGATAATATCGGCAGGCGTCATGTGCGGCAAATTACGGTAATCAAATTCAAACTCGCATAGCTGCGGAACGATATTACTCGCAATGCCGCCACCAATCGTATTTACGCTTAGTGTGGAAAACGGTACGTCATAATCCGGATCGTTATCATGCCGTTGTTTCAGACGGCCTGCCAAATCGTTGATAAATACAATCAACTTGGCCGCATATTCGATAGCATTCACCCCTTGCGGCGTTAAAGATGAATGAACCGCCTTACCGTGTACACAACAGCGGAAAGTATGAATACCTTTATGCGCCACCACCATACGCATCGAAGTCGGTTCGCCGACAATACAATACTCGGGGCTGAGACCCCGACGCTGCAACTCACCAATCATCACCGGCGCGCCCAAACAACCGATTTCCTCGTCATAAGACAACGCAATATGCAGCGGTTTATCCAAACGGGCAGACACCATATCCGGTACGGCAGCCAACACGGACGCGATAAAACCTTTCATATCGGCACTGCCCCGCCCGTAAAGTTTACCATCACGGATATCCGCCCGATAAGGATCGCTCTGCCATTTTTGCCCGTCTGTCGGCACAACGTCGGTATGGCCGCTGAATATCAACCCGCCTTCCGTACTGCCGTTTTCAGCCGGCACGGTAACAAACAAATTGGCTTTCGTTTGGTCGGCGTTATAAGCCAGCCACGGTTTCAACCCGAAAGAATCCAAATAATCGGCACAATCCCGAATCAAATCCAAATTCGACAAACGGCTGGTGGTATCGAAAGCAATCAGGCGGCTGAGACGGTCGACTGTATTCATGGCAAGCTCATTTCAAAAGCGGATAAACTACTTTGATTATAATGCTTTCTTTTACGATAAGCTTGTTCCATCGCCTCCAGCTGTTACAATCTGCCTGAGGCCGTCTGAAAACCCTACGGCCTTTACCTGAAAAGAACAAAACCGACATCGGAGCTTCCGCCGCTGCTTGAATGCGGCGCGCCCCACTCTACCGGAGACAACCAATGAATCCTATCCGCCCTTATCTGGACCACCTACCCCAAATTGCCGAACATTGCTATATCGACCCTACCGCCGTCATTATCGGCGAAGTCACACTGGGCGAACATGTTTCCGTTTGGCCTTGCGCCGTATTGCGCGGCGACGTAAACCACATCGTTATCGGCGCACGCAGCAATATTCAGGATTTAAGCATGCTGCACGTTTCGCACAAATCGGCGGCCAAACCCGAAGGCTCGCCGCTGATTATCGGTGAAGACGTTACCATCGGTCATAAAGTGATGCTGCACGGCTGCACCATAGGTGACCGCGTATTGGTGGGAATGGGTACGATTATCCTAGATGATGCGGTAATCGAAAGCGATGTCATGATAGGTGCCGGCAGCCTGGTGCCGCCCCGCAAACGTTTGGAAAGCGGCTTTTTATATGTCGGTTCCCCCGTTAAACAAATCCGCCCGCTTACCGAAGAAGAAAAAGGCAAATTGGTTGCTTCTGCCGCCCACTATATCCGCGTATCGGAAAACTATCTCAAAACCGCCAAACAAACTTCAGACGGCCTTGAAAATAAGTAAGGGTTTATCAGACCACTCCTCAAAAAAGCCGGCATATGCTTCATCATAAGCATCGCCGGTCTTTTAGTGTGCTGATAAGTGTCCGAGCCTCTCCACAAAATATTGAAGTAATATTACACAATGTCTTACTTCCCAATATCGTACAGCCTGCCCAATCTGCTCTACAACCCACTATGATACAAATACCTTTTTCTCAAATTATAGAATTACCCAAACTTTTTCGATCCCCACTCTTTTGCCTACCTTGGCCTAAATCATAAAAAACTGTAATTTTATAACTGTGATCTAAATTTTCAGGTTAAAATTTCACCAAGATTTTACGCAACCCGCATACCCCGCCGGCAATCAAACATCCCGCCAAAATATAAACGGACTTTCGCCATCCACCGGTTGCACAAACCTATGCCACTACGATGGCGGTTCATCAGAAAACCAAATGATTTGGCACCGTATTGCAACGGTGTATTAAACCTCACAAACCCAAACCGAGTCCTATTGAAGGAATAGCCGTATGAGCAAACCTATCCGCGACCTCACCCGCATCCGCCACAACACCAAAATCGTTGCCACACTGGGTCCGGGCAGCAACAACGTCGAGCTGCTCGAAGATATGATCCGCGTCGGCGGGCTAAACGTCGTCCGCTTCAACTTCAGCCACGGCACCGCCGAATTCCACCGCGAAAATGCCGAAATCGTCCGCGAAGCCGCCCGCCGTGCCGGACGCGAAGTCGCCATTATGGCCGACCTGCAAGGCCCCAAAATCCGTGTCGGCAAACTGGAAAACGGCTTTATCGAACTCAATGCCGGTGAAAAGTTGCTGCTTGATGCCGCACTGGAAGGCGAAGGCAACCGCGAACGCGTCGGCCTGGATTACCGCAACCTGCCCGACGACGTCAAACCGGGCGATATTCTGCTACTGGACGACGGCCTGCTTACACTAACCGTAGACGAAGTACGCGGCCATGAAATCCTCACTACCGTACAAAACAGCCACAAACTGAAATCCAACAAAGGCATCAACAAACAAGGCGGCGGTCTTTCCGCCGGCGCGCTTACCGAAAAAGATTTCCGCGACCTCAAAACCGCCGTTTCCATCGGTTGCGACTATCTGGCCGTCAGCTTTGTAAAATCTGCCGAAGATATGCAGATTGCCCGCAATTTGGTCGAACAGGAAATGCAAGGCAGCGATGCCGTACGCCCGGGCTTGGTAGCCAAAATCGAGCGCGTGGAAGCCATTGCCAACCTCGATGAAATCATTCTGGCTTCAGACGGCATCATGGTTGCCCGTGGCGATTTGGCGGTAGAGGTAGGCAATGCCGCCGTTCCCGCCCTGCAAAAACGCATGATCAAACGCGCCCGCGAACTGCGCCGCTTCAGCATCACCGCCACACAAATGATGGAAAGCATGATTACCAACCCCGTGCCGACGCGCGCCGAAGTTAGCGACGTTGCCAATGCGGTGCTGGACGGAACCGACGCGGTGATGTGTTCCGCCGAAACCGCCATCGGTGCCTATCCGTTTGAAACCGTGCGCCAAATGGCGATTATCTGTGCCGCCGCCGAAGCCGAACAAGATTCTCTCAACGGTGTGGAAGACGTACACCAAGAAGCCGCCGTCAGCCCCAACTTGGCGATTGCCAGCGGTGCCGTACAAGTCGCCCGCGCCATCGGAGCCAAAGCGATTGTCGCGCTGACGGAAAGCGGCAGCACCGCCTTCGAAATCAGCCGCCACAGCATCCAACTGCCGATTTACGCACTCACCCCCAGTATTTCCGCCCAACGCCGTATGGCCATGTACCGCGGCGTGCGTCCGCTACGTTTGGCCACCAGCACCAACCACGACACCGCCTTGGACGAAGTAGAAGCCATGCTGTTGGAACGCAATGTTTTACACAGCGGCGACCAATACATCATCACCAGCGGTTCGCGTATGCGCGAGAGCGGCAGTACCGATACGCTGCAAATTTTCCGCGTTCTGTAAATCACCATTACAGGCCGTCTGAAAACACGGCAAAAGAAAAAGCAGGCATCCAAGCCTGCTTTTTTATGGGGAAATCTCCGTATGATTTTTCAGACGGCCTTTTGTCCAGTATCAAAACGCCGACAAAGGCACGGCCATCAAGGTTTCGCCGCCGTTCACCACTTGTGCCGCATAAGTTTGTATCTGCGGCAGCACATAAGCAAAGTAAACCTGCGCCGTATGCCGCTCGGCCGCATAAAACTCTTCCTCCCCAACCGCTTCGTTTTGAGCCGCCAGCCAATGGCGCGCCATTGCCACCGCTCCTAAAGCACAGCCCATCTGATGCAGATAGGCATGCGAAACCGCTGCTGCCAATTCGGGTGTTTCCGCCATCTGCGCCACAACCGCCGCCACGCTTTGCCGTGCCAAAGTCAATGCTTGACGGAGTGATTCTGCCATTACCGGGGCTTGTGCGGCGATTTCCTGCGCAACACTTTCGCCTTCCGCCAATAGCAGTTCGGCGGTTTTTCCATTATTAGCGGCGGTTTTGCGGCCGATCAGATCCAAAGCCTGAATACCGTTCGTACCTTCGTAAATCGGCGTAATCCGTACATCGCGCACATATTGCGCCATGCCGGTTTCCTCTATATAGCCCATACCGCCGAACACCTGCATCGCCATATTAGTCAACACCGTACCGTTATCGGTATTCCATGCCTTCACAATCGGAATCAGAAAATCCAATACGGCTGAAGCTTCGGCACGCACGGCCTCGTCTTCATGCCCGTGCATGGTATCGATACAGGCCGCCGCCCGCATATACAGCGCACGCTGCGCGGCAAGCGTCGCTTTTTGTACCAGCAGCATACGGCGTACGTCGGGGTGGTTGATAATCGCTACCGGTGCTTGGCTTTGCCCGCCGATGCCGCGGCTTTGTACGCGCTCTTTGGCATAGGCCAACGCATTTTGGTAAGCCCGCTGCGCCACCGCATGCCCTTCGATGCCCACACCCAAGCGCGCATGGTTCATCATGGTAAACATATACGCCAAACCCTTGCCTGCCTCACCGACCAAATAGCCTTCGGCTTCGTCGAACTGCATCACGCAAGTGGGGCTGGCATGAATACCCAGTTTATGTTCCAATCCTACCACCGACACCCGGTTGCGTTCGCCAGGATTACCCTCGGCATCCAACAAAAACTTCGGTACGATAAACAGCGAAATGCCCTTCACGCCCGCCGATGCATCGGGCAAGCGTGCCAACACCAAATGCACGATATTTTCGGTAATTTCCTGCTCGCCCCAAGTAATGAAGATTTTTTGACCGCTCACCGCATACGCGCCGTTTTCTTTCGGCACGGCTTTTGCCGCCACCTGCCCCAAATCCGTACCCGCATTCGGTTCGGTGAGATTCATGGTGCCGCTCCATAAGCCTTGGCTCATCTTGGGCAGATAAGTCTGCTTTTGCGCTTCGTCGGCATGATTCAGCAAAGCTTCTACCGCGCCCAAAGTCAACATCGGCAGCAACGAGAACGACAAATTCGCCGCACACCACATTTCCTCGCAAGCCGCCGCCACTACCGCCGGCAACCCCTGTCCTTCGTATTCGGCAGGCGCACGCAAGCCAATCCAGCCCGCATCGCGGTATTCCTCATAAGCGCGCACCAAATCGGGATGAGTCTCCACCTTGCCCGACACCAGCTTGGCACCGTTCAAATCGCCCGTACGGTTGGTCGGCGCCAATACCTGCTCGGCAAACTTAGCGGCCTCCTCCAGCACCGCATCCACCGTGTCGGCATCGAGGCCGTCTGAAGAAGGCAAAGCCAACACTTCAGGCAAGCTGCCGTGTACCCGCAGGGCAAAACGCAATTCATTTAAAGGCACTTGGTAATTCATCATTTCTCCGATAACTTATTCTTGGGATGCCGGATACTTTAGCCGCAAACCTATCGCCTGCAAAGCCGAACACCCGCATTTTTCACAACTTTTTTGGAGTCGGATCTCTAGTTTTAATCTAGCCGCCAAGCTCCGATAAAAATGTATTTTTCAGACGGCCTCTTGCAGATGACAAATCCCGCCCTGCCCGTTATGCTTACTTTTTTCCAATAACACTATTAATTCAGATAATGAACATTACCCAAATCCTCGCCAACGAACTTTCCGCCACCACCGCCCAAATCACCGCCGCCGTCGAACTGCTGGACGAAGGCGCCACCGTTCCCTTTATCGCCCGTTACCGCAAAGAGGCCACCGGCGTGTTGGACGACAGCCAACTGCGCACCCTGGCCGAGCGGCTGCAATACCTGCGCGAACTGCAAGAGCGCAAAGCCACCGTATTAAAAAGCATTGAAGAGCAAGGCAAACTCACGCCCGAACTGCAAGCCGCCATTGAAGCCGCCGACAATAAAACCACCCTTGAAGACCTCTACCTGCCCTACAAACCCAAGCGTCGCACCAAAGCGCAAATCGCCCGTGAAAACGGCTTGCAGCCCTTGGCCGACCTACTCTTAACCACGCCGTCTGAAAATCCCGAAACCGCTGCCCAAGCCTATTTGGGCGACAACGTACCCGATACCAAAGCCGCACTGGACGGCGCACGCGCCATCCTGATGGAACAATTTGCCGAAGATGCCGAGCTGATCGGCCGTCTGCGCGAAAAACTGTGGGCCGAAGCCGAGATTCACGCCCAAGTAATCGCCGGCAAAGAAAACGAAGGCGAAAAATTCACCGATTACTTCGACCACCGCGAAGCCGTCCGCACCATGCCCAGCCACCGCGCCTTAGCCGTATTGCGCGGACGCAACGAAGGTATTCTTCAGACGGCCTTGAAATACCAACCCGACGAAACCCCGATTACCGAGCAAAGCGAATACGAACAACTGATCGCCCGACACTTCAACATCGACGATAAAGGCCGCCCCGCCGACAAATGGTTACGCGACACCGTGCGTTTGGCCTGGCGCGCCAAAATCTTTCTCTCCCTCGAGCTGGAAGCCTTCAACCGCCTGAAAGAAAACGCCGATACCGATGCCATCACCGTATTCGCCCGCAACCTCAAAGACCTGCTGCTGGCCGCCCCCGCCGGCCGCCTGACCACCCTCGGCCTAGACCCCGGCTACCGCAACGGTGTGAAATGCGCCGTTGTCAGCGATACCGGCAAACTCTTGGATACCGTCATCGTATATCTGCACCAAGAAAACAATATGTTGGCTGCTTTGGCAAACCTGATTAAAAAGCATCAAGTGAAACTGATCGCCATCGGCAACGGCACCGCCAGCCGCGAAACCGATAAAATCGCAGCCGAGCTGGTAAAAGGCCTGCCCGAAATGCAGCTGCATAAAATCGTTGTTTCCGAAGCAGGCGCATCCATCTACTCCGCCTCCGAGCTGGCCGCCAAAGAATTTCCCGATTTAGACGTTTCCCTGCGCGGCGCCGTCTCCATCGCCCGCCGCCTGCAAGACCCGCTGGCCGAACTGGTGAAAATCGACCCCAAATCCATCGGCGTCGGCCAGTACCAACACGACGTCAACCAAAGCCAGCTTGCCAAATCACTGGATGCCGTCGTAGAAGACTGCGTTAACGCCGTCGGTGTGGACGTGAATACCGCCTCCGTACCGCTGCTTGCCCGCATCTCCGGCCTCAACAGCACGCTTGCCCAAAATATCGTTGCCTACCGCGATGAACACGGCGCATTTGACAGCCGCCGCCAACTGCTGAAAGTACCGCGCCTCGGTGAAAAAACCTACGAACAGGCCGCCGGCTTTTTACGCATCAACGGCGGTAAAGAACCGCTGGATGCCAGCGCCGTCCACCCCGAAGCCTATCCCTTAGTCGCCCGTATGCTCGATGATCTGCACATCCAAGCCGCAGATCTGATCGGCAACCGCGAAAAAATCAAACAAATCAAACCCACCCAGTACACTACCGAACAATTCGGCCTGCCCACCGTTATGGATATCCTCGCCGAACTAGAAAAACCCGGGCGCGATCCGCGCGGCGAGTTTCAGACGGCCACATTTGCCGAAGGCATCAACGAAATCAGCGATTTAAAGCCCGGCATGATTCTCGAAGGCGTGGTAAGCAACGTTGCCAACTTCGGCGCATTCGTCGATATCGGCGTACACCAAGACGGCCTCGTCCACATCTCCGCCCTGTCAAACAAATTCGTTTCCGACCCGCGCGAAGTGGTAAAAGCCGGCGACGTAGTAAAAGTGAAAGTAGTCGAAGTAGATGCCGCCCGCAAACGCATCGCACTCACTATGCGGCTGGATGATGAAGCAGGAACATCGGGCAAACACAGCGAAAGGCCGTCTGAAACCCGAAACCGCCACCAAAAACATTCCGGCGGCTTAAAAAACGAACGCAACAATACCCTTGCAAACTCGGCTATGGCGGATGCGTTTGCGAAGTTAAAAAGATAAGACTATCTGAAAAAATAAACCCGTAGGTTGATATAAACCTAAAACTTAAAACACATTATAGAAATCAAAATTTATGAACATACAAGAATTCATGTCAGCATATACAAATCATCCAGTTTTATTTATTGGAACAGGAATGAGTTTAAGATATTTAAAAAACTCATATACTTGGGATAGCTTATTATATAAAATTGCAATTGATCTATTTGGCGACGATAAAGAATATTTGAATATAAAATCACGAAACTCAGAAAATGGAAATTTCAAATATGAATTAATTGCAGAAGAATTAGAAAGTAAATTTAATGAAATTCTAGAAAAAGATCCCAATGGATATTTCAAAGAAATAAATGACAAATTTTTTGATAGCATGCGCCAAGGAAAACCATTAAGTAGGTTTAAAATTTATATATCCAAACTCCTTTCTGAATTAGAATACAAAGAAAATTCTAATATAGAATTAGAAGAATTAAAAAAAGCGAGAAAAAATGTTGGGTCAATTATAACAACAAATTACGATAATTTAGCACAGGATATTTTTGAATTCAATCCTCTGATTGGGAATGATATTCTTCTTAGCAACCCCTATGGTTCAATATATAAAATACATGGATGCGTTGACAACCCATCAAAAATTATTATCACACAGACTGATTACAAACAATTTAAAGAAAAATATGAACTTATAAGAGCACAACTTCTATCTCTTTTTATCCATAATCCAATTATATTTTTAGGATATAACGTTGGCGACGAAAATATTAAAGAAATCTTAAAAACAATTTTTACATATGTAGAATCTAATTCTGATACAGCAAGAAAAATTCGAAGTAATTTTTTACTTGTAGAATATGAACCCAATTCAAATAATCAAGATATTACCGAACATGATATTGACATAACAGGATTCTCAACCATACGAATTAACAAGATAAAAACAGATAATTTCTCCCAGATTTATAAAGCTCTTTCCTCATTAACCTTACCAATTTCAGCAATGGATATTCGTAAATTTCAATCAGTAGCTAAAGAAATATATACAGGAGGAAATATTAAGGTTAACTTTACCGAGGATATGGATAGCTTGAACAATAGTGATAAAGTAGTTGCCATTGGATCAACTAAAACGATCAAATACGAATTTCAAACAACCTCTGAAATGATGTCTAATTATTTTAAAATTATTGAGGAGGAAGATTCGCAAATATTAGGCCTGATAAATAAACAGAGAATAACTTCTACCCAATATTTCCCAATTTATGGCTTTAGTAAAATTTGCACAGAAATTCAGGAAGAAGGTACGTTAAAAGAATAGCAAAAAAATAAACTAGAAACTTTTATTAGAGATATGAAAGAGCCCTGCAAAAATAACCATTGTTCTATTAAAGATATCCTTAATGATGAAAATATTTCTGCAACATATAAAAATGGGGCAATTGCTTGGAGTATCTGGCATGATAAACTTTCGAAAGACGAAGTCATTGATTATCTTAAAAACTTTGAGAATAAAAAAAACACTGAATACAAAAAATTACTCTGTATGTTTGATTATAAGCAATATGCCGATGCCAAATAAATTGAATAATAGCTTTATATTCATCTCTCCTACTTAACTTATGGCTAACAACACCCTAATCCTCTACACCACTTCAGACGGCCTAGCCCAATTTGCTCTACGCAAATTGGGAAGTCAACTTTGGTTCACGCAATCGGCTACCCAACATAATTCGTGCTATTTACTAGGAGAATGAAATCAGTAAAACAGCAACTTGCAAAGAATTCTTACAAGTTCAACCCCAAGGTGGACGCGAAGTAAAACGGCAGTTGAAGCATTACTCTCAGCCGATGATTATTGTCGTCGGCTACCGCTTGGTTCACCTCGTAGCATACAATTCCACCAGTAGACAATACTTTAACGAAAACATACAATTTTCCAAAATTATACAAAACAAGCTAATTTTTACATTTTGCCGCTACTGGGAAAACTGCCGCCGAATTGTTTTATCAGCGTGCCGATTGCCAGCAAACCTTTGATGGGGCTGACGCAGCATATCAGCGGCAGATAAGTACGGAAACAAGATATTAATAAAGGCTCTAAATTATTTGAATAAAACCGAAATTAGTCAATTAACTGAATCGTGTCCATGTAGCTGAATTTTACCGAAGTTCAAGCCATACGCAAAAGACAGGTTTTCCTGCGTGATTGGATAGAAAACTGGATCATGTTTTGGCTTTCAATGACCGTGATGTTTTTAAGGAACAGGTAAAATCATTAAAAAGCAAGCGGATAACAAAGCAGAGAACGAATATGAACTCTACGATGCCGCTAGACGGGTATCAAAAGAACAACAGAGAGAAAGTGATATTGCCGAATTATTGACCATAGGTTACTTAAAAAATATTTACCCGCCTTAATTCATACTCGAATTCCTAATCTGAATATATTGCAGATAATAAAAGATACTTTTAATCTCTACATTTCTCAAGCAGCACTCGGCGTTCCCAAATTATTTTCATACCATATTGCCAATCATTTCACCTATTTTCTATTTTAAAAAGGAGAAACACGATGTCTGTACCCCATTTACCGAAAATTCTGGCTGTCTGCATCAGTGCTGCATTACTTGGCGCTCCTGCATTGGCCGCCCCGCCGCTTACCGTTGCCTCCGAGCAGCCCTCGAAAGTTACCCGCGACAATACCAACGCTTGGCTGGAAATCGATACTGCCGCTTATGGGCGTAATCTCGAAGCCATGAAAAAACACCTCAACGGCAAAGCAAAAATCTGCGCTATTTTAAAAGCCGACGCTTACGGCAACGGCATTGATTTGCTGATGCCCGAAATCATCAAACACGATATCCCCTGCATCGGCATCGCCAGCAACGAAGAAGCGCGGGTTGCACGTGCGCACGGTTACCAAGGTGTGATCGCACGGGTGCGCACGGCTTCTTTAGGCGAGATCAAAGACGGCCTGAAATATGATATGGAAGAGCTGTTCGGCAATTTAAACCAAGCGCAAGCCGCAGACCGGTTGGCGGCACAAGCGGGTAAGAAACTGCGTTTCCATCTGTCGCTCAACTCGGCGGGCATGGACCGTAACGGCTTGGATATGTCGTCTACCACCGGCAAAAAAGAAGCCGTAGCCATCACGAAACTGCCGAACCTGCAAATCGCCGGCATCATGACGCATTTTCCGGTAGAGGATAAAGACGATGTGAAAAAAGGCTTGAAGGTTTTCGACAGCGATTGGAAATGGTTGGTACGGTATGCCAAACTCGACCGTAAAAAATTAACCATTCACGCCGCCAATTCGTTTGTATCGTTGGAAGTGCCTGAGGGCTGGTACGATATGGTGCGCCCGGGCGGTATTTTGTTTGGCGAGCCGGTATACGAGCGGCCGGAGTATGAATATATTATGTCGTTCAAAACCAAAGTCGGCAGTGTCAACTCATATCCCAAAGGCAGCACGGTAGGCTACGACCGCACCTTCACCCTAACACGCGATTCGCGCCTGGCCAACCTGCCCTTCGGCTATTCAGACGGCTACCGCCGCGTATTCACCAACAAAGGTCATGTGTTAATCCGCGGCCATAAAGTGCCGGTAGTCGGCAAAGTGTCTATGAATACGACGATGGTTGATGTAACCGATTTTCCCGATATTCAGGCGGATGACGAAGTGGTGATTTTCGGCAAACAAGGCAACGCGGAAATCACGCAAAGCGAAGTAGAGGAAATCAACGACGCCCTGTTGGCTGATTTATACACCGTATGGGGCAACTCCAACCCCAAACTGCCCAAACCCGCCGAACAGTAAGCCTTTGTGATTTTTAAAAACAATATCGACATAGCCGTGCTGCCGAGAAATCGGCAGCAGGCCGTCTGAAAAAAATGAACGAAATAGAAACCCATCCATTACCCCCCTTTCTGCCTGCTCATGCCAAGCTATTGATGCTCGGCTCGTTTCCACCGCCGCGTGTGCGCTGGAAAATGGATTTTTATTATCCGAACTTCCAAAACGATATGTGGCGGATCTTCGGCTTGGTATTTTTTGCAGACAAAGATTATTTCGTCGAAGCAGGCGGCAAGGCTTTTAAAGAGGCACTGATTCGGAATTTTCTCATTGAAAAAGGCATTGCCATCAGCGATACGGGCTATCAGGTACGGCGTTTGCAGGGCAATGCGGCGGATAAGTTTTTACAGATTGTCGAACCCGTGGATTTGGCGGCTTTATTGGCAGCCATACCACAATGCAAGGCGGTGATGACAACCGGCGATTTGGCAACCGAAACGCTGCTGACGATGATGCCGCCTGAAACGGCTAAGCCTGTTATAGGTCAATGCTCGGAAACGGTATTTGCCGGGCGTGCATTGCAGTTATTCCGTTTGCCCTCTTCTTCGCGAGCCTATCCTTTGCCTTTGGTGAAAAAAGCCGAAGCGTATGCAGCATTTTTTAGAGCTGTGGGTTTGCTGTAAATTTCCCGGTATATTTTCACACCGTGCTGTTAGAATTGGCTTGGTTAACCAACTTTCCATTGAAAATGCCGTCTGAAAAGTTTTCAGACGGCATTTTTTCATCATTGCTGTGCAATACAGATATTACACGCCGCGCAATAATTCGTTTACGCTGGTTTTAGCACGGGTTTGCGCATCCACTTTTTTCACAATTACGGCGCAATACAAGCTGTGGCTGCCGTCTTTGCTGGGCAAGCTGCCGGATACCACCACCGAACCTGCCGGTACGCGGCCATAGTGGATTTCACCGGTTTCACGGTCGTAAATTTTAGTAGATTGGCCGATGTATACGCCCATAGAAATCACGCTGCCTTCTTCAACGATCACGCCTTCCACGATTTCCGAACGCGCACCGATAAAGCAGTTGTCTTCGATGATGGTTGGCGAAGCCTGAAGCGGTTCCAATACACCGCCGATACCCACACCGCCGCTAAGGTGTACGTTTTTACCGATTTGGGCGCAAGAGCCTACGGTAGCCCAAGTATCAACCATCGTGCCTTCGTCTACGTAGGCACCAATATTCACATATGAAGGCATCAATACAACGTTTTTGGCCACGAAGCTGCCGCGACGGGCAACTGCACCGGGTACGGCACGAAAACCGGCGGCTTTAAACTCTTCTTCGTTCCAATCGGCAAACTTAGTCGGCACTTTATCGAAATATTTGTTTACGCCGTCGTTTTGGACTTCGTTGTCTTGGATACGGAAAGAAAGTAATACGGCTTTTTTCGCCCATTCGTTCACAACCCATTGACCGTCTTTTTTCTCGGCCACACGCAACGCGCCCGAATCAAGCTGACGCAGGGTTTCCAATACGGCTTCTTTGACTTCGGCGCTAACGCTGGCCGGAGTGATATCGGCGCGGTTTTCAAACGCGGTTTCGATAATATTTTGTAATGACATAAATCTTCCTTGGAAATGAGATTAATCAAAAGCACAATGTGCTTGTTTTGAAATCGTATTATTGAGCAACTAAATAGCCGCCGGGTAAAATTTTTCCACTTAACCGATGTTGGAAAATATGGTCTCGGTAAGCAGTGGACGCTGTAACGGCTGCACGGTCAGCTGCTGCAATGCCGTCTGAAAATATTCGAAGCCGACGTTTTCAGAACCGAACCGTGCCAAATGCTCGGTATCCATTTGGCAATCAATCATTTTTATACCGCATTGCGCCAAATAAGGTACGGCTCGGGCAAAAGCTATTTTACTGGCATCGGAAACAGCGGCAAACATAGACTCACCGAAAAACACGCTGCCGATTTGTACGCCATATAGTCCGCCTGCCAATTTCAAACAGCCTTCCCCATCAGGATACCAGCATTCGAAAGAATGGGCGTGTCCGATACGGTGCAACTCCTCATAAGCCTGACGCATCCGACGGGTAATCCAAGTACCGTTTTGCCCCGGCCTGGATGCGGCGGCACAAGCGGCAACCACTTCGGCAAACGCACGGTTAACAGTAACCACATAAGGCTTGTTACGCAGTGTTTTAGCCAATGAACGGCCGATATGCAGTTTATCAGGATAAAGCACGGTACGCGGTGCCAACGCCCACCAGCAAATCGGTTCGCCCTCTGAAAACCACGGGAAAATACCTTGCGGATAAGCCGTCAGCAGCCATTCGGGGCGCAAACTTCCGCCCACCGCCACCAAACCCTCTCTCCGTGCCACTGCCTCCGCCGCATCGGGAAAGAACGGTATGCCGGGATCCAACACAGGAATATCCATAGTTTCCAATCGGGCCTTACCAATATATTTTCAGACGGCCTGAACCGTTCCGCCCGGGCCGCCTGAAACATTTGCACAATACAGGCTCAGCGTTTGTCTTTTTTCTGACACTCGCTGCATACGCCGTACATATACAGCGCATGATCAACAATGCGGTAACCATTTTCTTCTGCGATTTTATCTTGCAGTTTTTCGATTTCGTCGTTGTGGAATTCGGTAACCTTACCGCATTTTACGCAAACGATATGATCATGGTGACCGCCGGCATTCAATTCATATACCGCTTTGCCGGTTTCGAAGTGATGGCGCAGCAAAATACCGGCCTGTTCGAATTGGGTCAGTACGCGGTAGATAGTCGCCACACCGATTTCAATGCCTTCGTCCAACAAAATACGGTAAACGTCTTCGGCACTCAAATGCTCTTCGGCATGCTGCTCGAACAAATCCAAAATCTTCAAACGCGGGCCGGTCACTTTCAGGCCGCTGTCTTTTAATTGAGCGATATTGCTGTCCATAATGGTTTCCATACCCGTGTAGTATAATTGTCGTTATAATACGCATTTTTAGCAGCTTTGCCCACTATCAGATGATAAAGGTTTTCAATTGTCGAAATTTTCGATACGCGCTAACCTAAAACCTCATCTACCGCATGAAAGGTAACATCGTGAACAAACCATTATGCCTAGCTTTGGCGGCCCTTCTCGGCCTGGCTGCCTGCTCAGTCGAGCGTGTTTCCAACTTCCCCTCTTACAAGCTGCAAGTCGTGCAAGGAAACCAGCTTGATCCGCGCGCGGTGGTTTCCCTGCAACCGGGTATGAGCCGCGACCAAGTGCAACTACTGCTCGGTACCCCGCTGCTGCGCGATCCGTTTCATGCCGACCGTTGGGACTACACTTACAACACCGCACGTAATGGTGTTTTGGAAGAACAGCGTACCCTTACACTCTTTTTCACCGATGACCGATTGACCCGTGCCGAAGGTAATGCCATCGAATATGCCATCGAGCAGTTAAAAACCGAAACTGCCTCCGAGGCCAATCCGTAAACAGGAATTTTTATGACTCAGTTGAAAATCGCCATTGCCGGCGCGAACGGCCGTATGGGCCGCGTATTGATTGAAGCCGTCAGCAAACATCCCGATACCGTATTGAGCGGCGCACTCGAACATACAGCCTCCGAAGCCCTCGGCCTTGATGCAGGCTACGCTATAGGCATTAAAACCGGCGTTGCCATCAGCAGCGATGTTGATGCCGTTTTGGCCGTAAGCGACGTATTAATCGACTTCACCCGTCCCGAGCCTACACTCGGCCATCTGCAAAAATGTGTGCAACACGGTGTGAAGATGATTATCGGCACCACCGGCTTCGATGATGCGGGCAAAGCTGCGATTGCAGCGGCGGCGGAAAAAACCGCCATTGTATTTGCTGCCAATTTCAGCGTGGGCGTCAACCTGACTTTCCACGTACTCGACACTGTCGCCCGCGTACTCAACGAAGGTTACGACATTGAAATCATTGAAGGCCACCACCGCCATAAAGTCGACGCCCCCAGCGGTACCGCTCTGCGGATGGGAGAAGTGGTTGCCGCTGCGCTAGGCCGTGATTTGAAAGAATGCGCCGTTTATGGCCGCGAAGGCCATACCGGCCCTCGTGACCCATCGACCATCGGTTTCGCCACCGTGCGTGCAGGCGATATTGTCGGCGACCATACGGCATTGTTCGCTACCGACGGTGAGCGGGTAGAAATTACCCACAAAGCCAGCAGCCGCATGACTTTTGCCTCAGGCGCGGTGCGTGCTGCTGTTTGGCTGCGAGCCCACGATAAAGGCTTGTTTGATATGCAAGACGTTTTAGGGCTGAAAAACAGTTAAGCTTACTATGGATATGCATCATGAAATGCCGTCTGAAACTTTCAGACGGCATTTTTTGTTGGTAACCTTAAGGGAATTTAAAGCACCCAAATCTGCCGTAACACAAACCAAACAGATTATTCCGACCACTTCTATACTTCACCGGCCAACACGGTGCCATTTTACTCAAAATACGGTTTTACAATCTTTCAACACCAAGTATCCGTTTTATGCAGCCAACCGTTTATCAGCTTTTCTAATACAATATACGAATCAATTAAGGCCGTCTGAAAGTTTCAGACGGCCTTATCTTCTCAAAGGGCGGCATTTTAATTTTCCGGCAGTTCCGCCGAGCCCATACGCCGTAAAATAATATTAGTCCGGTTGCGTAACGTACGGTCACGCGGATTTTCCGCATAATACAAAGGTCGCGGCACACGCGCCGCTAATTGGGCCGCCTGCTGTTTGGTTAATCCCACCGCCGGCTTCTTAAAGAAATACTGTGAAGCGGCTTCCGCTCCGAACACACCCGGCCCCCATTCGATTATATTTAGATATAGTGCGAAAATGCGGTCTTTATCCGTTGTCGCCTCCAGCATGGCCGTAATCGCAGCCTCTTCCACTTTACGTATATAACTGCGGCTGTCATTCAAAAAAAGATTTTTCGAGAGCTGCTGGCTGATGGTTGAACCGCCGGCCCTAACCTGCCCGCTGCTCTGGTTACGCTTCATTGCATTTCGGATCCCGCTCCAATCGAAGCCGCCGTGTTCGGCAAACTTGGCATCTTCAGAAGCAATCAAGGCTTTTTTCAAATTAGTGGAAATATCGTCATAGGCCACCCAACGGTAATCCAAAGCCACTTGTTTCCCTGCCTGACGATACTCACTCATACGCATCGTCATGAAAGAGCTGGCCTGCGGCGCAACTGCCCGATATGTAATGATGTTGCCATAAACATAGGCATTAAACAGGATCACCGCCGCAAAAGGCAGTGCCAACAACCATTTAAACATCCCCTTCAACCTTTCCGCATATATTCTTTAACCGCATCGGCATCAGGCGCAAAGCCTCGCCATAGCTCATAGGCAGCCGCAGCCTGACCGACCAGCATACCTAAGCCATCGGCTGTTTGGCAGGCTCCGTTGGTACGGGCAAATTCAAGAAACGCTTCTGCCGCCGCACCGTAAACCATATCATAAGCCAAAGCACAATCAGCCAACACGCGCCCATCTATTTCGGGCAGTTGCCCGCTCAAACCGCCTGAAGTGCCGTTTATCACGATATCAAAATAAGCATGGGGCAAATCAGCCAAGTCCGAAGACGCCACACCAAACTGCCGTGCCAAACCATCCGCCTTAGCCGCAGTACGGTTGGCAATCACAATTTCTGCCGGCTTTTGCTCCAATATAGGTTGAATCACACCGCGTACCGCACCACCGGCACCCAATATCAAAATCTTTTTACCGGCCAAATCCACACCACAACCGCATACGATATCATTTACCAAACCGAGGCCGTCCGTATTTTCACCGCGAAACCGTCCCCCGCCCAACGGAATCAGCGTATTCACCGCTCCCGCCGCTCGGGCTCGCTCGGAAAGCTCATCCACCCAGTGATAAGCATCAGTTTTAAAAGGCACTGTTACATTTGCCCCCAAACCTCCTGCTGCAAAAAAAGCTTCCACTGCCTCTGCAAAACCGCTTTCATCAGCCCAAATACGCTCGTATTCGATTTCCACCCCTTCTTGCAAAGCAAAACGGGCATGAATCTGCGGTGATTTACTATGGGCAATCGGATTGCCAAAAACAGCATAACGAGGCTTATGGTTCGCCATTAATTTTCTCTCTTTAATGAATATCGGCAAGGAGGCTGACCAAGTTAGCCTACCGGCGCACGTTAAAAAATTTGCCGCACTAATTTGGTCGTTACATTATTTTTGAATAAAACTGCCACATGGAAAGCGGTTTGATTTTATCACTATCCTTTCGTGTAGTTTAACTAAATCCAACGAAAATCACTCCGCGTAATACAATAAAATTTTTTGAATAAATTGTTGACAATTTTTCTAGTGGAATTTATATTTCTTTTAAACATTTGAATGACGGCGGCTTCGGAGAAAAAGGCCGTCTGAAATACAAAAACCGCTAAAATGAAGTTTAATTACAAAAACCTCACGGCGGTATGTTTTACATAATCTCTGTGCCTCTAACGACATGCTTGTGGCACAATAGCGGTATGCAACAGCCTTTTTATCGTAATACTTCCCAACAATCAGGAGCAAAACCATGTCTGTAAAAGATGTTGTCAAACTGATCGAGGAAAACGAAGTCCGCTTCGTCGACCTACGTTTCACCGACACTAAAGGCAAACAACAACACGTTTCCGTACCCGCCCGCATCGTACTGGAAGATCCGGAAGAATGGTTCGAAAACGGCCAAGCCTTCGACGGCTCTTCTATCGCCGGTTGGAAAGGCATCCAAGCATCAGACATGGTTTTAAAGCCCGATGCCGATACCGCCTATATCGATCCCTTCTATGATGATGCTACCATTGTCATTACTTGCGATGTGATTGATCCCGCAAACGGCCAAGGCTATGACCGCGACCCCCGTTCTATCGCCAAACGCGCCGAAGCCTACCTGAAATCTTCAGGCTTGGGCGACACCGCATTCTTCGGCCCTGAGCCCGAGTTCTTCGTATTCGACGGCATCGAGTGGGAAACCTCTATGCAAGGCACCCGCTATAAAATCCATTCCGAAGAAGCGGCTTGGTCAAGCGGTACTTCTTACGACGGCCAAAATACCGGCCACCGCCCGACAGTAAAAGGCGGCTACTTCCCGGTTGCCCCCGTAGATTCAGGGCAAGACCTGCGCTCTGCCTGCGTAAACATTCTCGAAGAAATCGGTATTCCTGTCGAAGTACACCACCACGAAGTGGCGACTGCCGGCCAAATGGAAATCGGCACCAAGTTCAGCACGCTCACCAAGCGCGCCGACTGGACTCAAGACATGAAATACGTTATCCACAACGTAGCACATAATTTCGGCAAAACAGCCACCTTCATGCCCAAACCGATTATGGGCGACAACGGCTCAGGTATGCACGTTCACCAATCAATCTGGAAAGACGGCAAAAACCTGTTTGCGGGCGACGGTTATGCCGGCCTGTCCGAAATGGCACTCTATTACATCGGCGGCATTATCAAGCATGCCAAAGCTCTGAATGCCATTACCAATCCTTCCACCAACTCGTACAAACGTTTGGTTCCTCATTTCGAAGCACCGACCAAGCTGGCTTACTCGGCCAAAAACCGTTCGGCTTCCATCCGCATTCCGCACGTTGCCAGCAGCAAAGCCCGTCGTATCGAAGCACGCTTCCCCGATCCGATGGCCAACCCCTATCTGTGCTTTGCCGCCCTGTTGATGGCCGGTTTGGACGGTATCCAAAACAAAATCCATCCGGGCGATCCTGCTGATAAAAACCTTTATGACCTGCCGCCTGAAGAAGATGCATTGGTGCCGACCGTATGCGCTTCTTTAGAAGAAGCGCTGGCCGCCCTGAAGGCAGACCATGAGTTCCTGACTCGCGGCGGTGTATTCAGCCAAGATTGGATTGACAGCTACATCGCCTTCAAAGAAGAAGATGTGAAACGCATCCGCATGGCACCTCATCCGCTCGAATTCGAAATGTATTATTCTCTGTAATCTAAAGCGGTATAAAAAAACCGGGCGTACACCGCCCGGTTTTTTTGTTATTCAAATATTTTTTATCTCAAAATTGTAATCTTCATTTTTTGCCGACAAGCCGTCTGAAAAGTTAGGAGTACACTTCCAGCCAGAAGCTTTATTTCTATCCTCTACCACATAAATAAAAGGCAAAAAAATAACCGCTTTTTAAAAGCGGTTTATTTGGTGGCCAGAGGCGGGATCGAACCGCCGACACACGGATTTTCAATCCGTTGCTCTACCAACTGAGCTATCTGGCCTTGTCTCTCTGAGAGATGCGTATTAAAACAGAATTTCCCGCTATCCGCAAGCTTTTATCTAAAAAAAAGCAAACTAAAATTCTAAACGGCTATTTTTTATAAAAATAATTTCACGCTCATTCATTATATACAGACAGGTAATTCAAGTAAAAACCGTTCGGACAGTCAATTCAGCCTGACTCCCGCTGTTTTATTCTTGATACCTGCCCCTGTAAACAAATGTCAAACAGATTGGCCGAACACTTCCCGTGCGATGGCTACGGTTTCTTCTATCAACTCCGGCGTATGTACGGCAGAAACAAAGCAGGCTTCGTATGCCGATGGACCGAAAGCTACACCTTTATCCAGCATTCCATGGAAGAAACGTTTAAAGGCTTCGATATCCGAACGTGTCATATCCGTATAGCTGTTCGGGCGTTCCGCCGCAAAATACAAACCGTACATACCGCCGATGAAATCGGTACTGAAAGTTACCCCTGCCGCTTTGGCAGCCTCCTCCAAACCCTGAGTCAGTTGCCGGGCACGGTCAGCCAACGTTTCATAGAAGCCGGAGCGTTGGATAATTTCCAAGGTTTTCAAACCTGCCGCAACGGCAACCGGATTACCCGACAATGTACCTGCCTGATAAACCCCGCCCAAAGGTGAAATACAAGCCATAATATCTTTGCGGCCACCGAATGCCGCCAAAGGCATGCCGCCGCCGATAACTTTGCCCATGGTAGTCAAATCGGGCTTAATACCATGCAGCGATTGCGCACCGCCTAATGCTACGCGGAATCCGGTCATCACTTCATCATAAATCAATACTGCGCCATGTTTTTCCGTTAATGCGCGCAAAGTACGGATAAAGTTTTCAGACGGCCTAATCAGATTCATATTGCCGGCAAAAGGTTCTAAAATCACACAGGCAATCTCATCACCAACAGCGGCGAAAGTTTCTTCCAATTGTGCGACATCGTTATATGACAACACCAACGTATGTTTGGTGAAATCGGCAGGAACACCGGCAGAACTGGGGTTACCGAAAGTCAGCAAGCCGCTGCCTGCTTTTACCAACAAGCTATCGGAATGACCGTGATAGCAGCCTTCGAATTTGATGATTTTATCGCGACCGGTAAAACCACGCGCCAAACGGATGGCGCTCATGGTAGCTTCAGTACCAGAGCTGACCAAACGCAACTGCTCAACGCTCGGTACGATTTTAGCGATTTCTTCCGCAATCACGATTTCCGCTTCGGTAGGCGCCCCGAAAGACAGCCCGCCTAATGCCGCTTCACGCACGGCCTCAACCACTTCGGGATGCGCATGCCCGACAATTGCCGGCCCCCACGAGCCGACATAATCAATATAACGCTTACCCTCGGCATCCCATACATAAGCTCCTTCGGCTTTGGTAATAAAACGCGGTACGCCGCCCACACTACCGAATGCGCGCACGGGAGAATTAACTCCGCCCGGAATAATGGCTTTTGCACGGTTGAAGAGTTGTTCGTTACGGTTCATCATGATTCCTTATTTGATTTAGGCCGTCTGAAAATAAAATTCCGATCCCTATCCGTTACACGCTTCAGACGGCCTGTATATTCAGCATTAAATCGCTATTTTAGCAGCAGCGCCACTTTGCCACCAAACAGCAAATAAAAAACCTGCCTTTACAGGCAGGTTAGGGATATCAATTTATTCTTTGGGAAGGCGCAGAACGGACACAACCAAACCGCCCCAAATCACTACCAAAGCAATTACCATCATCACGATTGCACCGGTACTCATTATTCTTCTCCTTCACGGTAATTATCAGCACCGTCGTGCCAAGCCAATTTTGACAAGATAAAAGCCAGCACCACCAAGCCGACAGCCATAGCCCAGCCAAACGTACCGACAAACCAAGCAGGATAGCCTTCATAGCCCTCTTTGGCCAGCTTGAAAACCTCAGATACCAACATATAGGCCAATACGATCGGCGTGATAATGCCGGCAAACAGTTTCCAGCCTGTTCCTAACTTCAGCGAAGAAACCGAATTAACGTGAGCTGCCAACATATCAAAACGCTTGGTCAGCATGATACAGCAGATAGAAGCAAAACCGACTGCCACAATACCAAAGCTATTGACGAATTTATCCAGCACATCCAAAACAGGCAAGCCGGTAGTCGTGCCGAATAAAATGGTCGATATCACCATCAGGGGCAAACCGACTGCAAACGTTGCAGTAATACGCCCCCAGCGCAACTTATCTTGAATCGCAGCAATGATAACTTCCAAAATCGAGATCAGAGAAGTGAGGCCTGCAAAAACAAGCGAGCCGAAAAACAACACACCGATTACCGAGCCAAAAGGGGCTTTATCGATAATGGTCGGGAATGCGATGAAAGCCAAACCTATACCCGAAGTTGCCACTTCGCTCACCTCTTTGCCCGTCGAAACCGCCATAAAACCTAAAGCGGCAAAGACACCGATACCTGCCAGCAACTCAAAACTACTATTGGCAAATCCCACAACCAAGCCGGCTCCGGTCAGATCGGTTTGCTTTTTCAGGTATGAGGCATAGGTAATCATAATACCGAAGCAAATAGACAGCGAAAAAAAGATTTGCCCGTAAGCGGCAATCCATACGCTTGGTTCGGCCAACTTACTCCAATCCGGCGTAAACAGCGCATTCAAACCTTTGGCTGCGCCGTCTAGCGTCAATGAGCTGAGCACCAAAATGATAAACATCACGGTCAGCAGGGGCATAAAGAACACCGAAGACTTACCCACGCCGTTCTGCACGCCCAAAGCCATAATCAGCAATACGGCAATCCATACGCCCAACAACGGGCCTACGATAGTATCGACAAAATCAAAACCTATCCCCACCTCTTTCGACATCTTTAGAAAATCGCCGAAGAAAAATGCAGCAGGATCGGCACCCCAGCCGCTGTTAAAAGCATAGTAGGTATAACTGGCCGCCCAGCCGATAATCACGGCGTAGTAAATGGCGATAATGACATTGATCAATACCTGCCACCAACCGAAAGTTTCAAAACTTTTACTCAAACGTCGAAAGGCCAACGGTGCGGATCCGCGGTATTTATGCCCGATCGCATAATCCAAGAATAAAAGCGGAATACCGGCGGTTAGCAGGGCTACAAGATACGGCAGAATAAAGGCGCCGCCGCCGTTGTCATAGGTGACATAAGGAAAACGCCAAATATTGCCCAAACCGACTGCCGAACCGATGGCTGCGAACATAAACATCCGCCGGCTGGAGAAAGTCGCACGTTCTGATTGTTGTTGTGTTTTTGACACGATACACCTCCGAGGTTACGCCTTTTCAAGCGCACTCTTTCACTTTGAAATTTTGTTGTTTTTATAGCCGTTCAAAATCAAACGGTACTTCTTTCGGCTATGCAGCACTACATTAGCATCCTGCCAGCCTGAATCACCTTCCCCTTTGTATCTTGCTCGGCCACACATAAAAGAAAAGCACGGAATCTGCCCGGCAGATTCCGTGCTTTTCTTTGCAAAAGTTTGCAGCAAAAAAAATGATTATGCAACAAAAAACCGCCAAACGTACGATGCAGCGTCTCTTTGGCGGTTTTTTGTGTAATTTCAAATACTAGTCGGCGTAAATTTATCGGCTTCGAGGCCATGTGGAATAAGGATGTTTGCTTAAATAGGCATTGGTAAACATGCCGTTTGCAGTAATCTCTTCACCCAGCCACTCAGGGCGTTCGAAAGGGGTACTTTCAGACGGCAATTCCAATTCGGCCACGACCAACGGTACGTTCTCACCAAAATATTCGTCTATTTCGAAAACAAAACCCGCGTATTCGATTTCATAACGGTATTTTTCCAATTTAAACGGACACATAGTATCCATCATCACCTCGGCATGTTCCAAAGGAATTTCATACTCGAACTCACTGCGCGAAACGTCCGAAATATAGCCTTTTAAAGTCAACCATGCCCGGTTGCCGATAATACGCACACGGATGGTTCGTTCTTTCTCCACGCTCAAATAGCCCTGCCGCAATATCTTAGGCGCGCCGGCCAGCGTACGCCAATGATCGTTTTGCAATAAAAAACGGCGCTCGATTTCTACAGTCATGTTTTCAGACGGCCTTGATAGAAAAATTTAGAAAGGTTTAAAGATAACCAAATACAATGCCAGCGCCATCACCACTACCGGAATCTCATTGAATACACGGTACCATTTATGCGAATAGCGGTTACGGTTTTCTTTGAAGTCTGCCAACAAGCGGTAGCAGTAAAAGTGATAGCCGAGCAATATGACGCTCAGCGTTACTTTGGTGTGTACCCAGCCCGAACCCCACCAGCCCGTAACAAACGGAATGGCAAAGCCAAATAGCACCGCGCCGATACCCAAAGGCGTCATAAATTTAAACAAACGCTCCGCCATACCCAACAGGCGTTGGTATTCCCCACGGTTGCCCGCCTCCACCTGAGCCAGGTTGACATAAATACGCGGCAGGTAAAACAAGCCCGCAAACCAAGCGATAATAAAAAAGACATGCAGCAGTTTAAACCACGGATACATTTCAGACGGCCTCTTGGAAAAGATGGGCGTATTGTAGCGTTAAAACGGATAGGATTACAGCGGCATGCGGGTATCGGATTGATATTCAGGAAATCCTCAGCCAGCCCAACATATCATCGGCCATTTTGCTGCCGTAATATAAAAAAAGCGCATAGCTTTCCTGCATCAGAAATTCTCTTTTCTTTCGCGACTCGCTGTAGCGGCTGGTAGGAGTTGCAGAAGTATAAGCATTTATACCCAAATCATCGGCAATCGCAGCGGCACGGGCCAAGTGGTAAGGATCGCTGACAATCACCACGGTTTGGATATCATGGCTGCGTAGCAAAGGGCGGATATTGAACAAATTATGGTAAGTATCGCGCGAGGTGTTTTCAAAAATGATATCGCGGCTGCGCACGCCTTGTTTGATCGCATAGCGGCGTCCTACTTCGGCCTCTGTCATAAAGCCCGGCTTCGGGGACCCTCCTGTAAACACCAGCTTTTCCACCCTGCCGCTCTGATATAGTGCCAAAGCATGGTTGATGCGTTCGCGAAATACAGGCGAAGGGCGCGTATCCCAAGCCGCCGCTCCCAATACAACCGCAGCATCTGCGCGCGTATCTGCCGCCAACGTTTGATTACCGGTGTGCCAAACCTGCCACACGCAATAGGCAAATGCGGCCGACACCAAAAAAAGGCTGAGTAAAAATCCGCGCAATAAGGCATAACGCAAACCGTTACGGCTGCGGGTAAGCGAAAAAACCATATTTCCAAAAACTCACTCGGGCAAAATCGCCTCGATATTTTCCAAGGGCCGGCCTATCGCGGCACGGCAGCCGGCCACTGCAATCGGCCGTTCGAGCAATTGCGGGTATTTCTCAACGGCTTTTAACAAAGCGTGGTTATCTATATCCGGCTGCTCCAAACCCAGCTCGCGGTATAGATCGTCTTTCACCCGCATCATGGCACGGGCATCGGACAAACCCAGTTTATCCATTAAATCGCGCAAATCGGTGATTGAAAGCGGCGTATCCAAATAATCGACGACTTTAGTCCGCAAACCGCGCATCTGTAAAAGAGCCAATGCCGCGCGTGATTTGCTGCACCGGTTGTTATGATAAAGCGTTACATCTGAAGTCATGGTAATTCCTTTCCGACCAAGTCGCCCAAACCGGCCGTTTTTCTCTAAAAACTGCCGCTTAGTCATCATGCGCTTTTCCAGCCCGATTGTAAACCGCTTCATCGCAGGATAGCGACTGTTGTAGAAAGATATTTACCGATCCTCTGTATCCGACAACCGAAATCATCCTTAGAGATTACTCTGCTTTTATCCAACCTATGATTAACAGCTTCTAAACAAGCCGTCTGAAGCGTTACAATAACAACTCCCAAACCTCTTATCCGAATAAGGAAGAAGCTGTGAAAAAAATACTGCCCTTATGTGCCATTTTAATGTCATTAAGCTGCTCCTCCTCTGCCTCAGAACTACAGGAATGGGAGAGCGGGACGCCCCGCGACATGAGCCATCTCAAAGCCCCCGTACGCATTATTAATTTATGGGCAACATGGTGCGCACCCTGTCGTAAAGAAATGCCCGAAATGTCAGGCTGGTACCGCAAACAGAAAAAAGGCAGTGTGGATATGGTCGGTATCGCACTTGACCATCAAGAAAATATTCAAGCCTTCCTCCGCCAAACGCCTGTCAGCTATCCCATCTGGCGCTATACCGGCAACGACAGCCGCGGCTTTATGAAAAAATTCGGCAATAATACGGGCGCACTGCCGTTCACCCTGATAGAAGTTCCCAAATGCGGCTACCGCCAAGCCTTTTTGGGAGAAGCCAACGCCCGCAAACTCGATGAGGCATTAAATACTGCAAAACAAAAATGCCTCTAAGGCTAATACTAAACAATGCCGTCTGAAACTTTGCATTATTTCAGACGGCATCGGTAATATTTACATCCAAACCACATAACGCCCGACAAACTCGGCAGCCAAATCGGCCCCGTCGTACAAACCGCACGCCAGCTCTATCCGCCCCTTTCCCTTCTCCTCCAACATCTGCCTGCACTTTTGCCACGCGACTTCATCGCCCGCCTCCACCTTGCACACCACCCGCAAATTATTCTTCGCCGGTTTCAGATAACGGATATTACTTTCCTGCACCACGATTTTACCTTCGGCCTCGGGCAGCCTGATATGCACCAAAGCCCACGCACATAAAGTAGCCGATAAAACCATACTGCCGCCGAATATACTGTGGTGATGATTGCAATTAGCGACGAAAGGAACATCCAACACCACGCTATCTGGCACACAACTGCCCACGGTAATACCTAAAGCACGGCTGGCAGAGATGTTCGTATGAAGAAAATATTCCAATTGCTGCGCGTTCATTTGCTGACTCCGTTTCCGGCCAGAAGATTCGGGAAGTTTATCCCGAAGGCCGTCTGAATACTTGATAAGTCATTATTTTACGCTAAAATAAAAATATTTTTCCGCCCACGGCAAGCAGTTGATGAACACCACACTTGTTTGGTTCAGGCGAGATTTGCGCCTTTTCGACCACACCGCCCTACAAACCGCCATCCGCCGAGGCTTACCGCTGGTGGGTGTTTTCGTATTCGATACCGATATTCTCAACGGTCTGCCCTCCGATGACCGCCGCCTCACCTTTATCCGCCAATGTCTGACAGAACTGCGCCAATCGCTGGCTGAAAAAAATGTTCCCCTATGGGTTTTATACGGGCGTGCGGAGGATGAAATTCCCGCCCTCGCCAACCGGCTTCAAGCGGCTTCGGTTGTGTGCGCCGAAGACTACGAACCTCAGGCCATCATGCGTGATAACCATGTCTGGCGCAAACTTGATGCCGAAGGGCGCAGCCTGATACGGGTAACCGATCAGGTCGTATTGGCCAAAGCCGCCGTCATGAACCAACAAGGCCGCCCTTACAGTGTATTCACACCTTATAAAAAAGCTTGGCTGGCCGCCTATGCGCAACATTACGCCGGCTGGCAGCCCGCGGACGACTGGCAAACACTGTCGCAACTTCAGTCACGCTTACCCGAAGCCGCACGACGCACGCCACCAATACCCGAATTAGCCGACTTAGGGTTTACTCCCCAACCTCTGGCAATAACCGGCGGGGAAACCGCCGCACAAACCATGTTGACCGATTTTATGCAGCGCATCGCCCTTTATCATATCAGCCGCGACTTTCCGGCGAAAAAAGGCGTTTCCTATCTGGCATCGCATCTACGCTTCGGCACACTATCGATCCGCCATTTGGTTTATCTGGCACGCCAAGCCGATAACGAAGGTGCGCAAACCTGGCTCACCGAACTGATTTGGCGCGAATTTTACCAACAATTCCTGTTCCACCATCCCCGCGTCGCACACGAGAGCTGGCGGGACGAATACCGTGATATCGATTGGCCGAATCCCGAAGGTTTTTTAGAACGTTGGCAAAACGGGCAAACAGGCTATCCGATTGTTGATGCCGCCATGCGCCAACTGGCTGCCAGCGGCTATATGCATAACCGCCTGCGCATGATTACCGCCAATTTTTTGGTGAAAGACCTATTATGCGACTGGAGGCTGGGCGAAGCCTGGTTTGCCCGCCACCTGCTCGACTTCGATTTGGCGGCCAACAACGGCGGTTGGCAATGGGCGGCCAGTACGGGCTGCGATGCCCAGCCTTATTTCCGTATTTTCAACCCGGTTACCCAATCGCAAAAATTCGACCCCGACGGCACGTTTATCCGCCGTTATGTTCCGGAACTCGCCCACTTGGGGAAAGATGTTATCCATGCCCCTTGGCTGGCCAAAAACAGCATCAATACCCACGGCTACCCCGCCCCGATAGTCGACCATGCCGCCCAGCGCGAAAAAGCCCTTGCCTTATTTAAAGATGCCGCCCAACGTTTTCAGACGGCATCTGATGTATAAACTCATGTTGTTAAAAAATATTTAAAAGAAACCAAACCAGCCGCCCCGTACCGGCCATATCAAGAGCACGCGGCATAAGCCATGGCTTTTACAATGCCGTCTGAAAACAGGCAAGCCAACAACCGGCAAAAAACACTGGCAACCGTGTTAACACCATTTTCAGACAGGTTAAAATAAGCCTTCCCGCCTTGTAACCACCGATAATGGAAAGCCTATGAATTCACCCGCCCCGATTTGGCTGCAACCGAAACCCTACAGAAATATCGCCGTATTTACCGCCGTTACCGGCACCCTACTGTTAGCACGGCACAGCCAAAGCCAAGACATCGCCGCTTTTGCGGCAGTCGTATTTCTCTTTGCCGGCGCTATTGTCGCCATTGCGGCCGTCGTATTGGCCCTACGGCTGCGCGACAGCGGTACGGCCATCCAAAGCCTGTTGCTGATGCTTTGGCAAATCGGCTTCCCGCTGGTGTTGATGGCTAAAATTTACCATCAGGCCGGCTGATCCAAACATCCCCAAAGGAAATACCATGCCTACAACTGTTATTCTCGGCGGCGGCCTTTGCGGCCGGCTTCTCGCCATCCGATTAGCCGAACAAGGGATTCAGACGGCCTTATTCGAACAAGGCAGCCGAAGCGGAGAAAATTCCGCCGCCTACATTGCCGCCGCCATGCTGGCGCCTGCCGCCGAATCAGTAGAAGCAACCCCGGAGGTAATTGCGCTCGGATACCAAAGCCTGCCTATGTGGCGCGCTATAATCGAACGTTTGGACACACCCGTTTTTATGCAGCAAAACGGCAGCCTGATTGTCTGGCACAGCCAAGACAAACCGCTGGCCCGACAATTCGAACAACACCTTCACCGTGCAGGCACCGGCTTACAATACTGGCAGGCCAACGATATTGCCGCTGCCGAACCCCAATTGCGCGGGCGTTTTCAAGCCGGATTCTATCTGCCCGAAGAAGGCCAGCTAGACAACCGCCAAATACTCGCCGCACTTGCAAATCAGGCGGAACAACTCGGCGTACAATGCCATTGGCACCGGACAACCGATATCGAAACTTTACAAAAACAATTCGCCTGCGTTATCGACTGCCGGGGTATAGGTGCCAAATCTTCATGGAACAGGCCGTCTGAAAACGGCAGCCGCCTACGCGGTGTACGCGGCGAAGTAGCACGGGTATATGCGCCCGAAGTATCGCTCAACCGCCCCGTTCGGTTACTGCATCCGCGCTATCCTCTCTATATTGCCCCCAAACAAAACAACGTATTCGTTATCGGTGCCACCCAAATCGAAAGCGAAAGCGAAGCGCCCGCCAGCGTACGCTCAGGCTTGGAATTACTATCGGCCCTCTATGCCGTCCACCCCGCATTCGGAGAAGCGCAAATCTTAGAATTTGCCGCCAAACTACGCCCCACCCTCAACCACCATAATCCCGAAATCCGCTACCGAACCGATCGCAGCCTAGTAGAAATCAACGGCCTTTTCCGACATGGTTTTATGATTGCCCCCGCCGTTACCGCCGCCGCCGCCCGCCTGATTGGCGCATTGCAGCATCAGCAAAACATACCTGCACAAGATCCCGAAAGCGGGCTGCTTTTTATTCCGGTACGTGATCAACGCATTTCATAAAACAAAAATAAGCAACACCTAAAAATTTATTAGGATACAATCGATTATTGCTTTATAATAGCAGCCTGCCCACATCAGGTAGACTAGCTCTTTAAATGTTTAAAATGTAAAGAAATGATTAGCTTTGTAAATTGCCTTTTACTTGGAAAAGGTGTTTGCAATTCATTGATTTATAAAAATAAACAACCTGTCTGCGGTTAGAAAAAAGCCCCACAAAATCGGGGATTAAGACTTTTGTAATAGCCTGAGTTGGCATTTTTAACAGTTAGAAAAAAGCCCCACAAAATCGGGGATTAAGACGTCTTAGTAAGTCCGCAATACTATGAATTGCTTTGAGTTAGAAAAAAGCCCCACAAAATCGGGGATTAAGACCTGATGCCGTTTGCCATCTACTACGCCCACCGTGTTAGAAAAAAGCCCCACAAAATCGGGGATTAAGACTTGCAAAGCGTGGCCGATACGCTGAATCCACACTGTTAGAAAAAAGCCCCACAAAATCGGGGATTAAGACAGTTTGTCGCGCACCCACGTTTCCGGTATTTGCAGTTAGAAAAAAGCCCCACAAAATCGGGGATTAAGACTTCGCGTAATTCAACAGGATCAGTTTCATCTATGTTAGAAAAAAGCCCCACAAAATCGGGGATTAAGACCAACTGGCGCGGCACAGCTTAACGAATAGGAAAGTTAGAAAAAAGCCCCACAAAATCGGGGATTAAGACGTACTCTTTTCTAGATGTTTTGCTTTTCATGATACGTTAGAAAAAAGCCCCACAAAATCGGGGATTAAGACGAGCGAGCCTGACTTAACAACCACGTAGTCCGCGTTAGAAAAAAGCCCCACAAAATCGGGGATTAAGACTCAAGCGGTAACAGCTCTTTCGCCCCAAGCTCAAGTTAGAAAAAAGCCCCACAAAATCGGGGATTAAGACGCATTGATATATCCGATACGGCTCACGGTATCGCTGTTAGAAAAAAGCCCCACAAAATCGGGGATTAAGACCTAGTAAAGGTACCTACTCGGTATATACGGCACGTTAGAAAAAAGCCCCACAAAATCGGGGATTAAGACTTTGTAGCAAATGCTGAAGTACCTTTTATTAGAGTTAGAAAAAAGCCCCACAAAATCGGGGATTAAGACCATTAATATTTTACCCGTTTAATTTTATTAATAAGTTAGAAAAAAGCCCCACAAAATCGGGGATTAAGACCAGGTATTGCTGGGCGGTGTAACCGCACACTATAGTTAGAAAAAAGCCCCACAAAATCGGGGATTAAGACTACTCATCATCGACCGATAGTGAACCAGTACCGTGTTAGAAAAAAGCCCCACAAAATCGGGGATTAAGACGTATGTTACTAAATCGTAATCCTCTTCGTATTCCGTTAGAAAAAAGCCCCACAAAATCGGGGATTAAGACCCACGGTAAGCGGCGTTTTGCCGTCTTTGCCGTAGTTAGAAAAAAGCCCCACAAAATCGGGGATTAAGACCTTTATCAACCTTACCCTCAAATAAGTTTTTTACAGTTAGAAAAAAGCCCCACAAAATCGGGGATTAAGACTTTTTTGCCATGATTTTTTGTCCTTAAAAACGGAGTTAGAAAAAAGCCCCACAAAATCGGGGATTAAGACAAGTATTCCCAAACCGAATTAACAGCTTCCTGTGTTAGAAAAAAGCCCCACAAAATCGGGGATTAAGACATATTAACAGTGCCGAATCCTGCAAATTTAACACGTTAGAAAAAAGCCCCACAAAATCGGGGATTAAGACTCATTTTTATCGAATTTATATTCGTCATTTAAAGTTAGAAAAAAGCCCCACAAAATCGGGGATTAAGACTGCTATACGGCTTCCGTATTACCGCCCAGCCATTTGTTAGAAAAAAGCCCCACAAAATCGGGGATTAAGACCCGCTATTGATTCAACCACCATGGTACCAACATTAAGTTAGAAAAAAGCCCCACAAAATCGGGGATTAAGACTAATTTAATTCTACCGTCTGATACAGATTCGATGTTAGAAAAAAGCCCCACAAAATCGGGGATTAAGACTAATTTAATTCTACCGTCTGATACAGATTCGATGTTAGAAAAAAGCCCCACAAAATCGGGGATTAAGACGTCGAAATGAAAGCCGTTGTTTTCGATGTAAAATGTTAGAAAAAAGCCCCACAAAATCGGGGATTAAGACCATCCCAGAGGCTGAAGCTTTGTGGTTAATCAGAGTTAGAAAAAAGCCCCACAAAATCGGGGATTAAGACCTAAAATCTTGCCCTGCAACGCACCCAGCATCAGGTTAGAAAAAAGCCCCACAAAATCGGGGATTGGTCGTTGACCTCAAACAAACTCTGTATTTGCGTCTACCATCCATTCACTCGGGTAAACTATGAATATCCTACTCAATGGTGAAATCATTGATTTTTCAGGGCATACCGTTGCCGACCTGCTGGCAGAGCGGCAGCCCGCCCTGCCCTTTGCCGTTGCCGTCAATACGGCCTTTGTTCCTAAAAACAACTATCACGGACATCCGCTTTACGAAGGCGACCATGTAGATATCGTGCGCCCGGTTGTCGGCGGCTGAACGTCCTCTCGGGAGAAAAATATGCGAGGAAGCTGTTTGTGCGGTGCGGTGCGATATGAAGCAGACCGTATCCAATACATCCAACTCTGCCATTACCGTACTTGCCAAAAAGCCCAAGGTGCGCCTTATATCGCCGGCGGCGCGGTACTGCGTAGCGATTTCCGCTGGCTCTCCGGCGAACACTTACTGTCGGCCTACGAATCCAGCCCGGGAAAATACCGCCGCTTCTGCTCCGTATGCGGCACACCGATTATGAGCGACCGCGAAAGCCTGCCCCATATCGCTCTGCGAGTTACTACGCTTGATGAAGATCCGGGTCTGCGCCCTTCCTATCACATCTGGACGCAAGACGACTGTCCTTGGACGGCCTCATCAAGCGATCTTCCCCAACACACACAATGGCCGCCTGAAAAACAAACATGAGTACGTTGACTCTTTACCAGCAAAATTTCACCAGCCGCCTATTGCTGGGTACGGCGGCATATCCGACTATGGAAATCCTGCGCGCCTCTATCGAGGCCGCTTCTCCGGCTATGATTACCGTATCGTTACGACGGCAAAGCAGCGATGGACAAGCACACGGTCAGGCTTTTTGGCAGCTGCTGCAAGAAATGCGGATTCCTATTCTGCCCAATACCGCCGGCTGCCAAAGCGTGCAAGAAGCGGTAACCACCGCACAAATGGCGCGCGAAGTATTCGAAACCGACTGGGTTAAACTTGAACTGATAGGTGATGACGATACGCTGCAACCGGATGTGTTCCAGCTGGTAGAGGCGGCATCCATTTTGATTAAAGAGGGTTTTAAAGTACTACCCTACTGCACGGAAGACTTGATCGCCTGCCGCAGACTGTTGGATGCCGGGTGCGAGGCTCTTATGCCTTGGGCAGCTCCCATCGGCACCGGCCTGGGCGTAGTACATGAGTATGCTTTACGGGTATTGCGCGAACGCCTGCCCGATACGCCCTTGATTATTGATGCGGGCTTGGGGCTGCCCTCTCAAGCCGCCCAAGTTATCGAGTGGGGCTATGACGCCGTTTTGCTGAATACTGCCGTTTCCCGAAGCGGCAATCCCATTGATATGGCGCGTGCGTTTGCCTGTGCGGTTGAAGCCGGCCGCTTGGCATATGAAGCCGCACCGATTATACCTCGCGAGCAAGCCCAAGCCAGCACGCCCACGGTAGGACAACCGTTTTGGCATTCGGCAGAATATTAAAATTTTCTTTTGATGCTCTTAATACACACATAGGCCGTCTGAAATATATTTCAGACGGCCTATCTATTGAAGCTCTTAAACGGTCAACATGAATAAAGATTTATTTTCGCAAAGTATCGACTACATCAATCATGAATTCCAAGTCCTCCTCTTGCAGCATAGAAAAACCTTCCGGAATACCTAACGAAGATAATAGTGCCAAGCCTTTGGGATGCTTATTCAGATTTACCAGTAAAGGGCGTAGTTTGTCGGCCTCTTCCTGCCATTGCGGCTGATACAGCCATACATGATGGATTTCATTAATACGGCTGTGCAAAATAATTTTTAAGCGGCTAAGAGTAATGCTGCTGAAGTGTGCGGCTACCCTCGCAGATACCACACCGATATCAGCAATACCGCGTACAACCGCCAGAGCAACTGCCAAATAATTGTCTTGTTGCACCAATTTTATATTTGCTTCATCCACGCCTGCCGGCTCAAGCAGGCGTAAAGCTACATAATTGGCATCTTCGTTGGCGCTAACCGCAAGTGTAAATGCTTCTTTTAAGTCTTCTACGCGATTGATTTCAGAGTCTGCCCGGCAGATCAAAACAATTTCATCGGTTGTATTAGGGCGTACCAATGGTAAGTAGCCTTGTTGCCTTACATATGTTTTTGCGGCGAAAGGGTTCACATAAACCATTGCACTCGGTTTGGTTTGCTGATGCTGGGCAACTGCTGCAAAACTTTCCGGCATTACTAAATTAATAGGCAGGCCGCTTTGCCCCTGCAACCAAGTATTCAGCATATACCAAGCGCCAAATTCTTCAGGCATATAGTTGGGAACTACCATCAGACTAAGCATGGTTTTTCTCCTCTGCCAACATCGCCGCATAAACCGGCTCTAGTTCTCGTATCTTGTCGCGGCAGGGCTTACGGCGAATCGAACTGTATCCAAGCAGTTTACCTTTTCGGATATTCGGTAAAACACTGGCGTATACCCAGTAAAATCCTCCGTCTTTACATAAATTCTTGACGTAACCGACCCATGGTTCTCCTCTTCTGATAGTGGCCCATAAATCTGCAAAAGCCGCCTGCGGCATATCGGGATGCCGCAATATCGAATGGGGGGCTCCGATTAATTCTTCCCGCGACCAGCCGCTAATTTCTACAAAAACATCATTAGCATGTGTAATGATGCCGTTCGGATCAGTGCGGGAAACAATTAATGCACCTTCGGGAAACATGTGCTCTTTATCGGTAGTATAAATAATCCGCTCACCGGGATCATCATGGTATTGCTGTATATGTTCTACAACTTCGCTACCGCCTGGATGCGGTACTTTTAGCTTTTCGTCATGAATACTTACCATCATACAGACCCTCTCTAAAAATATTATGTGGCCAACGTTATCTAAAAATTCAGTACTCAAAAATCAAATTGAGGCACCAACTTCGATAACGCATGTTTTGCAGCAAGCAATACCATACCCAGCTTGGTATTGGGATTTGTTGTAATAACCAAAAGTATCGAATCGGTTACCTGGAACAGCAGCATATAGCCGTTATCTGTATGGATAATGGAATATTCCAAAACGCCATGAAGAACTTCTTTAGATGAACGTGTTCCCACTGCCATCATGGCCGCGACCATAGCACCGATTAATTCTTCATCTATGGCCTTATTTGAGGCCGAGGTAATAGGTAAACCGTCACTGGAGACAAGTACGGATGCCGAAATGCCACTATGGCGGATGAGGCTTCTCAACGTCTCTTCTACTTTTTGCATATCCATATTGAATACCTTTATATAATTTAATTACATTGGTTACCATTTGCGCAATAATATAGCTCTCTCTGCAAAATTTATTTGATTTAGCTTAAACAATCACTTCTATAGTGATAAAAAAAATGCCCCGTGTTATTCACACGGGGCATTTACTAGGTAACTAGATTTACCTTATTCTGCTTCCTCAACCTGTTCGGCTACTTCTGCTTCATGATGCGCCTGCCATTGCTGACGGCGGGTACGGTGATAAGTCAGACCGGTACCGGCAGGAATCAAACGACCTACAATCACGTTCTCTTTCAAGCCGCGCAATTCGTCTTGTTTGCCCATAATGGCAGCTTCAGTCAATACGCGCGTAGTTTCTTGGAACGAAGCGGCTGAAATGAAGGAGTCAGTAGACAACGACGCTTTGGTAATACCCAACAGGATATTTTCGAAACGTGCCGGCTCTTTACCTTCTGCCAATGCTTTTTCATTTGCCAACATTACATCGGCACGCTCTACCTGCTCACCGGTAATAAAGCCTGTTTCACCTGCATCCACAATATTTACGCGGCGCAGCATCTGGCGGATGATCACCTCAATATGCTTATCGGAGATCTTCACGCCTTGTAAGCGGTAAACCTCTTGTACCTCTTGTACGATATAGCGTGCCAACGCTTCAATACCTTGCAAACGCAAAATATCATGCGGATCTACAGCGCCATCTACAATGGTTTCACCACGGTTTACCACTTGGCCGTCATGGACCAGAATCTGCTTTTCTTTCGAAATCAGCGTTTCATAAGCCACACCGTCTACGTCGGTAATAATCAAACGCTGCTTGCCTTTGGTCTCTTTACCGAACGAAATAGTACCGGTTACTTCCGCCAACATTCCGACATCTTTCGGGATGCGCGCTTCGAACAGCTCGGCCACACGCGGCAAACCACCGGTAATATCGCGGGTTTTCGAAGAAGCCTGCGGAATACGGGCCAATACGTCACCCTTACCTACTTCCTGGCCTTCACGCACGGTAATCACAGCACCCACAGGGAATGCCATAGATACCGGGGTATTGGTGCCGGGAATACAAACTTCCAGGCCGTTCTCATCCAATAGTTTCACTGTCGGGCGCAACAGCTTGCTGGCGCTCGATGCGCGACGTTTACCGTCAATAACCACCAATGTAGACAAACCGGTTACATCATCGGTTTGTTTGGCAACAGTTACGCCTTCTTCGACGTTTTCGAAGCGTACCAAGCCGGCATGCTCGGTAATCATCGGACGGGTATGAGGATCCCAAGTAGCCAGAGTTTGGCCTGCTTTCACACCTTCTCCGTCTTGCACCAGCAAAATGGCACCGTAAGGAACTTTGTGACGCTCGCGTTCACGACCGATATCATCATGAATAACTACTTCAGACGAACGGCCGATAACAATCAACTCGCCTTTATTATTGGCAACATAACGCATTTGGCTGCTGAAACGCGCGGTACCGTTTGATTTGGCTTCTACTTGGCTTGCAGCAGCAGCTCGAGACGCCGCACCACCAATGTGGAATGTACGCATTGTCAGCTGAGTACCCGGTTCACCAATAGACTGGGCGGCAATCACACCTACAGCCTCACCCGCGTTGACCAGCTTACCGCGTGCCAAGTCGCGACCGTAACAGTGCGCGCACAAACCATAGCGGGTTTTACAAGTAATCGGCGTACGTACTTTAACTTCGTCCACACCGGATTGGTCAATCAGATCAACTAATTGCTCATTGAGCAACGTACCTGCCTCCACTAACGTTTCATTAGTAGAAGGATCTACCACATCGGCAGCGGTTACGCGCCCTAAAATGCGGTCACGCAGAGCCTCGATCACATCGCCGCCTTGTACTACGGCTTTCATAACGAAACCATCGGTAGTACCGCAATCATCTTCAACTACTACCAAATCTTGGGTTACGTCTACTAAGCGGCGGGTCAAGTAACCCGAGTTAGCAGTTTTCAATGCCGTATCCGCCAAACCTTTACGCGCACCGTGGGTCGCAATAAAGTATTGCAATACCGTCAAGCCTTCGCGGAAGTTAGAAGTAATCGGCGTTTCGATAATCGATCCGTCCGGTTTGGCCATCAAACCACGCATACCGGAAAGCTGTTTAATCTGGGCGGCAGAACCACGCGCACCGGAATCGGCCATCATATAAATCGAGTTGAATGATTCTTGCTCGACTTCGTTACCATCTCGATCCAATACTTTTTGTTTCGAGAGGTTATCCATCATCGCCTTAGCAATGCGGTCACCGGCGCGACCCCAGATATCTACAACTTTGTTGTAACGCTCACCGTTTGTTACCAAACCTTGGCGGTATTGGTCTTCGATTTCTTTCACTTCGGCATTTGCTTCGGCCAATAGGCTTGCTTTCTCTTTCGGAATTTCCATGTCGTCAACACAGATCGAAATACCACCTTTAGCAGCGAAGCCGAAACCGGTATACATCAGATGGTCGGCGAAAATAACAGTATCACGTAGGCCACACAACCGGAACGATGCGTTAATCAGCTTAGAAATTTCTTTTTTCTTCAAAGCTTTGTTTACATATTCGAACGGCAAGCCTTTGGGCAGAATTTCACTCAGCAACGCGCGGCCTACGGTAGTTTCATAACGTTTCACCACCGGCTCAAATTCGCCCTGATCGTTTTTCTCCCACTCACGCAAACGCACAGTGATTTTAGTACCCAATTCGACTTGTTGGGTATGGTAAGCACGGTGTACTTCTTTCACATCGGCAAACAAGCTACCTTCGCCTTTACCGTTGATCTTGTCGCGGGTCATGTAGTACAGACCCAATACGATATCTTGCGACGGCACGATAATCGGTTCGCCGTTAGCAGGTGACAATACGTTATTCGAAGCCAACATCAAAGTACGGGCTTCCATTTGCGCTTCCAAGCTCAACGGAACGTGTACTGCCATTTGGTCACCGTCGAAGTCGGCGTTGAATGCCGCACATACGAGCGGATGCAATTGGATCGCTTTACCTTCGATCAGAATCGGTTCGAAAGCTTGAATACCCAAACGGTGCAAAGTCGGCGCACGGTTAAGCATAATCGGATGTTCGCGAATTACTTCCTCGAGAATATCCCACACTTCAGGTACTTCTTGCTCCACCAACTTCTTCGCAGCTTTCACCGTACTGGCCAAGCCTTGCACTTCCAATTTATGGAAAATAAACGGCTTAAACAATTCCAAAGCCATTTTCTTCGGCAAACCGCACTGATGCAAACGCAAGTAAGGGCCTACGGTAATCACCGAACGGCCTGAATAGTCCACACGTTTACCCAACAGGTTTTGACGGAAGCGGCCGCCCTTACCTTTAATCATATCTGCCAATGATTTCAGCGGGCGTTTGTTAGCACCGGTCATGGCTTTACCGCGACGGCCATTGTCTAACAACGAATCGACGGCCTCTTGCAACATGCGTTTTTCATTGCGCACGATAATGTCGGGCGCATGCAGCTCCAACAAGCGTTTCAAACGGTTGTTACGGTTAATTACGCGACGGTATAAGTCGTTCAAATCAGAGGTAGCAAAACGGCCGCCGTCCAGTGGTACCAACGGGCGTAAATCCGGCGGCAATACCGGCAAAACGTCCATAATCATCCACTCAAGCTTCATACCTGAACGTTGGAATGCTTCCAATACTTTCAGACGTTTGGCGATTTTTTTGATTTTGGTATCCGAACCGGTGCTTTCGAGCTCCTGGCGCAGAATTTCGATTTCGGCTGCAATATCCAAATTACGCAACAAATCACGGATACCTTCGGCACCCATTTTCGCATCGAAGTCATCACCGAACTCGTCGATTTTGTTGTAATAATCGTCTTCAGTCAGAAGTTGGCGGCGCTGCAACGAAGTCATGCCGGGATCGGTTACTACAAATGCTTCGAAATACAGGACACGCTCGATATCACGCAAGGTCATATCAAGTACCATACCCAAGCGCGACGGCAGTGATTTCAGGAACCAAATATGTGCAACCGGTGCGGCTAATTCGATATGGCCCATGCGCTCGCGGCGCACTTTTGACAAAGTAACTTCAACACCGCATTTTTCACAAGTTACGCCTTTGAACTTCAAGCGTTTGTATTTACCGCACAAACATTCGTAATCTTTTACCGGGCCAAAGATTTTGGCACAGAACAAACCGTCACGCTCGGGCTTGAAAGTACGATAGTTGATGGTTTCCGGTTTTTTAACTTCACCGTATGACCACGAACGAATGGTTTCAGGAGAAGCGATGCCGATTTTAATGGCATCAAACTCTTCTTCCATGCTTGCGGACTGCAACGGATTAAATAAGTTTGACAAATTCATTTTTGCTCCTTGTGGAACGGTCTGTTTTCAGACGGCCTAAGTTTTCAATATAGGCCGTCTGAAAACCGTTCCGGTATTTAGTAACGTTCCAGATCGATATCCAAGCCCAGTGAGCGAATCTCTTTAACCAATACGTTGAAGGATTCGGGCATACCTGCATCAATTTTGTGTTCGCCTTTAACGATGTTTTCGTACATTTTAGTACGTCCTGTTACGTCATCCGACTTCACAGTCAGCATTTCTTGCAGCGTGTAAGCCGCACCGTATGCCTCTAATGCCCACACCTCCATCTCACCGAAACGCTGGCCACCGAATTGTGCTTTACCACCCAACGGCTGTTGTGTTACCAAACTGTACGGGCCGGTAGAACGGGCGTGCATTTTTTCATCAACCAAATGGTGCAGTTTCAAATAGTGCATCACACCCACAGTAACGCGGCGGTCAAACGCTTCGCCTGAGCGGCCATCGTATAGGGTAATTTGGGTTTTAGTATCGTTGAATCCCAATTTTTGTACTTCCGGATCATCACTCGGATAAGCCAGATCTAGCATTTCCCGGATCTCTGCTTCTTTCGCGCCATCGAATACCGGAGATGCAAAAGTCGCACCGCGTTTCAAGTTGTGTGCCAAAGCGAGAATTTCTTCATCACTTAACTCATCCAGATTTTCCTGTTTACCACTGCTGTTATACAGTTTGTTAAGGAATTCACGGATTTCGCCAACTTTACGCTGCTCAGCCAACATAGCATCGATGCGTTGTCCGATACCTTTGGCCGCCCATCCCAAATGCACTTCCAAAATCTGACCGATATTCATACGGGAAGGTACGCCCAGCGGGTTCAATACGATATCAACCGGACGGCCATCCGCCATATAAGGCATATCTTCTACCGGTAGAATACGCGATACCACACCTTTATTACCGTGACGGCCAGCCATCTTGTCACCGGCTTGCAAGCGGCGTTTGATGGCAATAAATACTTTCACCATTTTTTGTACGCCAGGCTGCAATTCATCACCTTGGGTCAGTTTTTTCTTCTTAACTTCATACAATGCATCCGACTCTTCGCGTTTTTGCTGCAAGCTCAGTTTAATTAACTCCAGCTGCTTAGCCAGTTCTTCATCTGCAACACGCACATCGAACCAGTCGTGCTTGCTCGGTAAGCTTGCCAAATATTCGGCAGTGATCTCGCTTCCCTTCGCAAGCTTCATCGGGCCGCCATTAGCTTTTTGCCCAACAATCATGCGCTCGATACGACTGAAAGCATCGTTATCGAAAATACGCAATTGGTCACTTAAGTCTTGACGATAGCGTTTCAACTCAGCATCAATAATTGATTGGGCACGTTTATCACGCTGAATACCTTCGCGGGTAAATACTTGTACGTCAATTACCGTACCGCTCATACCGGTAGGCATACGCAACGATGTATCTTTTACATCGGACGCTTTCTCACCGAAAATCGCACGCAGTAATTTTTCTTCAGGCGTAAGCTGGGTTTCGCCTTTAGGCGTTACCTTACCAACCAAGACGTCACCGGCCTCAACTTCCGCACCGATGTAAACAATACCACTCTCATCCAAACGGTTTTGCATACGCTCTGAGAGATTCGGGATATCTCGGGTAATATCTTCCGCACCCAGTTTTGTATCACGTGCCACCACATTCAATTCTTCAATATGAATAGAAGTGTAGCGGTCATCTGCAGCAACTTTTTCAGAAATCAGGATCGAATCTTCATAGTTGTAACCATTCCAAGGCATGAATGCGATAGTCATGTTTTGACCAAGCGCCAGTTCTCCCAAGTCGGTAGATGCACCGTCGGCCACCAAATCACCACGTTGCAGTACATCACCTGCTTTGACTGCAGGACGCTGATTGATATTGGTAGATTGGTTGGAACGGGTAAACTTCACTAAGTTATAGATATCTACACCAACCTCGCCGGCAACTGCCTCATCATCATGTACACGGATAACCACGCGGTTAGCGTCCACATATTCCACGACACCGCCGCGACGGGCAACAATGGCAGTTGCAGAGTCAACTGCTACCGAACGTTCGATACCGGTACCTACCATTGGTTTTTCAGCACGCAAACAAGGAACTGCCTGACGTTGCATGTTTGCACCCATCAATGCACGGTTCGCATCGTCATGCTCCAAGAAGGGGATCAATGAAGCCGCTACCGATACAACCTGACCTGTTGCCACATCCATATATTGAACGCGATCAGGAGTTGACATAATGGTTTCGCCTTTTTCACGGCAAGTGACCAATTCGTCTACCAAGCGGCCTTCCGCATCCAACTCGGCATTGGCCTGTGCAATCACAAAACGACCTTCTTCAATTGCCGACAGATAGTCAATTTCATTGGTTACTTTACCATCTACCACACGGCGGTACGGAGTTTCCAAGAAACCATATTCATTGGTGCGCGCATAGACAGACAGCGAGTTGATCAAACCAATGTTGGGACCCTCAGGTGTTTCAATCGGACATACGCGACCATAGTGTGTCGGATGTACGTCGCGCACCTCGAAGCCCGCACGTTCACGAGTCAAGCCACCCGGCCCCAAGGCAGACACACGGCGTTTGTGGGTAATCTCAGACAAGGGATTGGTTTGATCCATAAACTGGCTCAACTGACTTGAACCGAAAAACTCTTTAATTGCAGCAGATACCGGCTTCGCATTAATCAAATCATGAGGCATCAGGTTCTCAGACTCAGCCTGATTCAAACGCTCTTTAACTGCACGCTCTACACGCGCCAAACCACTACGGAATTGATTTTCTGCCAACTCACCCACCGAACGGACGCGTCGATTACCCAAATGATCAATATCATCCACTTCGCCGTGGCCGTTGCGTAACTCCACCAGAGTCGCAATTGAAGCAACAATATCCTCAACGCTCAGTACATAGCCACCTTTATCGGCAGCTCCTGCAAATGTTTCATTCAGCAAGCGCCCGTACCATGAAGCATTTTGTGCCTCAGTTAGTTTTTGTTCATAAGTGCGGGTATTAAACTTCATACGACCCACACGAGACAAATCATAACTCTCTTCATTAAAGAACAAGCGGTTAAATAACAATTCAACAGCTTCTTCAGTAGGGGGCTCACCTGGGCGCATCATACGATAAATCGCAACACGAGCTGCCTGTTGATCTGCAGTTTCATCAGTACGCAACGTATTGGAAATATAACCGCCTTGATCCAATTCATTGATATATAAAGTTTGGATATTAGATACACCATGGATATCCAACTTAGCCAATAGCTCTTCCGCAATTTCTTCATTGGCAGTAGCTAGAACCTCACCGGTATCAGGCACAATAACATCACGCGCCAATACTTTGCCCAGCAAGCTTTCTGCATCTACATCTAAACGCTTCAAACCAGCATTAGTAATATCGCGGATATTTTTAGCCGTGATACGTTTACCCTTGGCAACTAATACATTACCGTCTTTATCAACGATATCTAATTTAGCTGTTTCACCTTTCAGACGGCTTGCAATAAAATCCGTTTGCACACCATTTTTCGATAAATAGAAATTCTCTTTATCGTAAAAAGTATCCAAAATTTGCTCGTCGGAGTAACCCAACGCTTTCAAAAGAATTGTTACCGGCATTTTGCGGCGGCGGTCGATACGGAAGTACAGTAAGTCTTTCGGATCAAACTCGAAATCAAGCCACGAACCACGATAAGGAATAATGCGTGCAGAAAACAACAGCTTACCTGAAGAATGTGTTTTACCGCGGTCATGCTCAAAAAATACACCAGGCGAGCGATGCAACTGAGACACGATCACACGCTCCGTACCATTGATTACAAATGAACCACTGGGTGTCATCAATGGAATCTCACCCATATATACTTCATTTTCGCGGATTTCTTTTACAACATTCGGCTTAGAAGTTTCTTTATCAAAAATCTTCAAACGAATACGGGCGCGCAAAGGAGCCGCATAAGTTATGCCACGCAATTGGCATTCAGGAATATCAAATAGCGGTTCACCCAAAACATAATGTACAAACTCTAGTTGTGCATAACCATTGTGGCTGACAATTGGAAAAATTGACTGGAATGCAGCCTGCAAACCCTCATCGGTACGCTGGTCAAAAGGCTTTTCTAATTGTAAGAATTTGGCATAAGAATCTAACTGGGTTGCCAGCAGAAACGGAACTTCCAAAACATTTGTACGCTTCGCAAAACTTTTACGAATACGCTTCTTCTCGGTAAACGAATAACTCATGGACAACTCTCCAAAAGAGAAAGAATAACAATAAACAGACACTTACATTTATTTACAATCTAAAACTGATTTAAACGTAAATAAATGTAAATATCCGAATATTTATCATTTAAAAGCGAAAGAAGGCTGGCAGATTTCTGCCAGCCTCAATACATAAAATCAAATTATTTGATTTCGACTTTAGCGCCTGCTTCTTCCAGTTGTTTCTGAATATCTTCAGCTTCAGCTTTAGAAACACCTTCTTTAACAGTTTTAGGAGCACCGTCAACCATATCTTTAGCTTCTTTCAAGCCCAAACCAGTAATTGCACGTACTACTTTAATTACGCCAACTTTTTGATCACCAGCAGAAGCCAAGATCACGTCGAACTCGGTTTTCTCTTCAGCAGCAGCACCAGCAGTTGCAGGGCCAGCAACTGCAACGGCAGCAGCAGAAACACCAAATTTTTCTTCAAAAGCTTTAACCAGCTCGTTCAATTCCATTACGGTTAAAGATTCAACTGCATTCAAAATGTCTTCTTTAGTAATAGCCATGCTATTTAAACTCCAAATATTGTATTAAAAATAATCTCAGTGTAACAAACGATTATGCAGCTTCTTCGCTAGCTTTTTTCTCAGCCAACGCAGCCAATGCACGTGCAAAGCCAGAAACAGGAGCTTGCATAACAAACAACAGTTTCGACAACAGCTCTTCACGGCTCGGGATAGATGCAAGCTCTGTTACTTGAGCTACATCCAGCAAATCACCATTGTAAGAACCTGCTTTCAAAACGATTTTATCGTCTTTTTTCGAGAACTGATGTAGTACTTTTGCTGCTGCCACGGCATCTTCTGATGCAGCGTACACCAACGGACCAGTCATTTGATCCGCCAAAGCTGCAAATGAAGTACCCTCAACCGCACGACGAGCTAATGTATTCTTTAGGACACGTAAATATACACCCTCTTTACGAGCATTAGCGCGGAGCTCAGTCATATTGGCAACACTGATACCGCGATATTCAGCAATCACCATAGTTTGAGCATTTGCAATAGCATTGCTAATCTCTTCTACGGCTGCTTTCTTGGTTTCAATATTGAGACTCAAGGTCTACCTCCCACTGTTTAAAAAAAGAAATACCATTTTTTATAGTATTTCACCAGCGCGGCAACCTAAATTTGACATTTCACAAGTGAAGTGGTTTGATTCAGGACTACCGTCTGCGTAGGGCGCAAGCAATTAAATCAAAGAAAGATCCCTACGGTCTTGGACATCTACTTAAAATTTTTAAGTAGCCCATAACAAGCGACTCTATCCAATGAAAAAGCCGCTTGAAAATTCTTAAATTAAGAAATTAACTGTTAACACTTGAAGTATCAACACGAACACCCAAACCCATAGTGCTAGATACAGCTACTTTCTTCAAGTATTGACCTTTAGCTGCAGCTGGCTTGGCTTTAACAACAGCATCAAGCAAGGCATCAAAGTTTTCACGCAGATCAGTTTCGGCAAAAGACGCACGACCAATAGTTGCATGCACAATACCTGCTTTATCAGTACGGTATTGAACCTGGCCAGCTTTCGCATTTTTAACTGCTTCTGCAACATTAGGCGTTACCGTGCCTACTTTAGGGTTCGGCATTAAGCCACGGGGACCTAAAATAGTACCCAACTGACCTACAATGCGCATTGCATCTGGAGAAGCAATTACAACATCAAAATTCAGATTACCAGCCTTTACTTCAGCCGCCAAATCTTCAAAACCTACAATATCTGCACCAGCTTCTTTAGCTGCATCAGCATTAGCACCTTGAGTAAATACAGCGACACGAGTGGTTTTACCCGTACCTTTAGGCAGCACAACCGAACCACGGATAACTTGATCAGATTTACGCGGATCAACACCCAAATTAAACGAAACGTCTACAGATTCATCAAACTTGGCAGTTGCTGCTGATTTTACTAATGAAATAGCTTCATCAATCGAATACAGCTTATTTGCTTCAACAGAAGCGCGTAATGCTTTTAAGCGTTTAGATACCTTCGCCATGATTAAGCCTCCACATCCAAGCCCATTGAGCGGGCGCTACCTGCAATGATACGCACACACGCATCTAAATCAGCACCAGTCAAATCAGGCTGCTTCGTTTTAGCAATTTCTTCCAACTGAGCACGAGTTACCTTACCAACTTTATTAGTTAGCGGATTAGAGCTACCTTTTTGCAAACCTGCTGCCTTTTTCAACAAAACAGAAGCAGGAGGGGTTTTCATTACAAAAGTAAATGATTTATCCGCAAAGGCAGTAATCACAACAGGTATTGGCAAGCCAGGCTCCATACCTTGAGTTGCAGCATTAAATGCTTTACAAAACTCCATAATATTTAAACCACGCTGACCCAAAGCAGGACCAACCGGAGGTGATGGATTGGCTTTGCCTGCAGGGATCTGCAGCTTAATGTAGCCTACAATTTTTTTTGCCACTTTAAATTACTCCTAAATAAACGGGTATAACGCGAGACACTCGCTCCCCAAAAACAGACCGAAAATTATAGAATATATTCAATCTTTTTTCAAGCAAAACAACTACTCATTCAAACAAACTTTTAGTTCAAATTTTTTCAACTTGATTAAATTCAAGTTCAACAGGAGTTTCTCGCCCAAAAATTTGTACAGATACACGCAATTTATTACGCTCGTAATTAACTTCATCAACTATGCCATTAAAGTCTGCAAAAGGTCCTTCATTGACACGCACTTGCTGCCCAACTTCAAACTCAACTTTAGGTTTCGGCTTATCAATACCGGAACGTACTTGTTGCAAAATAGCATCAACTTCACGCTGAGAAATCGGAGTAGGTCGATTAGCCGTACCGCCAATAAAACCTGAAACTCGAGGTGTGCTCTTCACTAAGTGCCAAGAATCATCAGTCATTTGCATCTCCACAAGTACGTAACCCGGGAAAAATTTACGCTCACTAATGGTTTTACGGCCATTCTTAATATCAACAACTTCTTCAACAGGAACCAAAATCTGCCCGAAATAATCCTCCATACCCTCTCGAGCAATACGTTCTTTTAAGGTTTTTTGCACATTTTTTTCAAAGCCGGAATAAGCCTGCACAACATACCAACGTTTAGACATTTTTATCCCCTCTTCAACAGAATATCAAAAAATAACCAAGAAATCAGCGCATCTACCAAGTAGATAAAGACTGACAACACGGCAACAAATGCAATGACAAACATAGTCATTCGAACTGCATCATTACGCGCCGGCCAAACAACCTTTTTAAACTCCGATACCGAATCATGTACATACCGGATAAAGCTTCGGCCAAAACCGCACCAATAAAAAATTATAATCAAACCAAGCACTACACCAAATACAGGAAATAATGCCCTAATATAATTTGGATAATTTGCAAAACCATAAAAAGCCCACAAACCACCCAAAACCAAAGCAATTGCAATACCAAGCTTAAAGATATCAACCAGTTTGCCCGCCCCCCGAGGTTCTTGTCGATCTACTGACCGACTATCAACTCTCGCTGGGCCTCTAGGTACCAAACCATCTTCCGGCGGCGTATTGTCTGTCATTCTGCACCCATTTATAAAAAGAAAACTAACCGGCATAAGGCCGGTTAGTTTTTTATTTGGCAGGCCAGGAGGGTCTCGAACCCCCAACCCTCGGTTTTGGAGACCGATACTCTACCAATTGAGCTACTGGCCTCAAACTAGATTAAGCGATTACGGTAGAAACAACACCTGCACCTACAGTACGGCCACCTTCGCGAATCGCAAAGCGCAAGCCTTCTTCCATCGCGATCGGAGCAATCAGCTCTACGGTAATAGCCACGTTTTCAC
>NZ_JBLUPI010000012.1:0-79004 GCF_048060015.1 Neisseria sp. S1
GCGATGATAAGAAATCCGTGCTGGCTTTCGTTATCCGCTTTGCTTCCGGCCACCGCGTTACCGCCTTATCCAGCCGCCCCAGCAACCTGCGCGGTAAGCAGGGGCGCGTGATTATTGATGAGGCCGCCTTCCACGAGCAGTTGTCCGAGCTACTTAAAGCCGCAATGGCATTGCTGATGTGGGGCGGTCAGGTGCATATCATCAGCACACATGACGGCGTGGACAACCCGTTTAACGAACTGATTACCGATGTCCTCGCGGGCAAAAAGCCATATTCCATCCACCGCATCACCTTTGATGAGGCAGTAGAGCAAGGCTTGTACCGCCGCATCTGCCTGCGCCTTGGTCGAGATTGGACGCAGGAAGGCGAAGCGGCGTGGTGTAAAGAAATCCGCGACTTTTACGGCGATGATGCCAGTGAAGAGTTGGACTGCATCCCGAAAAATGGCGGCGGCAAATGGCTGAACCGTGCCTTGATTGAAAGCCGCATGACACCATACACGCCGGTTATCCGCTACGACCAGACCGACAATTTCGGCCTATTGCCTGAGCCACGCCGCGCGGCGGAAGTGGCCGACTGGATTGCCGATGAGCTGCAGCCCTTGCTGGATGGCTTGGACAAAACCCGAGTTTCCTTTGTCGGCGAAGACTTTGCCCGCTCGGGTGACCGCACCGTGATCGTGCCGCTGTTGCAAGGCAAAGACCTGATTTTGAAACCACCGTTTATTTTGGAACTGGGCAATATGCCCTTTGCCCAGCAGGAACAGATTATGAAACACCTGCTGGCCGGGCTGCCCAACCTGCGCGGCGCAGCCTTGGATGCGCGCGGCAACGGTCAATCACTGGCCGAAGCCATGCGTGATGCGTTCGGTGCGGAAACGGTGGAAGCCGTGATGCTGTCGGAAAACTGGTATCGCAGCCACACTGCGCCGTTCAAAGCCGCACTGGAAGACGGCACACTCGACGGCCTGCCGCGCGACGAAGACATCTTGGCCGATTTGCGTGCGTTTGAGCTGGTCAAAGGCGTACCGCGTATTCCCGACACCCGAACCAAAGGGCAGGACGGCAAAAAACGTCACGGCGACGCGGCCATTGCCTTGGTACTGGCGCATTACGCCAGCCGCGAGCTTAATGCTGGACCGGTTAAGGTGACCAGCCGAAAAATCAAACGGCGCAGCAGAATCACTCATGGCTTTTAAGCCGGCTGAAAAGAGAAACCCATGAAAAAACCGCATCTCAAACTCAAATTAAACGGTCAAAACATTACCTTTAAGCCCGAAGACATGGCCGGCCATATTGCTGTTTCCCACCAGTTTTCAAGCGGCTTCGGCGGTTGGCTGCCCAATCCCGATCCGATTTTGCGAAAGATGGGCAAGCAAATCCACGTTTATCGTGAATTGTTACGCGATGAGTTAGTTGGCAGCTTCGTGCGCCGTCGCAAAGCTGCCGTAGCACGACTGGATTGGAAATTAAGCGGTGATGAAGTCGATGATCGTGTATTGGATTTTGTCGAAAATTGGCTGGTCGATGATGTTGATGTGTATAAGCTTTGCAAAGACATCATGAATGCCGCTTTTTTCGGTTATCAGCCCATCGAAATCATCTGGCAAAAAGGCAGTCAATGGCTGCCGTCTGAAATTGTGGCTAAGCCGCAAGAGTGGTTTGGTTTTAATGAAAACCGCGAGCTGGTTTTCATTGAAAACGGCCTAGGTCAAGAGCCATTACCACCTTATAAATTCCTATGTCCGCGCCATGAAGATGATTACCTGAATCCTTATGGCCTAGGTGATTTGGGTTTGGTCTTTTGGCTGGTCACTTTCAAGCGTGGCGGTATGAAGTTTTGGGTGAGCTTCACCGAAAAATACGGTGCGCCTTGGCTGATTGGCAAAGAGCCACGTTCCAATACCCACAGCGACACCGAAAAGCTGCTCGACGCACTGGAAGCCTTAATCAGCAATTCGGTCGGAACCATTCCGAATGATTCTAGTGTCGAAATCCATGAAGCCAGCGGCAAAGCATCATCGGTAGATGCCTTCGACAAGCTGCTGAAAGAGTGTAAATCCGGCATCAATATCGCCTTGCTTGGCCAAGACCAAACCACCGACAAAGAAACCAACCATGCCAGTGCCAGTGCAGGTTTGGAAATTGCCGACGATATCCGTGACAGCGACCGACGCATTGTCGAAGCAACGTTTAACGAGCTGATTGAGTGGGTTGTATCGCTGAATTTCGGCGATGTGGCTTGCCCAAAATTCGAGCTGTTTGAAAACGAAGAATCCGGTACCAAAGAGCGTGCCGAGCGAGACAGTATGCTGTCCGGCGCGGGCGTGAAGTTCACGGCGCAATATTGGAAACGCACCTACGGCTTGGAAGACGGCGATTTGGAAGAAGCTGTTGCAGGTGATATGCCGTCTGAAAAGCCGGTGGACTTTGCCGAAAGTGTCGATAATGATGCAGGTCTGATTATCGACACGCTCGCCCCGGATGCAGATCGTCTGAACCAGCAAGGCCGAGATTTGACTGCCATATTGGTGCAGGATTTACAGCGCGGCGAAACAGAAGACAATATCCTCGATCGCTTGGCCGAACATTTCCCGAATATGGATGACACCGCCTTGCAAAACGAGTTGGCACGTGTGATTTTCCTGTCGGATTTGGTAGGCCGCATTGAAGCAGCGCAGGAGATGGGCGCATGAATCCGGAAGACATCAAGGCAATTTTCGGCTTAGAGCCGGAAGCAGCGGTCGAATATCTGAAGAAAAAAGGTGTGACTGTTTCGTGGGATTGGCAAGACATGCTGGATGACGCGCACGCAACTGCGTTTACAGTGGCCAAAACCGCAGGCATGGATGTGGCCAACGACATTTATCACGCTGTCGTCAACGCCGCCGAGACCGGTCAAACACTGGATCAGTTTCAGAAAACACTCACGCCGGTATTGCAAAGCAAAGGCTGGTGGGGCCGCACCCAAACAACCAATCCAGACACTGGCGAAGCCCAAACCGTTCAGCTCGGCAGCCCACACCGCCTCAAAACCATCTATTTGACCAACATGCAGTCGGCTTATATGGCAGGCCGCTACGCCGAGATGATGGATTCCGTGGATACCCACCCGTATTGGCAATACGTCGCCATCAACGACAGCCGCACCCGTGCAAGCCACCGGCTGCTGCATGGCAAGGTCTACGCCGCAGACGACCCGGTTTGGGACAGCCTCTACCCGCCGCTGGATTTTCGCTGCCGCTGCCGTGTCCGCCCATTATCCAAAGCAAGCGGTGAAGACAAAGTATTACCCAGTCCGAAACTGGAAACCCAAACCGTCGATATCGGCACCAACCAATATACCGGCGAAGCCCGCTATGCCCAGCGCACCGGCATCCGCATCGACGGCAAATTCATCGCACCCAGCCCCGGCTTCAACGGTAACCAAGGCAAAGCCATGCTCTCGCGCATGGCTTCGGTGGCTGTTCAAAAAGCCCAAGCCGTTCATCCCGACATCGCCCGCATTGCCTTAAAAACCATGATGGGTAACAGCAAATTCAAAGCTGCTTTGTCTGCCACTGATTTGGCTTGGGTGCTGCAACTATTGAAAGGCTAAAATGAAATGCTCGAAATCAGCCTAGACGAAAAACAATTACATGAAGGTCTCAGCCAACTGCTGAAAAACGCCACAAACACCCGCCCCATGATGCGAGCCATTGCCACCGAAATGGTATCCATGACTGAAGACAACTTTGAAAGCGAAAGCTGGGGCGGCGACCGTTGGAAGCAAAGCAACCGTGCGACAGAAGGAGGCAAAACCCTACAACTAACCGGCCAACTCGCCGCCAGCATCAGCACCCAAGTCGGCAACGACTTCGCCCGTATAGGCAGCAACAAACCCTATGCCGCCATCCATCACCTAGGCGGTCAGGCCGGGCGCAGAAAAAAAGTAACCATACCGGCCCGCCCATACCTTCCCATCAGCGGTAATGGTCAACTTCAAAAAGGAGCCGAACGCTCCCTATTGGACATTGCTCTCAAATCTCTCAGCAAAGGATTGTGAGCATCAAAAAACGGGCTAAATAAGCCCGTTCATTTTATTACACCCTGTGCAACGGAGTTACAATTTTCCCATCCCACATCATCCACCAAAATCCCCCATCATCCCATTTATCTCACAGACCCTTATATATTTATCTCACTTGGTTTCATTATCCGGCGATGCGGTACAAAAAATGTTGGGGCGCTGCACCTTTGAAACAGAAGAATTTAAGGCTGCCAAACATACATATTCTGCCGAGCGTTTTATTTGGCTGACCAAGCTGAATAATTTACGGATTCAAGAAAACGGTAATGAACGATGCTTAACGGCACAAGAGCGCGGGCAGATTATCGATTTGCCTTATAAAAAAGCTAAGTTGACTTATGCACAAGTTCGCAAGGAATTGTCTTTGTCTGAAAATGCTTTTTTCAAAGGATTGCGTTATGGCAAAGAAAATGCCGAAACTGCAGCTTTAATGGAAATGAAGGCTTACCATGCAATACGTAAAGCGCTGGAAAAAGCAGGGCTGAAAACCGAATGGCAGGGGTTGGCTTGTAAGCCGGAGCTGTTAGATGCGATCGGTACGGTATTTTCACTGTATAAAACCGATGAGGACATTTCTACCCGACTGCAAGGGCAGTTGTCTGAAGATGTAATCAATGCTTTATTGGCCGGATTAAATTTTGACAAATTTATCCAACTCTCCCTTAAAGCTTTAAGCAAAATTTTACCGTTGATGGAGCAAGGCCAACGCTATGATGAAGCACATGCAGCGCTTTACGTTCGCTCTACCCCGCAACCGCAAAGGTTGTTGCCTCAGATTACGGCAGATGAAATCTGTAACCCGGTAGTGCTGCGTACATTATCGCAGGCGCGCAAGGTCATTAATGCGATTGTGCGTCGTTACGGCTCGCCCGCCCGTATTCATATCGAAACAGGCCGAGAGGTAGGGAAGTCATTCAAAGACCGTCAGGAAGTTCAAAAGAGGCAGGAAGACAACCATAAAGAGCGTAAACAAGCCGCTGAAAAATTTCTCGAATATTTTCCGAATTTTGTCGGGCAGCCTAAAGCCAAAGATATTTTGAAATTGCGTTTATACCAACACCAACACGGCCAATGCTTATATTCGGGTAAAACATTGGATATATGCCGTCTGAACGAAAAAGGTTATGCAGAGATTGATCATGCCCTACCTTTTTCCAGAACATGGGACGATAGTTTTAATAATAAAGTGCTGGTGTTGGCCGGAGAAAACCAAAATAAAGGTAATCAAACCCCTTACGAATGGTTGGGAGGCGCCTCTAATAGCCCACGATGGCAAGAATTTGTAGCCCGAGTAGGAAGCAGCCGTTTTCATCACAGTAAAAAGCAACGCATTTTATTGCGTCAGCTGGATGAAGAAGGCTTTAAAGAACGTAATTTAAACGATACCCGTTACGTAGCACGTTTTCTATGCAAATTTATTGAAGAAAATATGTTGTTATTAGGCAGGGGAAAACGGCGTGTTTTCGCATCCAACGGGCAAATTACCAGTTTTTTACGTAGCCGTTGGGGTTTGCGTAAGGTGCGTGAAGAAAATGACCGTCATCATGCTTTGGATGCCGTGGTGGTAGCCTGTTCGACTGTGGCTATCCAGCAGCGTATTACCTACTTTGTGCGGCAAAGAGAAATGAATATTTTTGACGGTGAGCTTATCGATAAAGAAACCGGTGAAGTGAGCCGCCCATATTTTCCCCAGCCATGGGATTTTTTCAGGCAAGAGGTCATGATGCGGGTATTCGGCAAGCCCGATGGTGATCCAAGCTTTCCTGAAGCGGATACAAAAGAAACCCTATGCACTTTATTGGAAACCCGCTTGTCATCACGCCCTCAAGCCGTACATGAATATGTCACTCCATTGTTTGTCTCGCGTGCGCCGACCCGAAAAATGAGCGGGCAAGGGCATAAGGAAACCGTTAAATCGGCCAAACTTTTGCATGAGGGTAAAAGCGTGTTGAGGGTGCCCCTGACCCAATTGAAGCCAAATTTGTTGGAAAAGATGGTAAATCGTGATAGAGAGCCGCAGCTCTATGAAGCTTTAAAAGAGCGTTTGGCCGCATACGGTAATGATCCGGCAAAAGCTTTTGCCACCGAGTTTCGCAAAAAAGGCGGCCAGTTGGTTAAGGCGGTACGGGTTGAGGATACGCAGAAATCCGGTGTGTTGCTGCATAAAGGTACCGGAGTTGCGGATAATGCTACTATGGTTCGGGTGGATGTATTTGAAAAATCCGGGAAGTATTATTTGGTGCCGATTTACAGTTGGCAGGTAGCCCAAGGGATTCTGCCGAATAAAGCTGTTATTCAAGGTAAAGATGAAAAAAACTGGGATGAAATGGATGAAACGTATACTTTCAAATTTTCAATGTACCCTAATGATTTGGTAGAGATAAATACAGGTAAACAAAGATTATTTGGTTATTACATTGGTTTAGATCGCGCAACTGGGGCAATAATTATCCGAGAGCATGATTTAGATAATTTTAAAGGTAAAAACGGTATTTATCGTGTTGGTGTTAAAACAGCCATTTCCTTCAAAAAATATCAAACAGACGAATTAGGCAAAGTTGTCGTACCATGCAGGCCGAAAAAGCGCTTACCGGTTCGTTAAAACCATCCCTGCTTCCCTAAACCGGAAGCAGGGATTTTTTCGGATAAAGGATAAGAGGGGAAATTATCATGAGCTGGCGTAGTTTATTGATACGGGAAGGCGGGAAATTATCACTAAAGCATAAGCAGCTGCTGATACAGCAAAACGGCGAATCTTATACCGTTCCCTTGGAAGATATTGCGGTGATTGTGATTGAAAGTCCGGATACTGTGTTAACGGTGCCGTTGTTGTCTGCTTTAGCTTGTGAGGGTGTCACTCTTTTCACTTGCGATGAACAGTTTTTACCTTGTGGCCAATGGCTGCCCTATGCTCAATATCACCGGCAGCTGAAAACTTTGAAGTTGCAGTTGAATATGACGGAGCCACAGAAAAAACAATTATGGCAGGCCATTATCAAACAAAAAATATGTAATCAAGCAAAAGTAGCTGATGAAACCGGTAACGATTTTGCAGCCAAGCGTCTTCGTGCAATGGCAGTATCTGTGAAATCGGGAGATAGCGGCAATATGGAGGCACAGGCAGCGGCCTTATATTTTCAAGCAATTTACGGCAGCCGCTTCAAGCGTTGGCAGGAAAGTCCGATCAATATCCATTTGAACTACGGTTATGCGGTTTTACGCGCCGCTATTGCCCGAGCCTTAGTCCAATACGGTTGGCTGCCGGCATTGGGGTTGTTTCACAAGAGCGAATTAAATCCTTTTAATTTAGCGGATGATTTTATCGAGCCTTATCGCCCTCTGGCGGATTTAATGGTGTGGCACTTGTATGATCAAAGCCGGCTGAAAGAAAGCTTAGACCGAGTGGCAAAGCAAAATTTGGTGGCCTTGCTGAATCATCAAATCAGTTTGGATGGCCAAACATTCAGCGTATTGGCATCGATTGACCGAACAGTAGCTTCTTTCCAAAACAGTATTGTTACCAAACAAGTCAGATTATTAAAGTTACCTGAAATTTTGCCTTTGAAAGAGCATTTTTATGAGTGAGGCTAAATTTATGCGGTTAATCGTATTTTTTGACTTACCTGTTACTACGGCGGCCAAGCGTAAAGCAGCGAATCAATTTCGCTTGTTTTTACAAAAAGACGGTTATCAGATGCTGCAATTATCCGTTTACAGCCGCATTGTAAGAGGGAGAGATTCGTTGCAAAAACACTACACTCGATTATGCGCCAATCTTCCTGAAGAGGGTTCAATCCGATGTTTGGAAGTAACTGAGAAACAGTTTGCTTCAATGCATTTACTTTTGGGCCGTCTGAAAACACAGGAAAAAAAGGTGAATGCCGATCAATTATTATTATTTTGATTGGATTTTTTTTAAGGTAAAAAAACAGGAAACCATTATGAAATAAAGGTTTCCTGTTGGACTATTGTAGCACTGCGAAATGAGAAAGGGAGCTACAACAATATTGACCTGATGGACACCGCCAAACAAATTGTAGCACTGCGAAATGAGAAAGGGAGCTACAACTGATGCTAAAACGCTGCAACGACTACAACGATTGTAGCACTGCGAAATGAGAAAGGGAGCTACAACTGAGCTTGCAGAGCGCGGCGAAGATTATCCATTGTAGCACTGCGAAATGAGAAAGGGAGCTACAACAGTCTGGTTAGTTTCGCGCATTTGCTGCAAATTGTAGCACTGCGAAATGAGAAAGGGAGCTACAACAGTCAGTGGTGAGTTATATCATGGTAATGCATTGTAGCACTGCGAAATGAGAAAGGGAGCTACAACTAATCCGAATGATTTAAATCAATATTATCGATTGTAGCACTGCGAAATGAGAAAGGGAGCTACAACATAGACATTGACTTCTTCTTCTAACTTTAAATTGTAGCACTGCGAAATGAGAAAGGGAGCTACAACTCTTCAATGACGCCTAATCGAGCACCAGTAATTGTAGCACTGCGAAATGAGAAAGGGAGCTACAACAATCCGATTCAGGATTTAAAACAACAAGAGATTGTAGCACTGCGAAATGAGAAAGGGAGCTACAACCACGCGTAAAGTACTGTTCGCTCAAGTACCATTGTAGCACTGCGAAATGAGAAAGGGAGCTACAACGCCAAAATCAGAAACCTACGGTACGGCTTGATTGTAGCACTGCGAAATGAGAAAGGGAGCTACAACCAATAAGATCGATAGTTGCACGGTGCTACTATTGTAGCACTGCGAAATGAGAAAGGGAGCTACAACTTTGACTATAACCATGTCTGAAGATGTTTTATTGTAGCACTGCGAAATGAGAAAGGGAGTTGGATGTTTTTTAATTTTAAAAGCCTGAATCTGTGAATGATTCAGGCTTTCTGATTATAGGGATGATCAAAACCGCGATGTGATTCGGTTTAACCCACTTTATCGCCGGCTTTCGCACCTGCATCCACGTCCAGCAGTTTCAGTTTGCCCTCGGCGGTAGCGGCGGACAAAATCATGCCTTCGCTGGTGCCGAATTTGGCCATTTTGCGTGGGGCGAAGTTGGCGACGGCGATGACCATGCGGCCGTTAAGTTCGGCGGGGTTGGGGTAGCTGGCGGCAATGCCGGAGAAAATCACCCGTTTTTCAAAGCCGAAATCAAGGTCGAATTTCAACAGTTTGGTGCTGCCTTCCACCGCTTCGCAGTTCAAGACTTTGGCGACGCGCATATCGACTTTCATAAAGTCGTCGAAGCTGCATTGTTCGGCTACGGGCGTGTATTGGGCGGCTGTATTTTCGGTGGCGGCTTGGATATTTTGTTTGTTGGCTTCGACTAAATCGTTCACTTGTTTTTCCTCGATGCGTTGCATCAGATGTTCGTATTTGCGGATGGTGTGGCCTTGCGGCAGGACGGCGGTGGCTTGTGCCCAGTCAAGTTTGTCGATATTGAGGAAAGCAGCGGCTTTTTCGGCCACTTGCGGCAAGACCGGTGCCAGGTAAACGCTGAGGGTTTTGAAGGCGTTGATCAGTTCGCTGCAAACGTGGTGCAGGCGTTCGTCTTGGCCTTCTTGTTTGGCCAGTTCCCACGGTTTGTTGGCATCGACGTATTCATTGACTTTGTCGGCCAGCGCCATGATTTCGCGCAGGGCTTTGGCGTATTCGCGTGCTTCGTAATCGGCGGCGATGGTTTCGCTTTGGGCGGCCAATTCGGCAAGCAATGTGCTGTTTGAAACGCCTTTCAGACGGCCTTCGAAGCGTTTGGCGATAAAGCCGGCGGCGCGGCTGGCGATGTTGATGTATTTACCGACCAAGTCGCTATTGACGCGGGCAATGAAGTCGCTGAGGTTGAGGTCGATGTCTTCAATACGGCTGTTGAGTTTGGCGGCGATATAGTAGCGCATCCATTCGGGGTTGAGTTTTTGGTCGAGGTAGGAGCGGGCGGTGATGAAGGTGCCGCGCGACTTCGACATTTTTTGGCCGTCCACGGTTAAAAAGCCGTGGGCAAACACGCCGGTAGGCGTGCGGTGGCCGCTGTATTGGAGCATGGCCGGCCAGAACAGGGCGTGGAAATAGAGGATGTCTTTGCCGATGAAGTGGTACATTTCGGTGCTACTGTCGGCTTTGAAGAATTCGTCAAAGTCGATGCCGATGCGGTCGCACAGGTTTTTAAACGAGGCCATATAGCCTACGGGTGCGTCGAGCCATACATAGAAGTATTTGCCCGGTGCGTCGGGAATTTCGAAGCCGAAATAGGGTGCGTCGCGAGAGATGTCCCAGTCGCTCAGGCCGCCTTCGCCGTTTTCGTCTTTGGCAAGCCACTCTTTCATTTTGTTGAGGGCTTCGGGTTGCAGGTGCGGTTGTTGGCGGCCGTCTGTCAGGGTGGTGCTGCCTGAAGTCCATTGTTGCAGGAAATCGGCACATTCGCCCAGTTTGAAAAAGAAATGTTCGCTTTCTTTCAATACCGGCGTGGCGCCTGAGATGGCCGAATAAGGGTTGATCAGCTCGGTGGGCGAATAGGTGGTGCCGCAGGCTTCGCAGTTGTCGCCGTATTGGTCTTTGGCGTGGCATTTGGGGCATTCGCCTTTAACAAAGCGGTCGGGCAGGAACATATTTTTTTCGGGGTCGAAAAGCTGCTCGATAGTACGGCTTTCGATTTTGCCGTTGGCCTTGAGGGCATGGTAGATTTTTTCGGAATAGGTTTTGTTTTCGGGCGAGTGGGTGCTGTAATAATTATCGTAGCCGATACCGAAGCCGCTAAAGTCTGCCAAGTGTTCTTCGCGTACGCGGGCAATCATTTCTTCTGGAGCGATGCCTTGTTTTTGGGCGGCCAGCATGACGGGAGTGCCGTGGGTGTCGTCGGCGCAGCAGTAATAGCATTCGTGGCCGCGCAGTTTCTGAAAGCGTACCCAAATATCGGTTTGGATGTGTTCGACCATGTGGCCTAAATGAATGCTGCCGTTGGCATAGGGCAGCGCGGAGGTAACGAGGATTTTGCGTTGTGTCATGTCGGTCTATTCTGAAAATTATGGTATTTAATGGTGTGAATTATAACTTTTTCAGACGGCCTGCGCTTGGTTTTCGGGTAACTGTTGTGTTAAGTGCTATTTGACGGATACCGCTCCCGATTATGCCGGTTCGTGGGCAATTTCTTGGTTCAAAATTCGGTAACAATTTCTAATTTTAAAATTTATTTTAAATATCAATATCTTGTTTTATTAGGAAAAGTTAAGATCGTGCCCGGAAATTATTACGGATTTATATAATTTCAAAAAGTAATGAAGTTACAAAGGTTAAGGGCTTGCCAAATCAGGTAATTCCGGCTTTTTCCCTCTTGTGTGTGCAGCTGCTTGCCGCAATACTTATTCACGAAACCGGCAGCATTCTCGCCGTTGCTTTACTGCTTTAATCTTTTTCTGAAGGAGTTTCACAATGAAGAAAGCTTTATTGGCAGTTGTTGCTTTGGGTACTTCGGTAGCGGCTGTTGCTGCGCCGCTTGCTACGACTTTTACCGGCCCAGCTGTCGAATTGGGTGCGGGCGTAAGCAAAACTGATTTAAAAAATGGCGATTGGAACGAGAAAAGTAAAGCCGATATATCGCTGCGCGGTAATTATTTAGTTGATTATGGTAGCAATTGGATCGGTGGTGGCGAAGTGGCTTATAAGCCTTTGAGCCGCACGATTGCGAGTGATGGTGATGCTACCGCGAAACAAAAATATGATTTGTCTGCTTCTTATGTACAAGGTTATCGGGTAGCTTCGGATGCGCTGGTATATGGTAAGCTAGGCTATCATTACGGCCGCTTCGATAGTTCCTCTGATAAGAACTTTAAGGGCGGCATAAACGGCTTGGGCTATGGCTTAGGTGCAAAATATGCAGTGGCTCCGAATGTGGAAGTGGGCGCCGAATGGGAGCAGGTTCGCTATAAAGACGGCGACGCCAAAGCAACCAACAACAGCTATATGGCTACTGTCGGCTACCGATTCTAAAAAACAATTTTTATTCCCTCAATGCTGTAACCTTCTCTGATATTTGCCGGCTCTGAATGAGCCGGTTTTTTTATGGCTGAAATCAGGTAGGCGATTTTTGGGAGTTTTTGCTCAATAGTAGATAAGGGTAAGATAACTTTTTCGAATTTAAACTTAGGCCTAACCTATCGGTAGGTATCGTTGGATTGATTATTCCCGTACCCTATTATTGCAAGGTTGCCAAGGAGTAGAGGTATGCGCATAGAAAACAAGATGTACTGCAGTTTGAGGAGGCTGGATAAACTACCCGTTTCATGGCGTGAAATGGTGCAAACGCGCCTGATGGGGCGTTTTGTACCGTTTTTATCAACCGCAGGTCTGCGTTTCGAACAATTGAGCCGGGAATCGGTGAGGGTAAGCATACGGAACCGCCGTGCGGTACAAAACCACATCAAAGGCGTGCATGCTTGTGCGATGGCTTTGCTGGCAGAAACGGCGACGGGTTTTGCAGTGCAGATGAATGTGCCTGACGACAAACTGATTTTATTAAAATCAATGAATATTCAGTATGTTAAGCGATCAGTCGGTAACATGCATGCAGTAGCGCGCATTAGCGATGAAATGGCGGCACGTTTGCAGACAGAGGAGCGCGGTAATTTTGTTGTTCCTTGCGAGGTGGGAGACGAGAGTGGGGAACCGCCCGTATTGGTGGAAATGGTATGGGCGTGGGTGCCTAAGAAGCGTGATTGAGAAGTTGTTGTGAAATCAGCTTTATTTTATAATTAATTCATTGATTTAAATTTTATTTTTTATTTTGATGAATTTAAATTAACGGTATTTGCATCTCGCTTGGCCGTCTGAAAAAAGTTTCAGGCGGCCTTTGTTGTTTTGTGTGGATTTCCGATATCGAATGGATAATTTGGAGAACATACCGGTAGCAAATTGTAAGATAGGGTCATGGCAAAAATCAGTTTATCTGCGTTATGATGGGATTTTATGGCTGATAAGGATAAGGTTATGGCGGTAAATGTATGCTCGCCTGTCAATACAACGCTTGAAGTTATCGGCGGTAAATGGAAGCCTGCGATTGTTTATCATCTGATGCAGGGTACACAGCGTTTTAATGAATTGCGGCGGCTGGTGCCTGAGGCCAGTCAGAGGATGCTGACTTTGCAGCTGCGCGAATTGGAAGAATCGGGGATTATCCTGCGTAAGGTTTATCCGGTAGTGCCGCCGAAAGTGGAATATTCTCTAACCGAGTTTGGCCGGACGCTTGTGCCGGTGGTTCAAGCTATGTATGAATGGGGGCAAACTTATGCCGAAGAATGTGTCAGGATAAAAGCCATGCAAAAAGATGCCGTCTGAAATATGGCGGCAAACCGGCACAAAGGAGATGCAACTCCCTTTCGTTTGCCGGCATGATTTCCACAGTTTATTAAATCTTGCAGGCGCCCCCGGCACAGTTATCATCTTCTTCAGCGGCATCTACACCGCCCTCTACGGTAACATCGTCAAAATCTTCCAGTAGGGAATCCAGATCGTCCAGCTCAAATTCTTGTTCGTTCATGTGAAATCTTTCATTTGGTCATTGAGGTTGTAGCAGTCGTACGTACGGTTTGCCATAGCGAAGCTGTGTTTGGCCGTTATGCCGTATTGCAGTTACAGACACCTTATCTTGGGGCGTAAAGAGGCGGATTCAACCGTCGGTTTTTTTACGGGGCAGTTTAATATGCGGTTTGATTTTCTTCGGTATGCTTACCGGTGCAGGAGCCGTATTTAAGCCGAGTTCCTCATATTGCTTAGGGCTCAGAAGATTACTCCAATCTCCGTGCCGGTACCAATCGCTACCGTCTAATTCAATCGGATGTTGGATACGCTCGCAGCCGTTGCCGCATTGCAGATCGGTAGCAGCGCAATATTTATCGCATCCCCAGCAGATACGTTCGGGATTTTTCGGGTGGATAGGAAACTTTTTAGCCATAGCGGTAGAAGCGGCAGAATCAAGCCAAATCATACTCTACGCCAATTATGAATAGTTTAACAATACGCCTTAAGTCGGATACTGCCGATTTTGGCCAAATGGGAAAAATTAATATACGGATGAATAGGGTTTGAAAAATAACTTTTATTTCAATAGTTAAAATTCCACGGTATTTTGTATGCCAACTTTACCGGTAGCTATGATGATGGGCGGTAAGTATTTTATCCGTTATCTGCAAAAGCGGCTTTCCCCGGGCTAGGTAACAGATCGTTATGCCGTCTGAAAATTTTAGCGGGCATGGTTTCATTGAAGAGGCCGTTTACACGGTTTTGTTTATCCATCGCAACAAACATTCCAATCAAGCCCGAACCCGGTTTGTAAAAGCACAGGCAAGTGCTGATTCCTGCTACAATTTATTTACTTTGTTGACAAATTATCCAGTTTTGCAGCCAATATGAAACTCCGAACACCTGCCGTCAATCCCAGAATCATGGCGACTATGCCGATTTTCTTCAGTGTAGCGATTGCCGCGGTGCTTGTTTGGTATTTCAACCTGCCCAAGCTGGCGCCGCCCTTAATTCTCGGCATTATTGCGGGCGGCTTGGTGGATTTGGACAACCGCCTGACAGGCCGTCTGAAAAATATTCTGTTTACCGTTATCGCTTTTTCCATTTCCTCGCTCACGGCCCAGCTGACTATGGCGCACCATTACCGCTATACGTTGGCTATGACCGCACTCACTTTCGGCTTTACTTTGTTGGGCGCAGTCGGCCTGCGCTACCGGACCATTGCATTTGGTACGCTGGCGGTGGCGATTTATACCACGCTCACTTATTCCCCCGATTCCCTGTGGTATGTTAATCCGTTGATGATATTGTTTGGCACAGTGCTGTACAGCAGCCTTACCCTGCTGATGCACATGTTGTTTCCGCACCGCCCGGTGCAGGAAAACGTAGCCGCCGCCTATGCTGCATTGGGGGGCTATTTCGATGCCAAAGCCGCCTTTTTCGATCCCGACGAAAGCGGCCAACTTGATAAACACCAGATCGGTCTGGCGATGAAAAACACCGGTGTTATCGGCGCATTCAACCAATGCCGGAGCTCTTTGTTTTACCGGATGCGCGGGCAGCACCGCCATCCGCGTACCAACCGTATGTTGCGCTACTATTTCACCGCCCAAGATATTCACGAACGTATCAGTTCGGCACACGTCGATTACCGCGAATTGGCGGAAAAGCTGAAAAATACCGACCTGATTTTCCGTATCCAACGTCTGCTCGAACTTCAGGCGCGCGCTTGTCGGGATGTAGCCGAAAGCCTGCGTAACGGCATCCATTACGAATACAGCGAACGTCTTGCCCGCGCCATTACCGGTTGCAAACAGTCGCTGAAACTGTATGCCGATACCCACGAAGGCGCAGATGTGCATACTTTGCGTCGTCTGCTTGATAATTTATACAGTATTGATTATCAGCTTTCCCATTTGGAAAGCGAAGAAGGCGCGGATGCCGATGCCGACAGCGATGCCACCCGTATTGCCGCCCTTGAAAAAGGCGGTTTGAAAAATGCATTGGTCACTTTACGCGGGCAGTTAAACTTCGAATCCGCCGTTTTTCGCCACGCCGTCCGCCTGTCGTTGGTGGTTTTGCTGATTTGCGCCATTATAGAAGCCTTCGATTTCAACTTGGGCTATTGGATACTGTTGACAGCGCTGTTTGTCTGCCAGCCCAACTATTCTGCCACCAAAAGCCGCGTTAACCAGCGGATTGTCGGAACCCTACTGGGCGTATTAGTCGGATCCATCGTTCCGTATTTCACGCCCTCTATGGAAACCAAACTGTGGATAATCGTTGTTTCCACCACCCTGTTTTTCTTTTTCCGTACCAATAAATACAGCTTTTCCACATTTTTCATCACCATACAGGCGCTCACCAGTTTTTCGTTGGCCGGATTCGACGTTTATGCAGTTTTGCCGTTCCGTTTGATAGATACCGTGATAGGTGCTGTGATTGCATGGGTGGCCGTTTCCCACCTGTGGCCCGATTGGCGTTATCTCACATTAGAGCGTACCGCAGGCCGTGCGATTGCCTACAACGGAGCCTATCTCCGAGTGATTCTCGACCAATTGCAAAACGGCGGTATTGATGATGTTTCCTACCGCAGCGTACGCCGCCAAACCCACGAACGCGCAGCCGCCCTCAGCAGTACCCTTTCCGATATGAGCAGCGAACCGAAAAAATACGGTAGCAAAGTGCAAGACGGTTTCGAATTATTGCGGCTGAACTATACGCTGGTCGGCTATATCTCCGCGCTGGGTGCTTACCGCAATCAGATGCAGAACCAAAGCGGCGATAGTTTTATCCACGATTTTTACCGCACCGCCTACCGCATAGCGGATTTACTCGACCATATCCGCGAGTTGGATGAAGCCCGCTTTCAGACGGCCTATCATGAGTTGGAAACCGAATTGCAGGCCTTGCAGCCGGATTCCGCCGCTGGAGACCGCCAGCAGATTGTACTGTGGCAGCAATTGGTGATGATTACCCGCCAACTGCCCCCGTGCTTTGCCGCTTTATACCGTGAACGGCAGGCTGAAGCCGATAATGCTGTTGTAGAGGTTTGAGAGGGTATGAATTTCAGACGGCAATAATTATGGGTGAAAGCGGGCCAGTATAAACAGATGTATGAAAATAAGCTGAAAACCTCTAATTTTGTGTAGAAATAAGCATAATTAGAGGTTTTCATTTTGAGATAGCAGAATATTGGGAAGATTTATGCAACCATTCATCCAAGGATAATTTATATGCTTGTTAATTTTCTGACTTCATTACCTTCTATTATTACTGTTTCTTGATTGCTTAGTGGTAATAAATTTAAGTGGGCATAGTGTTGGATAATTTGTTCGCTGGCTTGGACAAATGGATAATTTTGATAATGTGGGACAATATAAAAATCTACAATATCCAAGCCGTTGTCTGATTGTAAGTGGGAGGCGTGTTCACGATTATCCATTAATTCCGAATAAGTGATGCTTTTGGCAGCCAAGATTGCTCCCGCCGATTCACCTATGTAAACCATCCCCTCTTCAATACGGCGCTTTAATATATCAATTAGATTTTTGTTTTGTAATTCTTGTAATAAATAAAATGTATTTCCACCCGATATATATACTAGATCAGTTTGCTCAAGTTTATTAACTGCGGTTTCTTTATCCGTATTGGCAATATCTAAAATTTCAATTTGATAACCCATCTCTTGCCATTTTTGTTCTGCTTCGTACACATAGTTTTTGTAATCTTCAATATTTGAAGCAGTGGGAATAAATAGAACAGGTGAATTTTTAATATGCTTTTTGAAGAATGGTTCAAGTAAATGAGCGGTTCCTGCAAAATATGAAGCCAAACAAATCTTTTTCATAAGCATTTTATCCTTATCTTCTAGATATTTAGTTAGCAGCTTTACCGTTTGGCTTTAAAGCTGAGCAGATGCTGCTGCGTTGCCAACCATGCGCCGGCAATGCCTAAGGCGGTTACGACGGCTAATACCAGCAGGATTTCCCAGGTATAGAAGAAACGCCATTCGATATTTAAGCCATAAGGCTTGAATATTTGGTTGACCAGGGGCTGGCTGGCGCGCATCAGCCAAGCGCACAGGCCGAGGCTGATGGCGGCGGAAAGCACGCTCTGCCAGGCGGCCTGATAGAGGAAGGGGCGGCGGATAAATGATGCGGGCGCGCCCAAGAGTTTGGTGATTTCGATTTCCTCTTTGCGGCTTAAAATTTGCAGGCGGATGGTGTTATGCGCTACCAATACAAATGCCACGCTAAGGGTAACGGCTAAGAACCAAAAGATTTTGTGAACGAAATTGTTGATTTGGTACAGCGTCTGCATCCATTCGGTATCGAGTTTGGCACTCTCCACCATAGGCAGTTTGCCCAAATCCTGTTGCAGCGCCTGCATTTCTTCGGGTGTGCTGCCGGTGTCGGGCGTAACGATGAAAACATCGGGCAGCGGGTTTTCGTCGAGCATGGAAACCAGATCCTGCCCGCCCATGCTTTGCTGCAATTCTTCGAGGCCTTTTTGTTTGCTTACGAATTCGCTTTTTTGAATGCGCTTGTCTTCGTTGAGCAGGTTTTTAACGGCCGAGCTGTCGACTTCGTCGGCACCCAGTTCCATATAAAGGGTGATTTGCGGGGCTTCGTTGAGTTTGCCCAATACGGCTTGGCTGCTTTGTACGCCGAGGTAGAGAGCCAGCGGTAGGGTCATGGCGATGGCCAGCATCAAGAGAATCAGCAGCGTGGCAAGCGGTTGGCGGATAAAGTGGTGTAGGGCATTGCGGGCCGATTCGATGTGGAGCGACAGATAATGGTTCATGAGGCAAACCTGCCTTCCTGCAAGCGCAAAATACGGTGGCCGTAATCAGCCATTAGGGTTTCATCGTGGGCGGCTACGATAACGGTAGTGCCGACTTCGTGAAAGGTTTTGAAGAGTTCCATAATGTCGAGTGCGTAGGCACGGTCGAGGTTGGCGGACGGTTCGTCCGCAATCAGTAGGCTGGGCTGGTGTACGACTGCGCGGGCGATGCACAGGCGTTGCTGTTCGCCGCCGGAAAGGGTAATCGGATCGGCGTTTTCGCGTCCGCTCAAGCCGACTTTCTCAATGGCGACGCGGGCACGCTTCTCGGCCTGTTTCGGGTCGTAGCCGATAATGCGCAGCGGCAGCAGTACATTTTGCAGCACGTTGCGGTCAAACAGGATTTTGTGGTCTTGGAACACGATGCCGATGTGCTGGCGCAAAAAGCCGATTTGGTTGTCGTTGAGGCTGCCGATGTCTTGATTGTTCATCCACACTTTGCCGCTGCTGGGCTTGGTGATGCCGGCAATCAGTTTCAAAATGGTGGATTTGCCGGCTCCCGAGTGTCCGGCGACGAAAATCATCTCGCCTTTGTCGATGTTGAAGCTGACGTTTTTCAATGCTTGAAAACCGCCGGGATAGGTTTTGGAAACTTGTTCGAAACGGATCATGGTTTTGCTCGGATAAATGGGCTTGGGCCAACTTTTTCTGCCGTGTTTCATACCCGGTATGGTACGGCGGCAGCGTGAAGTTTTGCCTGAAAGAATGAATCCGATTATACAGAATATCGCCGTAAGATTCAGTTGGCCGTCTGAAACCTTTGTCTTTATAATGGCTGGGCTTGTGCGGCCGATGCCGTCTGAAAATTATTGATAAAGGAATATTTATGCTTACGCCTGAAGAAGTGAAAGCCATGATTGCCGTGGTTGTGCCGTGCGAACATATCGAAGTGGAAGGCGACGGCCATCATTTTTTTGCCCATATCGTTTCCAGCGCATTTGAGGGCAAGGCCCGCTTGGCGCGCCACCGTTTGATTAAAGACGGGCTGAAGGAAAAACTGGCCAGCAATGAGTTGCACGCGCTTTCCATCACCACTGCCGCTACGCCTGCGGAATGGGCGGCCAAACAAGGGCAGTAATTTTTATAGGCTTGCAAAAAGGCCGTCTGAAACATTTTCAGACGGCCTTTTTTGGCTGATACGTTTTATTCGTATACTTTGAGCAGCTCTACTTCGAAAATCAAAGTAGCATTGGGCGGAATCACACCGCCCGCACCGTGTGCGCCGTAGCCCATTTCAGGCGGAATGGTGAGCTTGCGTTTGCCGCCTTCTTTCATGCCGCCGAAGCCTTCGTCCCAGCCTTGAATAACCTGACCGACGCCCAGAACGATGGTAAGCGGTTGGCGGCGGTCGAGACTGGAGTCAAATTTGGTGCCGTCTTCCAGCCAGCCGGTGTAGTGTACGGTGATTTCTTTGCCTTTCACGGCTTCCTTGCCGTGGCCGGTTTCGATGTCTTCGATAATCAGACTCATGCTTATTCCTTTGCAATCGGATGGGAAATGCGGCAAGATTAACACAGCGTCGGCAGTTTTAAAACCAAGGCTGTTTCAGTTGCCCACGCATTGGTGTAACGGAAATTTGTTTTTGGCACGGCGGCCTTTAATGCCTTGTTTGCGCTCGTAGCGATTCCATGCTTTTTCGTGGAAATAAAATACCACGGTATTGGCGATGGGCTCGATTAAGGCAACCGCGCTCGAAATACCGATGCTGCCGGTCAGCAGATAAGCCACGCCGAATGCGACTCCGAAGTGTAAAACGGCAAAAGTAATGGTTTTCAACATAATGGTTCCTTTGCTGATGGAAGAGGCCGTCTGAAACCGCCTTGTGTTTGCATGGTTAAATAATAACTATTATCAAATATAAAAAATAGTTGATTATTTAAATTTGCATTTAGTGAAAATTTATTGAAATTAAAAAATAGATAGGATTAAAAAATGGCTATAAAAGTAGTGGTACTCGACCGCGATACGCTGGTGCAGCGTCCTTTTGACTTTCATTTCGACCACATCCTTGAAGAGTATGGCAATACCCTGCCCGAGCAAACGGCAGAACGTATCGAGGGGGCGGATATAGTAGTAAGCAATAAAGTTTTTATCGGTGCCGAACATATCGCCGCCAACCCCCGGTTGAAACTGATTGCCGTTTCAGCTACCGGCTACAACAATGTCGATATCCAAGCAGCCAAGGCGGCCGGTGTTACCGTATGCAATATCCGCGCCTACGGTAATGAATCGGTGGCCGAACATGCTTTTATGCTGATGATTGCGTTGATGCGTAATTTACCCGCTTACCAGAGAGATGTAGCGGCAGGCTTGTGGGAAAAATCACCGTTTTTCTGTCATTTCGGCGCGCCTATGCGCGATTTGAACGGCAAAACCCTGGCCATTTTCGGGCGCGGCAATATTGGTAATACGCTGGCGGGTTATGCGCGTGCTTTCAATATGAATGTGGTGTTCGGCGAACACAAACACGCCGCCGCAGTGCGCGAAGGTTATGTATCTTTCGACACCGCCATCCGCAGTGCCGATGTCATTTCGTTGCATTGCCCGCTCACTGAAAATACCGCCAATATGATAGGCGAAGCCGAGCTGCAACAAATGAAACCAGGTGCCATTATCATCAATTGCGGGCGCGGCGGTTTGGTGGATGAAAACGCTTTGGTGGCCGCTTTGAAATACGGCCAATTGGGCGGGGCGGGTTTTGACGTGCTGACCGAAGAACCGCCGCGCCAAGGCAACCCGCTATTGAAAGCGCGCCTGCCCAATTTGATTGTTACTCCGCATATGGCTTGGGCAAGCGATGAAGCCGTGAACCGCTTGTTTGATATTCTGGTTGAAAATATCAACGGCTTTATGCGCGGTGAGCCGCAGAATGTTGTGGTATGAGTAGTCAGGCTGGGTAACGGAAATAGCCGTAATGAAAGATGCCGTCTGAAAAGTTTTCAGACGGCATCTTTCATTTTTCCAAGGGGATACGGTTTAAGTATCGGGCTTAGGCTTTTTTCACAAATTCCGATTTTAAATTCATTGGACTGCCATCGATTTTGCAGGCGATATCATGATCGCCTTCCTGCAAATGGATACCTTTTACTTTGGTACCTTGTTTAATCACTTGCGAAGAGCCTTTGACTTTCAAATCTTTGATTAATACCACCGTGTCGCCGTCGGCCAGGGGTGTGCCGTTGGCATCTTTGACAACCACGGTTTCTTCAACGGTTTCACCCTCCGTCCATTCGTGGGCGCATTCGGGGCAAACCAGTTGTACACCGTCGTGGTAGGTAAATTCTGAATGGCATTGCGGGCAGGCCGGCAGGCTCATAATGTTTCCTTGTCTCAATCATAAAAACGCAATTATAAACCAATCGCCGCTGCCGATGGTTTATACCTGGCCTGCGGATGAAAACAGCAATAAGAGACCCAGCAGGATTAATATGCAGCCGATAACGCAGTTGACATATTTTTGGCGTTGCAGCAAGGCATGGCGTATGTGCGGGCTGGAAAGAACGAATGTCACAAATACAAACCAAACCAGATGTGCTGCCGACATAAACAAACCGTATCCGGCCTGAACCGCTATCGGCGTATCGGGGCGCACGATTTGGGTAAATGTGCTTAACACGAACAGCGTGGTTTTGGGATTGAAGGCATTGGTAATAAAACCGCTTTTAAAAGCGGCAGAATCGGACAGCGTATCGCTTGCCGTGTTCAGCCCGCTTGAAACGAGCCGGTATCGGCAAGTAGTAAAGCCGATGTAAACCAAATAGACTGCCCCAAAAAATTTAACGGCGTGAAACAGCATAGGGAATTTCAACAGCAGAATGCTTACCCCCAATAATGTATAGCCGACATGAATCCATACGGCAGAGGCAATGCCGCATGAAGTCAAGATGCCTGCACGGCGGCCATACAGATAGCTGTTGCGCGTTACCATGGCAAAATCGCCGCCCGGGCTGATAACGGCGAGAATGGTAATGGCGGCCACGGCCAATAGTTCTTGCATAATCGTATTTCCTTTCTTAAAACAGTTGTTAAATCTGCTGTGATATATGCGGCGTAAATCGGTTGCCAACCGGTTACCGGTTTCTATACGGCGGGCGGACTAAATATGAAAAAACATCCGAAAAAATTATCTGTTTTCGGTAAAGCTGTTTGGAAGTACGGTATTTTCAGACGGCATAAATATCAAAATAATGAATTTATTATGTTGATTTATATGCTTATAATGACTTCCCATCAGGCTTTGGATAAATTGTGCGGTAAAAACAGGTTGAAAAAAATCGAATTATTTTTTTGAAAAATGTGAGTTTATGGAAAGTATCAGGCGTTTCCCTCTAAATGCGTTGAAGTTCTTTTTTTGCGTCGGCAAATACGGCGGTTTGGCTGCGGCGGCAGAGCAGTTGTGTGTGACGCACGGTGCGGTCAGCAAACAGCTGAAGATATTGGAAGAGCATGTCGGGGAGGCTTTGTTTTTTAAGCAAGGGCGCGTATTGCGGCTTTCTCCGGCAGGTTTAAAACTGTATGAATCCTGTCAGTATATGTTTGCGGAGCTGGACAATACGCTGGCAAAGCTCAAACACAGCCAAGAGCGTGATTTGGTGGTTTCCTGCGAGCCGACGCTGGCGATGAAATGGCTGATTCCGCGGATAACGCATTTTCCGAAAGAATACGGTTTTCACGTGGTGATATTGGCGGCGGGCGGTCAGGTGGATTTTCAGCGGCAGGCGGTAGATGTAGCCATCAGGCGTAACGATTTCACATGGCCGGAAACGGTATTTGCCGAGTATTTGTGTGCTGAAAAAACAGGGCCGGTGCATATTCCCGAGCCTTTATATCTGAAAAAACTGCATACCCATACACGCCCCGATGCGTGGAGCCGTTGGGAGAAACAGTATGCCGGCGCAGAGTTGCCGTATGAAGGCGATATGTTTTTCGAACATTTTTATTTGTCTATCCAAGCCGCTGTGGCTGGATTGGGCGTGGCGGTGGCTTCTGAATTGATGGTGGATGAGGAAATACGGCGCGGGATATTGGCTGCGCCGCATGGTTTTCAAGACGACGGTTCGGCCTATTATCTGCTTTCGGATATACCGTTTGAGGCCGACTGCCGCCGCCAAAAGTTTTTATCGTGGCTGAAAGAACAGATGCACTCAGCGGTAGTTGGGGCATAACGTTTCAGAGGGCGTAGCGCATCACATAAGGTGTTTGCCGGTATTCAAGATAAATATTTCCGCCTGTTTAAGAAGATTGCTGCCCTTTACAGCGGCGGTATGTTCTGTCAGGCTTCGTTATAGGAGTGCGGGCGGGGGGCTGCCGCACGTTTTATGCAGACAAATGACGGGACGATACGGATGACGGACAGGCCGAATAAATTTTATTCTCTCTTTTTCTCGGTATTTTTCTTATTTGCGGGCTTCGGCCTGTTTCTGAACTCTGCCGGTGTCGAATTGGCGCAAATGGGGGCGAATAATACCGCCATCGGTGCATTGAATGCGGCATTTTTCGTGGGTGCGGCTTTAAGCGCGGTAGCCGCACACCGGGTGATTTCGGGCGTGGGGCATATCCGTGCCTTCAGCGTGTTCGGTGCGGTGTTTGCGATTGCGGCGTTAGGGCATATGATGACCGCCAACCTGTGGGCTTGGGGCGTATTGAGAGTGATTCTCGGCTTTTGCTATTACAGCCTGCTGATGATTGTGGAAAGCTGGTTTGCCGAGCGTAGCAGTGCAGGGGCAAGGGCGAAAGTACTGGCTTTTTATAATGTTGTTTATTACGTCGCCTTTACCGCGGGTATCGCTTTATTGAGCCTGAAATTATCGAGCAACGATATTTTTACGATGGCGGCGATTATGGTGATGGCGGCGATGCTGCCGGTTGCGCTCACCCGCTTGAAAGCCCCGCAGCTGCCGCCCCGCCAGCGCATCAGTTTGCCGCGCTTGTTTGCAGTCGCCCCGCTGGCATTGGTGGGCAGCTTTGTCGGCGGTTTGCTGATGAACGGTTTTTTCACCATGGCTTCGGTATTTTTGTTGAAACAGGGCTTTGATGTACGGCAGATTTCGTTTTACCTGATGGTGTCGATGGTGATGGGCTTCGCCGTCCAACTGCCGGTAGCCAAACTTTCCGACCGTTTCGGCCGTCGCGCCGCGATTTTAACCTGTTCGTCAGTGGCCGCAGTGGGCGCACTTTTGGGATTGGCACTTATGCTGGCAGGTATTAACGATATGTGGGTGCAATATATGGTGGCGGCATTTTTCGGCATCGGGCTGTTTACCCTCTACGCGCTGTCGGTTGCCCGTGCCAACGACCAATTGCCTAAGGGCATGAATACGGTTGAAGTCAGCCGCAGTCTGCTGTTTAGCTACGGTATGGGTTCGCTTACCGCCCCGCTGGTGTTGGGTGTGGTGATGGACCAAGCCGAACGCTACGGCTTTTACGGCTATTTTGTGATTTGTGCGGGGCTGTTGGCAGTATTCGCATGGCGTCAAAAAGCAGTGCCGGAAGACCAACGCAGTATGTATGTGAACATGCCTGCCGCCGCCGGACCGGTAGTGGCGGATTTGGACCCGCGTAACGATACCGGCGTGATGCGTCCGTTTGATGAAGCCGCTGCGCAGGAATATGCCGACTCTCTAAACCGGGAAAGTCATGCGGAAAAAGAGCAGCAAAGCACTATTGCGGATAAGGATAGCAGCAACCCGCATTAATTTTACGCAGTAAAATAAGGCCGTCTGAAAAATATTTTCAGACGGCCAAAATTTCGACACGCAGCTACCCGAAGGTAGCTGAGGCTTATCAATATCAGGCATCATGTGATGATTGGTGTTTCAACACACAGCTACCCGAAGGTAGCTGATGAAGCAGTTTTGAACGGTTTTTCAGTTCCGCAGGTTTCAACACACAGCTACCCGAAGGTAGCTGAATCACATCTGATTCCATCGGTATGGGTGAAAAAGTTTCAACACACAGCTACCCGAAAGGTAGCTGACCGGGCGGATGGCTGCTATCGCCCGCGCCCCGTGTTTCAACACACAGCTACCCGAAGGTAGCTGAAGCCTCTTTCGCAAAGCATATAACCAAAGGTTTGGAGCGGGTAAATTCGCTAATGTCTGTGTTCGGAGGCCGGGCATACTGCCCTTATGCGGATTTTATCACGCATTGTGTGCAGTATATTGATTATGCGGAAGTTTTATTTATCGCTGATCTGCTGTGGTTGGGATGTGTATTTGGGGTTGGCGATATGGGTTTACCGTATTGTAGGGATTCAAAAGGTTGGTTGTAGAACGACTAACTATAAAACCGGTGCGGAATTTGCGTTTTTTCGTTTGTTTGAGCCGTTTATTTCAAATGCCGTCTGAAAAATTTTTCAGACGGCATTTAATCATAACGGATACCGCACATATTGCGGCGCAACCTTGCTTACATCAGGTTCAAGTCGCTGATACGGTCAAACAGCCGCTCGGGCTGGCCGCCCTCTTCGTGTAATTGGATACGCAGGCGCAAGTCGTTGGCGGAATCGGCTTGGCGCAATGCTTCGTCGTATTCGATTTGGCCTGAAGTATAGAGATTGAACAAGTGTTGGTCGAAGGTTTGCATGCCTTCGTCTATCGAGTTGGTCATCACATCTTTGATTTCCAACAGCTCGCCTTTGAAAATCAAATCTTGTACGGAGGGGCTGTTGATCAGCAGGTCGATTACGGCGGTACGGCCCGTACGGCCTTTTTTCACAGCCAAGCGTTGGCCGATGATGCCGACCAGGTTGAGCGCCAAATCCATCAATACTTGTTGGCGGCGGTCTTCCTGATAGAAGTTGATTACGCGCTCGATGGCTTGGTAGGCGGTGCTGGCATGCAGGGTGCAGATGCACAGGTGGCCGGTTTGTGCCAGTTGCAGGGCGTATTCCATACTGCTTTCGCTGCGTACCTCACCGATACAGACTACGTCGGGCGCTTGGCGCATGGCGTTTTGTACGGCGGTTTTCCAATCGGGGGTATCAATACCGATTTCGCGTTGGGTGATGATGCAGCGGCGCGGTTTGTAGAGGTATTCGATGGGATCTTCAATGGTAACGATATGGCCGGGCAGTTTGTGGTTACGGTAGTTTAGCATCGAAGCCATGGTGGTGGATTTACCCGAGCCGGTGGGGCCGGCCAAAATCAGAAGGCCCCGTGGTTTGAGAGCGAGGGTTTGCAACACTTCGGGCAGCCCCAATACGCTCATTTCGGGAATTTCTTGGTTGATGCGGCGCAATACCAGGCCGACGCGCCCTTGTTCGCGGTAGGCGTTCACACGGTAGCGGGTGTTGCTGCGGGATTGTACGGAATAGTTGAGGTCTGATTCGCGGTTGAACGCTTCGAGCTGGTCGTCGTTCATGGTGGATTCGGCAATCAGGGCGGTTTCTTCGGAGGTAAGCGCTTTGTGCGGCATGGGAGTCAGTATGCCGTCTACTTTTAAAGAGGGCGGGAAACCTGAGCTGATGAAAATATCGGATGCGCCTTGTGCTTCTGCTTCTTGGCACATACGCGCCAACAGGGGGTGGAGTTGTACGCCGATTTCTGCCGGGGTGGGGATATGCGGCGGACGCTGTTTTTCCGAATAGGCAGCCACCATTTCGCTTAGTAAGTCGTTTAATTGTTGTGCATTGCTCATTTTTTTGTCCTTATTGAATTGTTAGAGCATCTCTGAGTTTTGCGCTTTGCTGCGGGCGGTTTCGGGGCTGATGATGCCTTGGCGCACCAGAGCCTGCAATGCTTGGTCGAGTGTTTGCATGCCGTGAGCCTGGCCGGTTTGCAATACCGAACCGATTTGGGCGATTTTGTTTTCGCGAATCAGGTTGCGCACGGCCGGGGTGGAGATCAGAATCTCGTGGGCGGCTACGCGGCTGTCGCCGTTGCGTGTTTTAAGCAGGGTTTGCGAGATAACGGCGCGCAAGCTCTCGGAAAGCATCGAGCGAACCATGTCTTTTTCGCCGGCAGGGAAAACGTCGACGATACGGTCGACTGTTTTGGCTGCGCCGGTGGTGTGCAGGGTACCGAATACCAAGTGGCCGGTTTCGGCGGCGGTCAAGGCCAAGCTGATGGTTTCGGGATCACGCATCTCACCGATCAGGATAACGTCGGGGTCTTCACGCAGGGCGGAACGCAGGGCGTTGGCGAAGCTATGGGTGTGTTCGTGAAGTTCGCGTTGGTTGATCAGGGCTTTTTTGCTTTGGTGTACAAACTCGATCGGGTCTTCGATGGTGAGGATGTGGCTGGGCTGGGTATCGTTGATATAGTTGATCATGGCCGCCAGCGTGGTGGATTTACCCGAACCGGTGGGGCCTGTTACCAATACCAAGCCGCGGGGTTGTTCGGCGATATTTTGGAAAATACGCGGGGCTTTTAGCTCTTCTAATGTAGGTACGGCGCTCGGTACGGTACGGAATACGGCGGCCGGGCCGCGTTTGGTCATGAATGCGTTAACACGGAAACGGGATACGTTGGGTAGTTCGAATGAAAAGTCGGTTTCAAAATCTTGTTGGTAAAGTTTGCGTTGATGGTCGTTCATCACCGAGGTAATCATTTGGCCGACTTCGTCGCTGGTCATTTCCGGCAGGTTGATGCGGCGTATGTCGCCGTGTACGCGGATCATCGGCGGCAGCCCCGCGCTGAGGTGTAAGTCGGAAGCTTTGTTTTTTACGCCGAAAGCGAGTAAGTCTGTAATTTGCATAATGTGCCTTTGTATTTTGCGTTACAATTTTTATCTGAATGGCGTGTATTTTAAACCAGCATGCCGTCTGAAACCATGTTGATACCGTTATTTATGTTAATTATTTTTCAGACGGCCTGCATCGTCGGGTAAAGCATGAATAATTTACAACAGAATTATCACGAGGTATGCGCAAAAATTGCGGATGCCGTCCAGGTAGCCGGAAGAACGCCTCAGAGCGTGCATTTGGTGGCGGTGGGCAAAACGTTTCCCGCCGCCGATATCCGTGCATTATACGCCGAGGGACAGCGTGATTTCGGTGAAAACTATATTCAGGAGTGGTCGGCCAAAGCAAAAGAGCTGGCTGATTGCAGAGAAATCGTTTGGCATATTATCGGGCAGATTCAGTCGAACAAAACCCGTCTTGTGGCCGAAACGGCGCACTGGGTTCATACCATCGACCGCCTGAAAACCGCCCAACGCTTAAGCAGTCAACGCCCCGATACCATGCCGCCGTTGCAAGTGTGTATCGAAGTGAACATTGCCGCCGAAGCCAACAAGCACGGCGTACCTCCTGCCGAGGCCGTCGCCTTGGCTTGCGAAGTGGCTAAATTGCCCAAGTTGCAGGTGCGCGGTTTGATGTGCGTGGCAGAAGCCGATGCCGGAGAAGATGCCTTGCGCCGCCAGTTTGAAACTATGCGGCAACTGCTGGCAGATTTGCAGGCGGCGGGTATTGCGGCAGACGTATTGTCGATGGGGATGTCGGCAGACATGGCGTTGGCGGTTGAATGCGGCGCAACGCATGTGCGTATCGGCAGTGCGATATTCGGCAAGCGCAACTATGCCGTCTGAAAGAGCTAAATAGTTTCAGACGGCCTTTTGCCATCTCAAATCATCAAGCGGGAGCAAACATTATGACGATTTACTTTTTGGGCGGCGGTAATATGGCCGAGGCCATTATTTCGGGATTGGTGAAACACAGTGATACCCCTATTCATGTTGCCAACAGGGGTGAGGAAAAACGCTTGCGCTTGCAAGAGCGTTACGGAGTTGGCGTATCCGTTGCTTTGCCGCCGTTGCAAGCTGAAGATGTTTTGGTATTGGCGGTCAAACCGCAGGATATGCAGGCGGCTTGTGCGGGGGTGCAAACCAACGGCGCATTGGTACTTTCGGTAGCGGCAGGCTTGAGTCTGAATACGTTGAGCAGCTATCTTGAAGGTGCCAAACGTCTGATCCGCATCATGCCAAACACTCCGGGCAGTATCGGCTTGGGCGTATCGGGTATGTGTGCGGCAGACGGCGTAAGCCATACCGACAAGCGTACCGCCGAAACGATTATGGCGGCCACCGGCGAAGTGCTTTGGCTCGATAGCGAAGAACAGATGCACAGCATTACCGGCATCAGCGGCAGCGGTCCCGCTTATGTTTTTTATTTGCTGGAAGCTTTGCAGCAGGCCGCGCTGGAGCAGGGTTTTGATAACGAACAGGCGCGTATGCTCAGTTTGGCTACGTTCAAAGGAGCCGTGGCCTTGGCTGAAGTAAGCGGAGAAGAATTTTCGGTATTGCGGCAAAACGTTACTTCCAAAGGCGGCACGACTTTTGCCGCGCTCGAAACATTCGGCAAACGCGGCGTAGCGGAGGCGATACAGACGGGTGTAGCGGCTTGTGTTGCGCGCTCTCGGGAGATCGCCGCCCAATTTGAGCAAAATAATCTTTAGTATAAATAAAGGCCGTCTGAAACCATGTGGATAAATAAATTACTGGTATTGGCAGATGTTGCCGCCATCATTTGTTTGGCACGTTGCTTGTTGCAATGGGCCAAACTGCCTTTTGCTCACCCGCTGGCGCAATTTTGTTGCAAAACCACCGATTGGCTGGTTCGGCCATTGCGCGGAGCAGCTCCGCCACTGGGCAAATGGGACGGCGCGTGTATTTTGGCTGCCCTGCTGCTTTATTATCTGGCTTTTACCGTGATTACTTTTTCGGTTCAGCCGCAGGGCTTCGGTATGCGCTTGTTGGCCGCCAACCTCTTTTTTGCCGTGCTGCATTTGGTGAAGGCTGCCGTATACGTTTTGTTGTTGGGTTTGCTATTGCGTATGCTGCTTGGTTTCAAACAGCCGTTTTCGCCGTTGCTGCCCGTTTTACACCGGATATTCGAACCTTTGCTGCGCCCGTTTGTCTTTTTAAGAATCGGCCGTTGGGATTTTTCGGGCAGCTTGTTGGCATTGGTGTTGTGGTTTTGGCTGGTCGAAGTGTTGCCCGGCTTAACTACCCGTCTGAATTTGTGGTTATTGCACCAGTAATTATATAAAAAACTGCCGGCAGGCAGTTTGTCTATTTCATACCACAAAATCGGCCGACGCCGGCATACTATTGTAGATTGCGGCGAAAATCATGTTATGATGCTTTTTGGTAGTTAAAAGTATTGAAAAAACAATAATAAGCCGCTTCGTTTAATTATTAAACGGAAGTTATTGAAAACTTTATAGTTGAGAAAGAAACGCCATGGCAAAGCTGACAGAACAAGACATCCTCAATTGGGATGGTCCCGAAGAAGATTACATGAATGCCGATCATTTGGCTTTTTTCAGGGATTTGCTGGTCAAGCTGCAAGACGAACTGATTGAAAATGCCAATGCCACTACCGGCCATTTGCAAGAGCATGAATCTGCTCCCGATCCGGCCGACCGCGCCACCCAGGAAGAGGAATACGCGTTGGAGCTCCGTACCCGTGACCGTGAGCGCAAGCTGCTGGCCAAAGTACAATCTTCTATCCGCAAGATCGATGAAGGCGATTACGGCTTCTGCCAAGATACGGGCGAACCTATCGGTTTGAAACGCCTGTTGGCACGTCCTACCGCAACTTTGTCGGTAGAAGCGCAAGAGCGCCGCGAACAGATGAAGAAACAATTCGCCGATTAAATATCAGGCATCAAAAAACGGCAGACAGTAATGTCTGCCGTTTTTTTTCAGACGGCATGGTTATTTCGTGGTATATGGTACTAAAGACGTTTATTATCTTGAATGGTCAATCCCGCCCGTGCCTGTTGGGATAATATTTTCTTCGATACGCTTTTGAATTTGGAAAACTTATGCACCGAACCGCCGCTTTGATTTTATTACTATCGGCCGCACTGCCCTCATGGGCGCAAACGCTTTCGCAAACCCTTGCCAACGGTATGAAGGTAATCGTGAAAGAAGACCGCCGCGCTCCCGTTGCCGTTACCCAGCTTTGGTATAAGGTCGGCAGCGTAGACGAGCAGCCCGGTAAAACCGGCCTTAGCCATGCCTTGGAACACATGATGTTTAAAGGCACGCCGGCTGTTCCTTCGGGTGAATTTTCCCGCCGTATCTCCGCTATGGGCGGCAGCCTCAATGCCTATACCAACCGTAATGAAACCGTTTACTTCCAAACCGTTGCCGCCAAGCGTTTGCCCGAAGTGTTGGAGATGGAGGCCGACCGCATGGCCAACCTCAATTTCAGCGACAGCGAGTTCGACAATGAAATGAGCGTTATCCGCGAAGAACGCCGCCAGCGAACGGAAGATACCCCCGGCGGCAAAATGTGGGAGCAGATATACCAAAGCAGTTTCCAAACACCAGCCAACCGCGCCCCCGTTATCGGTTATATGGACGACCTTTTCCGGCTTAAGGGCGAAGATTTGCGCCGATGGTACCGCCAATGGTATGCCCCCAATAATGCCGTACTTGTGGTGGTGGGCGACGTGGATGCCGCATCGGTTTTGCAAACAGCCGAGAAGCTGTTCGGCCGCATTCCGGCCCGAGAGCTGCCCGGGCGCAATAATCTGCAGGAAACCGCCAAACGTGCGCCCGTAGAAGCCGAAACCACAGCCCTCACCCGCCAACCTTTATTGGCGCTCAGCTACCGCGTGCCGGGTTTGGAAAAGCTTGGCGACAAAATGCCCTATGCCCTTGATATGCTTTCCAATATTCTTTCCGGTAACAGCGCCAGCCGTTTGGATAAGAATTTAGTACGCGGCAAACAGGCAGCATTGGATATCGGCGCCAACTACGATATGCTCAGCCGCGAAATGCCTTTATTCAATATTATCGCCATGCCGGCCGAGGGCACCGATACCCGCGCCCTGCAAGCCCTGATTGAGGCCGAAATCGCCGATATTGCCGCTAATGGTATTAAAGCGGATGAGCTGAAGAGGGTTCGTAATTTAGCGGCGGCATCCGAAATTTATGCCAAAGATTCGATGAGCAGCCAAGCATCGGTTATCGGTAAGCTGGAGACGCGCGGTTTCAACCATCGCGACGAAGCCGAATTACGCCGCCGTTTGCAAGCGGTGGGTAGTGCCGATATCCAAGCGGCAGCCAAGTTATTGGTTCCGGAACGGCGCAGCGTTGTTGTTGTGAATCCCCAAGTATCTGAATAAACTTTGATGCCGTCTGAAAAATTTCAGACGGCATATTGCCGTCAAATACCCCGATTAGGCCGCCGATAGGCTTTCTTTTCTACCTCACTCACACTACGGGCTGACCGATTATGAGAAACCACATCCCCGCTACTTTCCGCCGAATCCTCGGATTCACCTTATCCGCTTTATTTTTGCCGACCGCGCAAGCCGTCGACATACAACGCTGGCACACTCCCGAAGGCACGCAAGTTTTACTGGTTAGCCGCCATGAAAATCCGATTGTCGATATCCAAATCGACTTTAAAGGCGCAGGTTCGGCGGTTAGTGGTAAAGACGGCAGCGAAGTGGCCGAATTTACCGCCGCCCTGCTGGCCGACGGCACGCGCAAACTGGATGAGGAGGCCTTCAACGCCCGCATCAATGAATTGGCCGCCGAGGTAGCCAGCGGCACAGGCGGTGAAAGCGCATATATACGCTTGCGCAGCCTGAGTAACCGTCAAAACCTGCAACCTGCCGTGCAATTGGTGAATCAGGCACTTACCCAGCCCCGCTTCGCTCCCGAAGTGTTCAAGCGGCGCCAGCGGCAAAGCATTACCGCCCTAAAACAAAACGAAACCGATGCAGGATTTATTGCCGGCAGAGCCGTTACCCTGCTGAATTATCCCGACCATCCCTACGGTGCGAGTGCCAAAACCAATGAAGCCGGTATTGCCAAAGTCGGCCTGGGTGATATCCGCAACTTCCATCGCAGCCGTTACGGCAAAAACAATGCCGTCGTTGCAGTTGTCGGCGACCTCAACCGCCGTCAAACCGAAATATTGGTAACAAAAGTTTTAAACGGTTTACCCGACAAAGCCGCCGTAACTACCGCCGTGCCGGCTGTTCCCCCGCATCAGGCACGGCAGCAAAATATCCCGTTTGCCGGCGAACAGGCACAAATCGCCTTAAGCCTGCCGCTGATTACCCGCGATGATCCCGATTACTACGCCCTGATAGTCGGTAATTACATTCTCGGCGGCGGCGGATTCGACAGCCGTTTGATGAAAGTATTGCGCGACCAACACGGCTACACCTACGGTGCATCCAGCAGCCTTTCTCCTGCCACCCAAGCCGGCCCGCTCACAATCGGCTTTTCTACCAAAAAAGCCAGTACAAACGAAGCATTGGCCGCTGCCCGTAAAGTCGTGGCCGAATTTATCGAACAAGGTCCTACCGAAGCGGAATTGCAGCAGGCAAAAGACAACTTAATCGGCGGTTTTCCTTTGCGCTTCGATACCAATGCCAAATTGTTGGGCTATCTCAGCGTGATCGGTGTGTACGATCTGCCTGAAAATTGGCTCGACAACTACCCCAAAGAAGTCGCCGCCCTTACCGCCGCAGATATCCGCTCGGTATGGCAACGCAGAGTGAAGCCGGAAGATTTTAATGTGGTGGTAGTGGGAGCAGAAAAATAATAGTCCAAATACATATAATTAGAGGTGAAACCCTAATTTGATTATGATAGATTAATACGGACTTTTCGAAATAAAAGGCCGTCTGAAAAACACGCATAACAAAAGCGGTTTATCCGCTTATCGCAAATCCTGAAAAGAATCTTTCAGACGGCCTCTCAATAAAGCAAGTATGCACGGCGCCGGGCCTGCTGTAAACATATCACTCACTTACCAATAAATTCATAAAAAACGCCCGCCCGATTCAGAGACTTCAACACGCGCGCAAACACCAATCATCTAATGGTTTACGTCATAAGGGGACGATGATGACAAATCTGCCTGCGCGCACTTACTACGCCCATTCCGGCATACCTAACAATTATGCCACTTGGCAAACGTTGCAAAGCCATGCGATGAATGTCGGTGAAATGGCGGCTGCATTTGCTGCCTTTTTCGGTGCGCAAGAGATAGCCCGATATACAGGACAGCTACATGATGTAGGAAAATATACGCCTGAATTTAATGATCGTTTGCACGGCGGAAAGCGGGTAGATCATGCTACTGCGGGAGCTAAAATTGCGGTAGAACGGTTTGGCGACAAAGCTGGCAAACTGATGGCTTTCTGTATGGCCGGGCATCATGCCGGTTTGGCCAACGGCGACGGCGAGGGCGATAACCGCCGCACCTTGGCGCAACGCCTTGCCTTGGCTTTCGGCAAAGACATTCCCGATCTTGATCCCGTTTGGCAGCTGGAAATCGCCCTGCCTGCAAAGCTGCCCGCACCGCCCTTAAAGGCCGATGCCCATCATAAATGGTTTTCCTATGCCTTCTTCACCCGCATGCTGTATTCCTGCTTGGTGGATGCCGATTTTCTCGATACCGAAGCTTTTTATGCTGCCGTTGAAAACAAAGCTATACAACGCGGCGGTTATCCTGATTTAAACACCTTGCAACAGTGTTTCAACACCTTTATTGAATCTTTCAGACGGCCTGACGATCAGGCTCCGGCAACCGAAGCCGAACAGCGCCGTGCTGCGCTTAACCGCATGCGCTGCGATATTCTTGACCATGCCGTCGCCCAAGCTGGCGAGGCGCCCGGTCTGTTTACCCTTACCGTGCCTACTGGCGGTGGTAAAACATTCACCTCGATGGCGTTTGCGTTAGAACACGCTAAGTGCCACGGTATGCGGCGCGTAATTTACGTCATCCCCTTTACCAGCATCATCGAGCAAAACGCCGCCGAGTTCCGTAAAGCCTTCGGCGATTTGGGCGAAGCCGCCGTGTTGGAACACCACAGCACTTTCGACGACAGCAAGCTCAAAGACCAACACTGCAAAGACAAACTGCGCCAAGCCCCCGAAAACTGGGATATGCCCGTGGTGGTAACCACTGCCGTGCAGTTTTTTGAATCGCTGTTTGCCGACCGCTCCTCGCGCTGCCGAAAACTGCACAATATCGCCGGTAGCGTGATTATTCTCGACGAGGCGCAAATGCTGCCGCTCAACCTCTTGCTGCCCGTGATGCAGGCCATCAAAGAGCTGGCGCGAAACTACTGTTGCAGCATAGTGATGTGCACCGCCACCCAGCCCGCCGTACAAGCCGAACACGGCTTTTACCGCGGCTTTGAAAATGTACGCGAAATCGCCCCGAATCCGACCGCACTTTTTGAGCAACTGCGCCGAACCACCGTGCAACATATCGGCCTGCAAACCGATGCCGACCTGCTGGAAAAGTTCGGACAACACCGGCAAATGCTCATCATCGTCAACAACCGCCGCCACGCCCGCAGCTTGTACGACAACGCCAAACCGCTTGACGGCGTGTTCCACCTCACAACCCTGATGTGTGCCAAACACCGTGCGCAAATGCTGGAAACCATCCGAGGCCGTCTGAAAAACGGTGAACCCTGCCGCGTGATTGCCACTTCTTTAATCGAAGCCGGTGTCGATGTTGATTTCCCATTGGTGATGCGCGCCGAAGCCGGGTTGGACTCCGTCGCCCAAGCCGCCGGACGCTGCAACCGCGAAGGCAAAAGGCTGCCTGAAGAGAGCTTTGTCTGGATCTTCCAGCCCGAGTCGCAATGGAAAGCCCCCGCCGAACTCGGCCTGCTCTCCGGCGTAATGCGCGCCGTGGTGCGGCAGTATGCCGGCGATTTACTGTCGGTCGAAGCCATCGCCAGCTACTTTAGCGAAGTTTACCAACTCAAAGGCATGGAACTCGATCAACGCAAAATCCTAGCCATGCACCACAACGCAGGAAGCTGTCTTGATTTCCCCTTCCAAACCATCGCGGCAAAGTTCCGCATGATCGAAACCTATATGCAGCCGCTGATTATCCCGTTCGACCAAGAAGCCGAACACCTGATCGACAGTCTGCGCTATGCCGACCAAATCGGCGGTTTGTTACGCAAGCTCCAGCCTTACACCGTGCAAATTCCCGAAAGTGCATTAGATGATTTGCTGAAAGCGGGGCGGGTAGAAGTTATCAATGAGCATACTTTTGGTAAACAGTTCTACAGCCTGATCGGGTTGGGTTTGTATGATGAGGTGGCGGGGTTGAGTTGGGAGGATGTGGGGTTTTTGAAGAGGGAGAGTTTGGTGTTTTAACTCAATTTCTATTTTTTTAACCTAACAAAAGGAAATTATTATGTTTATAAAAAGCATCTGTTTATCTAATTTCAAAGGGTTTATCGGTGATGGCCATCAGATTGAATTTAAAATTCCTGATGGAACAACTGCTGGTAGTGGTTTAAACATTTTTATTGGAGAAAATAACTCTGGGAAATCGTCTATTTTTGAAGCCATAAATTTCTTAAGAAACGGTATTAAAGAAGATGAAGCTTATAGACTCAAAAGCAAACTGGCAGATGATACTCAGCCAAATGAAGCGTGTGTTGAGCTGGCTTTTTGCGGGAATATTCAAAATGCAATAACTTATTTTGTTCAAAGGAATAAACAAACAGCTTTTAATAATGCAATTAATAATGAACAGAATTTAAAAGCTAAGCGAAATACAGCTTCTTGTAAGAAATTGGATTTGTGGGATAACGAATCTCAGGGATATTCAAACCCAACTGGAATCGATGCTCCTTTTAAAGCTCTTTTTGAAACTAATTTTATTTGGGCGGATACAAATCCTAATGATGAAGCGGCTTTCGGCTCTACAACTCTTTGTGGATTGCTACTGAAAGAAATTGCTCAGGCGCATATCAATTCGGCTGAATATCAAACATTCCGTGATAGTTTTAATCAGGTATTTAATTCACCAAGTTCTAATTTGCGTCAACAAATTTCTACTATAGAACAGAAAGTTCAGCGTATTTTCACAGAACAATTCGGACAAGCTGATATTCATTTTAGATTCGATGAGCTAAAGATAGATTCGTTTTTTAAAAATGCATCTATCTTCATTGATGATGGAGTGGATATTCCAATGTCCGAAAAAGGTAATGGAATGCAGCGTTCTGTTGCATTAGCATTACTTCAAGTTTATGCAGAAGAATTAGCACACGATGAAGAGCAAGGTCAAACCAAGCCATTTTATTTGTTTATTGATGAGCCGGAAATTTGCTTACATCCTAAAGGACAAACTAAATTACTTGAAGCTTTACTGGAAATATCGAAAACCAAACAAGTATTTTTAACTACACATTCACCATATTTCTTGGTTACACCACATTTGAGAAATATTGGTTTATTTATTTTTAGGAAAGATGGAATTAGAAATGTTGTTGAAGATGCCTCATTAGTGCCGATGTTTCCTTGGAGTCCAACTTGGGGAGAAATTAATTTCAAGGCATATAAATTACATACAGTAGAATTGCATAATGAGCTATATGGTAGATTACAGCAAGTCAGTACGATGTTTTATGAAAAAGAGTTTGAACAATGGCTTAATGGAAGAGGGGTTATTTGCAGTAAACAATGGATTAGAGAAAAAGACGGAGTTGCACAAAGTCCACAGTCTGTAACGCTACAAACCTTTATCCGTAATCATATTCATCACCCTGAAAATCGACGGAATCCACTATATACAGAAGAAGAGCTTAAGCAATCTATTGAAGAGATGATTGGTTTATTGTGATTTAGATGTTATCTGAAAGATTTCAGACGGCATTGTTCTTCAAAGTGCGTTCAATTCCCCAACAGTTTTACAAATTTTCAAGAAAATACGACCGCTTGTATGCCGTCTGAAAATCAAAAATCAGCAGAAAAATTAAAAAACGGAGAATCTATGCCAAACAAAATCCGCCTACACATTTGGGGCGATTACGCCTGCTTTACCCGTCCGGAAATGAAGGTGGAGCGGGTGTCTTATGATGTCATCACACCTTCTGCCGCGAGGGGGATTTTGGCGGCGGTGCATTGGAAGCCGGCGATCCGCTGGGTGATTGACCGCATTTATGTGTTAAAGCCGATCCGTTTTGAATCGGTGCGTCGCAATGAGTTGGGCGGCAAGATTTCGGAGAGTAAGGTCAGTGGGGCGATGCGGCGCAAGAGCGTGGAGGGATTGTACACGTTGATTGACGACGACCGCCAGCAGCGTGCGGCAACGGTGCTGAAAGACGTGGGCTATGTGATTGAAGCCCACGCGGTGCTGACGGCTAAAGCGGGTGCGGACGATACAATTACCAAACATATTGAAATGTTTAAGCGGCGGGCATCAAAAGGGCAGTGTTTTCAGCAGCCGTGCATGGGCGTGCGTGAGTTTCCGGCACATTTTGCTTGGGTGGACAATGACGGTGTTTTCCCTGAAACCAGCCTGTCTGAAAGTGATGCCAACCGCGATTTGGGTTGGATGCTGCACGATATTGATTTCGACCACGGCAATCTGCCGAAATTTTTCCGCGCGGAAATGAAAAACGGGGTAATCGAAGTGCCGCCGTTTTACGCCGAGGAGGTGAAAGCATGATTTTGGCCTCACTGGCGCGTTATTACCGCTGCTTAGCAACGCAAAACGATGATGTTGGCAACCCCAAAGTGCCTCCCTACGGCTTTAGCGAGGAGAAAATCGGCTGGATTTTGGTGTTGGATAAAGAAGGCCGTCTGCAAGATGCGGTGCCGAATTTAACGACGGATAAAAAACCGCAGCCGAAACTGATGAGCGTACCGCGCCCGGAAAAGCGCACGTCGGGCGTTAAACCGAATTTTCTATGGGACAAAACGGCTTATGCCTTGGGCGTGGAAGCCAATAAAGACAAGGTGCAGGCAAAAGCCGAACCTGTGGTGCCGTCTGAAAAAAACTTTGAAGCCTTCCGGCAATATCATTTGGATGTGTTACAACACGAACAAGACGAGGGTTTACAGGCACTCCGCCGCTTTTTGCAACACTGGCAGCCCGCGCAATTTGTCGATTATCCATGTCTGTCTGCAACTTTGGATGCCAATGTGGTGTTTGCTTTGGATAAACCTTCCGCCTTGATTCACAAGCGCGAGGCGGCGCAAACGCTGTGGGCAGGCCGTCTGAAAAGCGACGAAGCCGAGCAGGGCTTGTGTTTAATCAGCGGCGAAGAAGCGCCGATTGCGCGGCTGCATCCGGCGATTAAGGGCGTGTTTGGCGGGCAGAGTTCGGGCGGTTCGATTATTTCATTTAACAAAGAATCCTTTGCTTCGTTTGGTAAAGAACAGGGCGGCAATGCACCGGTGTCGGAAGTGTCCGCTTTTGCCTATACCACCGCACTGAATTATTTGCTGCGCCGTGAGAACGGTCATTGCCTTACTATTGGCGATACCAGTACGGTGTTTTGGGCGGAAGCTGCCGACAGCGAAACTGCTGCCGCAGCCGAAGATTTCTTTGCCGACATCATGACTCCGCCTGATGACGAGCAGCAAAGCCAAAAAGTATTCGATATTTTGGCACAAATCGCCAAAGGTCGCCCCTTACAGGACATCGCGCCTGATTTGTCACCCGATACCCGCTTTTATATTTTGGGCTTGGCACCGAATGCAGCGCGTATTTCCATCCGCTTTTGGTTGGATACCACGTTCGGGCAATTGGCGGTAAATCTGGCGCAGCATTGGCAGGATTTGGCGATGGAGCCGCAACCATGGAAAACTGCCCCGTCAGTGTGGCGTTTGCTGCTTCAGACGGCCGTGTTGGGCAAAAGCGAAAATATTTCCCCCGTTTTGGCAGGCGAGATGATGCGTGCTGTAATCGGTGGCACGCTGTATCCGATGAGTCTGCTGGCGCAGTTGATTGCCCGTATCCGCGCCGACGGTGATGCCAACGGTTTGCGCGTTGCCATGATTAAAGCCGTGTTACAGCGGCGTTTCAGAAAAGGTCTTATTCACGAGGAGGTTTCCATGAGTTTGAACACCGAAAGCCGAAATCAGGCTTATTTGCTCGGGCGGCTGTTTGCCGTGCTCGAGCGCATCCAGTATCAGGCGCTGGGCGAATTGAATGCGGGCATTGCCGACCGCTATTACGGCTCCGCATCCGCCGTGCCATTTTCCGTTTTTCCGCGTCTGTTGTCGGGCGCCAAGCACCATTTGTCGCGCCTGCGTAAGGACAAAGCCGGCATGGCGGTTAATCTCGACAAAGATTTGGGCGAGATTATCGCCATGCTGCCTGAAACTTTCCCGCGCCATTTGAGCATCGACGAACAAGGCCGCTTTGCCATCGGCTATTACCAGCAAAAGCAAAGCTACTTCGCCAAAAAAGATCCCGCAGTTACCCAACCACATGAAGGAGAATGAAAATGTCCATCCAAAACCGCTATGAATTCGTTTACCTTTTCGACGTAACCAACGGCAACCCCAACGGCGACCCCGACGCCGGCAATATGCCGCGCCTCGATCCCGAATCCAGCAAAGGCTTGGTAACCGATGTGTGCCTGAAGCGCAAAATCCGTAATTTTGTCGAACTCGCCAACGAAAACCAGCCGGGCTACGAAATTTATGTGAAAGACAAAGGCGTGCTGAACCTGCAAAACAAACGCGCCTATGAAGCCTTGGGCATCGAATCCGAAGCCAAAAAACTGCCCAAAGACGAAGCCAAAGCCCGCGACATCACCGCTTGGATGTGCAAAAATTTCTTCGATATCCGCACCTTCGGCACTGTAATGACCACCGAAGTCAACAGCGGTCAAGTGCGCGGCCCCGTGCAACTGGCGTTCGCCCAATCGATTGACCCAATTATTCCGCTGGAAGTGTCCATCACCCGCATGGCGGTAACCAACGAAAAAGACCTTGAAAAAGAGCGCACCATGGGGCGTAAATACATCGTTCCCTATGCCCTTTACCGTGTTCACGGCTTTATCTCTGCCAATCTTGCCGCTAAAACCGGCTTTTCCGACAAAGATTTGGCCAAACTCTGGCAAGCCCTGCAACTGATGTTTGAGCACGACCGCTCCGCCGCCCGCGGCGAAATGGCGGCGCGTAAACTCGTCGTGTTCAAACACGACACCGCACTGGGCAGCCTGCCCGCACACAAGTTGTTTGATGCCGTCAAAGTTGAGCGCATCAACGGCGAAAGCGGCACGCCGGCATCAGGTTTTGCCGATTATCAAATCCGCATTGATTCAGACGGCCTCAACGGCGTGAGCGTGGAAGAATGGCTGTAATGCCCGATTTGCAAAATTTTGTAGTAAACCGACCGCTTGCAGGCGCAGAGGAACGGGAGTTACCCATCGTTTCCCTCTCCGCCTTGCAACATTACGCCTTCTGCCCACGACAATGCGCATTAATCCATAACGAGCAGGCGTGGGCAGAAAACTATCTCACTGCCCAAGGTCAGGCTTTGCATGAGCGGGTAGATAGTGGTGAACCTGAAATCCGCAAGGGCGTTCGCTTTGAACGCAGCGTGCATGTGTCGGCGCAGCGGCTGGGTATCAGCGGCATTATCGATATGGTCGAGCATGGCCTATACACAGGTTGCCTGAAACCTGTTGAATACAAACGCGGCAAGTCCAAACCTGAACCCATGGACGAAATCCAACTTTGCGCACAGGCGCTGTGTTTGGAAGAGATGACGGGGAAGGTCGTCAGCGAGGGCGCGCTGTGGTATATGCAAACCCGCCACCGCGTGCCAGTAGCGTTTTCAGACGGCCTTAGAGCACAAACGCTGGCCGTTATCGCCCAAGTTCGCGAACTCTTGGCAAGAGGGAAAACTCCGCCGCCGGTGTACGGCAAACGCTGTAAAGTCTGTTCGCTGGTGGAAGTTTGCCAGCCGAAGTTGATGGAGCAGGAGAGGTTGGTGGGTATGTGAGTAGGGGGGGTGATGAAATTTTCTATTTTGACGAATTAAAAGTACAATAGCACAATTTACATTGTACTTTCGTTCTAAAAGAGAATATTCGTAATTTTGTAATTGAAAAATAACAACATTTTATTAAGGATAGAAATGAGCGCTACAGACTTAAATCCAAATATTACTCTTCCTAATGGATATAATCGTATAAAACATTTAAAAGCATCAGAAGAATACATTGTCGTTGCATTTAAATATCAAGATTTGATATGGAAAGGTTGGATCCCCCTTGAATATCGTAGAACAGGTGTATCTATCCCAGACGATAAAACTGATCAATCAAATGTCAATGCATATTTAAATATGGTCTATGATAATATGAATCCAATTAATCATCAGGCTTGGTTAAATAAGCAAGATGAATTTTGGGAAAACAGTAAAGCAGAAGTAACTAAACCATTTTTTGAATGTTTAAAAACAGGTGGCTGGAAATGTGTAAAATGTACTTTACCTTATAATCCAAACTGGGCACGTAGAATACAAGATTTAAAAGAAATGGGTTATACGCTTTCTACAAATACAAATCAGTTTTGTAATAATTGCCAAGAAAATACAACGCATTTATTGCTTGTGCCAATTAAACGTGGAAATTTATTAGGGAATGGATATGAAACATGGAGTAAAGGGCTGCGTAAACGAATATTGGCTGTATTAAATAATATTGATGTTTACGAAAATAAATTTAATACCCATGTGCTACCTGATCATAAATTTTCTGAGATTCGCTGGGATGATGATACCAAGTCAGAAAATCCTGACAATATGACTGATACTGAAATTAAACAAAAATTCCAATTACTAAGTAATCAACGCAATCAACAAAAACGTGAAGTATGTCGTGCTTGTTTCCAGACAGGAAAGCGAGGGACTATTTTTGGTATTCCATTTTGGTATCAAGGAACTGAAGATTGGGATAATAGTATTCCAGCCAAAGGTAAAAATGCGGAAAAAGGCTGTATTGGTTGTGCTTGGTACGATATTGAGACTTGGCGTAATGAATTAATTAAAAGATTAAAATAGACTTCATAGTACGGAAATATTTTATTTCCGTACTATTTTTATATTTTACAAATTAGGCTGCATATTTTCACTATATTTACCTCTTTTTTGTACTAACGATTTTTTTTCAATTTCTACTAATGTTTCTTGTGATGAAATATTTAGCAAAATTTCTTCTAATCTTTTGTTTATTTTAAGATTTCTCTCGGTTTTCCTGCGAATAATTCCATAACAACCTGTTGGTGAAATAAAAATATCATCGGGAGCTTCTTTTGAGACGATATGATACATATGCCCGAAACTTACTTCTTCGGGAATTTCTGAACAGTTTATGGAAAATGAATCAGAAAAGTGAATGATTCCATCACCAAAATCATAATATTCAAAATCAGAATTATCTTTTTTTAATAACATTGAATTTATGTATTGACTTAAATTATAGCATTCTGGCTTTTTAATACGTTTCCCGATCCACTTTATAACGGGAATAGCCCAAGAATTACCTATTGCTTGGTATCTATTTGTCTTTTTTGCACCATCAATTAAGGTATAGTTATCGGGGAATCCCATTAATCTTTCACATTCTAAAGGGGATAATCTACGTAATTTATCATCTTGTGCAATAAAAAGAGAGCCATTGTAAGCTGCAGCATTCCCATTCCACTTGGTTCCATATGCGGAATATAAGCAGTCTGTAAATTCTCTGAATATTTCAAATTTTACATTGTCTTTATAGAAAATTAATTCACTCTTAGGAAAGGAAATCCCATAAATATTATTATTTTTATGGTTATGTAACTCAAATAAAATATTTTCAGGACTGGTATCTTTCCCTCCGGCGATAACATATAATCTTCTACGTTGTTGAGGTAATCCAAAATATTTAGCATCTAGAACACGCCACGCAACATTTCTTGTTTTACCTCTCAATAAACCAGAAGTAGGCCATTTTTTGTTTTCTATAACCTTATCAAGTCCTGCTAATGTAGAAATAAAACATCCAAAGGCATTTGTTTTATCGCTTAAAACTCCTTCAACATTTTCCCAAAATACAACTGTACGACTTTTTCCTTCTTTTAAGCGAATATTGTCATTTTCATTAATTATGTCGATAAATTTTAAAGTAAGATTTCCACGTTCATCATCTAATCCATTTTTCCAACCTGCCAATGAAAATGCTTGGCATGGGGTCCCTCCACAGATTAAATCAGGAGAGTATATGCTATTATTTTTTAATAATTCAGGGATATAATTCATATCCCCTAAATTATCAATATGCGGATATTTATTTCGTAAAATATCTGATGGAAATTTCAGAATCTCTGAAAACCATTTGAACTCAAATCCTAAATTTTGCCAAGCAATAGATGCTGCTTCAATACCTGAGCAGACACTACCAATTGTTTGAATATCTTTCATCTTATTTCTCTGTATGTGAATCTGAGGTGCTGTGTGTTTCTGCTAGTCTATGTTTAGCGATCGTGGTAATAAAACTTTTTTCTGCTAGCCAAGCGATGACAATATTTCTTACAATATCAGCATCGGATTCACCTAGCTCACCTTTAAAATGTTCCAATAATTCAGCTTGTTTATCCGAGAAAGAGACTTGAACTTTTTTAACCATATAAATTATTCTGTTTGGAATTTAAATAAAATCTTTTTGGATTCTAATTTTATTTTTTATATTTGTCAAGAGTAGCAGGTGCAAAATTTTCAGCTACCCCTCTACCACCCTGCTAAACCGCAAAAATGCGGTCAAAATCAAAGGGAAATTTCAACCATACGCAAGCTGCAAAACACGCTGTATATCACCACGCAGGGTAGTTACCTGCATAAGGAGCGGGAAACGCTGGTGGTGGAGCAGGAGCGCAAAAAGGTGGCGCAGTTGCCGGTGCATTCCATCGGGCATATTTTCTGTTTCGGTAATGTGCTGGTGTCTCCATTTTTGATGGGGTTTTGCGGTGAAAATAATGTCAATCTGGCGTTTTTTACCGAAAACGGACGTTTTTTGGGGCGGTTGCAAGGGCGGCAGAGTGGTAATGTGTTGCTGCGGAGGGCACAATATCGGCTGTCGGAGTGCAATCAGGTGCCGATTGCACGGCACATTATTGCGGCGAAAATCCAAGCCAGTAAACGGGTGTTGCAACGGCGCTTGCGCAATCATGGTGAACAGACTGAGGTGCAAGCAGTAGTGTCGGCGCTGAATTTTAGTTTGCAGCAGTTGAAACGGGCGGAAAGTTTGGAACTAATCCGCGGGATAGAGGGCGATGCGGCGGCACGTTATTTCGGCGTGTTCGGGCATTTGCTTAAGGAGAAGAGTGGTTTTGCCTTCGATGGGCGCAACCGTCGCCCACCGCGTGACGGGGTGAATGCGCTGTTGTCGTTTGTATACAGTATTTTGGGCAAGGATATCAGCGGCGCGCTGCAAGGCGTGGGTTTGGATCCGCAAGTGGGCTTTTTGCACGCCGATCGCCCGGGGCGCGACAGTTTGGCGCAGGATATTCTGGAGGAGTTCCGTGCGTGGTGGGCAGATAGATTGGTTTTAAGCCTGATTAACCGCGGACAGATTAAGCCACAGGATTTTGTGACCGAAGCCGGTGGTGCGGTGAATATCAAACCCGAAGCCCGCAAGCTGCTGTTTCAAACTTTGCAGGCGAAAAAGCAAGAAAAGATTGTGCATCCGTTTTTGCAGGAAGAAGTGGCAATCGGCTTACTGCCGCATATTCAGTCCATGTTGCTAGCGCGGCATTTGCGCGGTGATTTGGCTGAATATCCGCCGTTTTTAATGCGGTGAACGTTAATATAATATGGGGGGGAAACGGAGTGTTAATGCTGATTACTTATGATGTATCGCTCGCTGACGCGGATGGCGCCGCTCGCTTGCGGCGAATTGCCAAACATTGTTTGGATTACGGTGTGCGGGTGCAATATTCGGTATTTGAATGCGATATTACACCCGACCAATGGGTGAAATTGAAAGCCAAGCTTCTCTCTACTTATAACCCTGATACCGACAGTTTGCGGTTTTATCATTTGGGCAGTAAATGGCGTCGAAAAGTCGAACATCATGGTGCAAAGGCTGCAGTGGATATTTTCCAAGATACTTTGATTATTTAAATCGCTAACCATTAGTTCTCATAAAAAAGCCGTTAGGTTAGCGATTTTAAAGAGTTCTTTAACAATCAAAAGATTATTTTCATTTTGTGTTAGAATTTCTTCGGGCGGATCACTGCCTAGGCCTTTATGGATGATGATTAGCGAAGTAAGATTTGTTGAGCCTTAGTAGTTCAGCTTTTCCAGACAGGCTTCAGCCACCTTCGGGTGGCTGTGTGTTGAAACAGGCCGCCACGAAATAAGCCGCGCACCTCGTTAAATCAGCCACCTTCGGGTGGCTGTGTGTTGAAACTGGCAGATGGCGGCGAAATCGCAAGAGAAGCTGGTCAGCCACCTTCGGGTGGCTGTGTGTTGAAACCGCCTTATGCTGCTTGGGCGTCATAACCGGCTGGCTCAGCCACCTTCGGGTGGCTGTGTGTTGAAACACCAAGAATCGCCACGTATATGGTGTGGGAAATCAGCCACCTTCGGGTGGCTGTGTGTTGAAACCGCCTGCCGGAGCTGCCCGAAAAACGCCAACTGTCAGCCACCTTCGGGTGGCTGTGTGTTGAAACGGGAAACAACAGGCCGTTTTGCAGACCGTGGCTGTGTGTTGAAACTGCTTCATGGCTGAAAAACGGGTGAGTGCCAATATTCAGCCACCTTCGGGTGGCTGTGTGTTGAAACTCACGAGCGTGGCCGCCCCCATGAAGCAGACCAACTCAGCCACCTTCGGGTGGCTGTGTGTTGAAACTGCATACCCAAGATTTTCACATATGGCTTGTATTCAGCCACCTTCGGGTGGCTGTGTGTTGAAACCGGATAACCGAATGCAGCTTCTTACAGATGTCGTCAGCCACCTTCGGGTGGCTGTGTGTTGAAACTTCTTGGGTGTATGCCCCTGTTCTGTACTCATTCTCAGGGCTGTGTACCTTGCTCAGAACTGTAAACATTCAGGCCGTCTGAAAATATTTTCAGACGGCCTTTTTTGTTATTTAAATCAGTATATGGCAATTACTATTGCTTTTAGCTATATCAATTACGGATGTCGATAAATGCACTCGAATGAAGTTGTTGTAGCAGATCGGTTGTCGCACGTTGGGCTTTTTGGTCGGAAAGGTATTGGCGTACGGCATTTCGGCGGCGTTCTTCGGGAGTGCCTGCGTCACGCACATCTTCCAGTTTGATAACGTGCCAGCCGAATTGGCTGCGTACCGGTTGGCTTACCTGACCGGGGCGCAGGCGTTGTACGGCGTGCTCAAACTCGGGAACCATCACGCCGTCGGTAAACCAGCCTAAATCGCCGCCGTTAGGCGCACTGCCGTCTTGCGAGTGGGCGCGTGCCAGTGCGGAGAAGTCGCTACCGCTGCGGGCTTGTGCGGCAATTTTGCGGATCTCGGCTTCGGCTGTGGCATTGGCGGCCTGATTGGTGCCGTCAGCTTTAATCAGAATATGGCGGGCGTGGTATTGGCGTACCGGTTCGCCTTCGGGTAGCGTGATGTTTTGTTCGCGGGCATGGTTGAGAAAGGCATCGATTTCGGCTTCGCTTACCCGTGCGTTCTGCATAATGGCTTGCTGCTGCACTTTTTGGGTAATCAGGCTGTCTGCCACGTTGCGGCGCAGGGCGCTACGGCTGAGGCCGTCGCGGGCAGCTTGGGTATAGAGTTGGTCGACGGTGGTTTTGCGTGCTTGGGCGGTTTGGGCCAGGGCCTCGTCGATTTCGGTTTCTGTTGCGCCGATATTGCGGCGTTTGCCTGCTTGTACGATTAAGGATTGGTTAATCAGCTGCCCTAATACTTGGCGGCGGAGCTCTTCTTCGGTGATGCTGTTGCCTTTGGGCATGGCTGTGCGGGCGGTGGCTAGGGCTTGGTTGAGGTCTCGGTAGGTGATGACGCTGTTGTCGACTACGGCGGCGATGCCGTCAACCATTTTGATATCGGCTGCATGAACGGTGCCGAGGGATAGGCCGAGTGCGGCGGCGATAATCAGGGATTTGAATTTCATTTTGTGTTTACCTCGTTGGTTTTGCTGTATCCGGGAATCGCCAGACGCAGTTGTTCGAAGGGATTGTTGCCGATATTGCTTAAATCTTTTAATTGAAGGTTGAAGAATACGGCATTTTTGCTGCTGTTGAGGCCGGTTACATAGTGTTGTGCTACGACACTGGCACTCCAGCAGCCGCAATTACTTTTATACTCCAAGCCGATCAGTTGTTCCAAAGGCTTGTTGACTTTTAAGGCGTAATTGAAGCGGGCAACGGCATATAGGTTTGAACGTAGCGGCCATTGTGCGGCTAAGTCGACTTGTTGCAGTTTGTCGTAGAAATATTGGCCGTCGTCTTGCAGATAGATTTTTTCGTTGCGGCCGTATTTGTAGCGGGCGCTTAATACTTTGCCTGGTTCGGGATTGTAGCGGATGCCTGCAGCAAAGTTGTCGACTTTGTCTTGGTTTTGGTTATAGTGGATATCGGTATCCAGACGTATGCTGTCGGTTAGGTTGCCGTGGGCGAAGGCTACCCAGTCTGAGCGGTTGCGCCGGTAGTTGCTGATGCTGCCGTCGAGCAATACGTTGTCATTGGTAATGTAGAATTTTTGACCGACACCCGCTCTGAAAAGCTCTGCTCCGTTTTGGGGATTTAAAATCCGGGTTTGTACGGCCGTGGAAATGCTATTGGCGGCGTTGATACGGTCGTTGCCGGAATAGAGGTTTTCACGGAAAAGTTGTTCGTAATTGAAGCTGTTTTCCGAGCTGTCGAAATTAGGCAGGTCGTTTTGGGCTTTGGTCGGAATGTAGTTGTAGAACACGCGCGGTTCGAGTGTTTGAAGGTAGTTGTTGCCAAAGAGGTTGGCCTTGCGTTCAAACGTCATGCCGGCATCGACATTCATAATCGGTAATACGCGGCTGGTGGTGTGCCCGGTTTTGTTTTCGAAGCTGTCCAAATTGTAGTAGGTGGCGTGCAGCCCGACTTTGGGGCGAATGTAGCCCCACTGGTTGTGGAAATCCCATTTTACGCCCGGATAGGCAACAATACGGCTGCCCGCTTGCTTGCTGTCGTGGTCGAAGCGGGTAAATTGTCCGAAAATATTGGCTTGGGCATGATCGAAATTACGTTGCCAGCGGGTGGAAAGGCGCGGCATGATGGCATACGGTTCGTCTTTATAGCCGTTGGCATTGGCTAATGTTTGGTATTTTTGTACGGTGGCGTAGCTGCTGAGGTTGCCCCCCAAAACTTTAGTGTTGAGGTTTAACCAAGCTTGGCGGTTGAGATTGACGTTATTGGCGATATCGGCACGGCCGTAAAAATCACGGTAATAGTCGTCATCGGAAACTTGATTGTAGCTGATGCCGCCTGAAAGTGCGCTGCCAAACTGCTGTTGGTGGTTCCAGCGGACATGGTAGCGGTTGTTGTATTCGCTCCGTTTGTCGGCGGGCATCCATTTGCCTTCCGCTACGCCTGAGTAAGTAGGTTGCAGGTAGCGGAACTGGCCGCCCAGCTGTACGCCGCGGTTGGATATGATGCCGGGGGTAACCGTCGCATCATAATTCGGCGCGAGGTTGAGGTAATAGGGTGTTTCCAGCTCTACGCCGTCCGAACCGATTTTTAAGGTAGGTACGAGCAGGCCGCTTTTGCGGTTGCCATTGAGCGGGAAATCCGCCCAAGGCGTATAAAGTACGGGAACGCCGCCGAAAACCAAAGAAGCGTGTTTGGCAACCCCGATACCCGATGCGGTATCGGCTTCAATGCTGTTGGCGCGGATATACCAGCTTGCATCGCCGGGTTCGCAGGTGTTGAATTTGGTATTGGTTAATTTGTAACGACCGTTGCCTAATAATTCGGTATTCTCACTAACACTTTGCAGGCGCCGGCCTTCATGTTCGCTTGACAGGCGGGCATGATCAGCTTTGCCTGTGCCTTCTGCCAAGTTGTATTCGATTTGCCGGCCACTCACTACCGAGCCGCTTTGTTGCAGTGTAAAAGTATCGCCGGTCCGAATGATTTCACGTTGCTGGTCGTACTCTACCCACGGGGCATTTAAGATTTGGTTGTTGCGCTCGATAATCACATCGCCTTGTGCCCGAACGGATACCTGCGTTTGACCTTGTACTTCATCGGCGGTGATACGGGTATAGTCGGCCGCCAGGGACTCTGCACCACTGGTTTTGACTGTAGGTTCCGCAGCGGCGGCAGCTGTTGAAGCGGCTTTTTCGGGCGTACAGCTCAAGCAAGTGTTGCCCAGTGACAGTTCCTCTGTATTTTGGCCGTACGCAGTTGCAGAAAAGGCCACGCCTAAAGCCAGTACCAAAGGTTTTAATGAAAATAAACGAGCCAAAGTATCACCTTAAATCGGTTTTGCCAGTTAAAATAGCATTTATTTTAACCTGAAAACCATCATGCAACGACAAACCGAATTAAAAAAATGGCTGGAAAGTATTTTTCCGGCGCAACCGTTTGAATTAAGCTTTGCCGCCGCCGATGCCGACTTCCGCCGCTATTTCCGCGCTGTTTTTTCAGACGGCCGCAGCATTATCTGTATGGATGCTCCGCCCGATAAAATGAGCGTTGCCCCTTATTTAAAAGTACAAAAATTGTTCGACATGGTAAATGTGCCGCAAGTTCTGGCGGTGGATGAAGAGCAAGGCTTTATGGCGCTCAATGATTTGGGCAATACGACTTTTCTTGCCGCTATGCAACACGACAGCCGGGAAATCGCCCACAAGGCTTTGTTGTTGGAAGCGATCGAAGAATTGGTGGTTTTGCAAAAAGCCAGCCGGCCGGGTGTGTTGCCTGAATATGATCGCGACGTCATGTTGCGTGAAATCAATCTCTTTCCCGAATGGTTTGTTGCCAAAGAGCTGGGTAAGCCGTTGAATTTCAAACAACGCCAATTATGGCAGCAGGTGGAGAATACCTTATTGCCGCCTTTGTTGGCCCAACCTCAGGTTTACGTACACCGCGACTATATCGTCCGTAATCTGATGCTGACCAACGGACGCCCCGGTGTGCTTGATTTCCAAGATGCGCTTTACGGCCCGATTACTTACGACCTTGTGTCTCTTTTACGGGATGCCTTCATTGAGTGGGAAGAAGAGTTTGTGCTGGATTTGGTTATCCGATATTGGGAAAAAGCCCGTGCTGCCGGCTTGCCGGTTCCTGCTGATTTTGACGAGTTTTACCGTTGGTTCGAATGGATGGGCGTGCAACGCCATTTGAAAGTAGCCGGTATTTTTGCCCGTTTGTACTACCGTGACGGCAAAGAAAAATACCGCCCCGAAATTCCGCGCTTCCTTAACTACCTGCGCCGCACTTCGCGCCGTTACAATGATTTGGCACCGCTGTATGCGTTGTTGGTTGAGTTGGTTGGGGATGACGAATTGGAAACGGGGTATACGTTTTAGTATTGAACGGAAGGTTTAATCTGATTCCCAATCCTCTGTTTGGCTTCAAGGCCGTCTGAATTTTCAGACGGCCTTGAAACTTTATTTAAATAACTCAATAGCTTCTGATGCGGAAGGCACGTTGTATCGATATACGAATCAGCGTACAATTCAGGCTATTTTTCGGAGCGCGGTACTGAAAGGTATTTTTGCCGCTATCCTCAACACATGCAGGTTAATGATATAAAAATGATGATTTACCCCAAACAATACGATGTAATCGTAGTCGGCGGCGGGCACGCCGGTACCGAAGCGGCACTTGCCGCCGCCCGTATGGGTGCGCAAACGCTGCTGCTCACACACAATATCGAAACTCTGGGTCAAATGTCGTGCAATCCGTCTATCGGAGGTATCGGTAAAGGACATTTGGTACGCGAATTGGATGCTTTGGGCGGAGCGATGGCGTTGGCTACCGATATGAGCGGTATTCAGTTTCGCCGTCTCAATGCCAGTAAAGGGGCTGCCGTGCGGGCGACCCGTGCGCAGGCCGACCGCATACTTTACAAGGCGGCTATCCGCCACATGCTTGAAAATCAAGAAAATCTCGAATTGTTCCAACAGCAGGTAGACGATATTACCCTCGAAGGCGACCGTATCAGCGGTGTTGTTACCGCTATGGGTGTCGAATTCAAAGCCCGCGCCGTTGTGTTGACCGCGGGTACTTTCTTAGCCGGGAAAATCCACATCGGTTTGGAAAACTATGCCGGAGGGCGTGCGGGCGACCCTGCCGCGGTAGGTTTGTCGGGCCGTCTGAAAGAATTGAAGCTGCCGCAAAGCCGTTTGAAAACCGGTACGCCGCCGCGTATCGACGGGCGTACCATTGATTTTTCCCAACTGACCGAGCAGCCCGGCGATACGCCCGTACCTGTTTTTTCCGTTCGCGGCAATGCCGCCATGCACCCGCAGCAAGTATCCTGCTGGATTACCCACACCAACGCGCAAACACACGATATCATCCGTTCCGGTTTCGACCGCAGCCCTATGTTCACCGGCAAAATCGAAGGGGTCGGCCCGCGTTATTGCCCTTCTATCGAAGATAAAATCAACCGGTTCGCAGATAAGGAAAGCCACCAGATTTTCCTTGAACCGGAGGGACTGAGTACCCACGAATATTATCCCAACGGTATTTCGACCAGTTTGCCTTTCGATATCCAGCTTGCGCTGGTGCGCTCCATGAAAGGCTTGGAAAACGCCCATATCCTACGCCCCGGTTATGCCATCGAGTACGACTATTTCGATCCGCGCAACCTCAAGGCCAGCTTGGAAACCAAAACCATTGAGGGACTTTTCTTCGCCGGACAAATCAACGGTACTACGGGTTACGAAGAAGCTGCCGCACAGGGGTTGCTGGCCGGAGCCAATGCCGTGCAGTTTGTGCGCGGGCAGGAGCCGCTGATTTTGCGCCGCGAACAAGCTTACCTTGGCGTATTGGTGGACGATCTGATTACCAAAGGTGTAAACGAACCTTACCGTATGTTTACCAGCCGTGCAGAGTATCGTTTGCAGTTGCGCGAAGACAATGCCGATATGCGCCTAACCGAAGACGGTTATAAAATCGGTCTGGTTACTCCCGCCCAATGGCAGGCTTTCGAACAAAAACGAGAGCAAATCGAGCGTGAAATCCAGCGTTTGAAAACCAGTTGGTATACACCGGCCAAACTGCCCGAAAGCGAGCAGCAGCGTGTGTTCGGCCAAAAGCTGTCGCGCGAGGCTAATTTGCACGATTTATTGCGTCGTCCGAACATCAGCTATACCGAATTGATGACTTTGCAAGGGGCCGCTCCCGAGCAAGAGTTGCCGGCAGAGGTTGCCGAGCAGGTGGAAATCCAAGTGAAATATCAAGGTTATATCGACCGTCAAAATGAAGAAATCGATAGTAGAAAAGATCTTGAAACCCTCAAGCTGCCGGCCGATATCGATTATGGCAAAGTGCAGGGACTTTCCGCCGAAGTACAGCAAAAACTCAACCTTCACCGTCCTGAAACCATCGGGCAGGCGGGGCGTATTTCCGGTATTACGCCGGCGGCCATCGCTTTGTTGATGGTGCATTTGAAGCGCGGTTTTAAAGATGCCAAATAAAAAAATCGGCAGATAAATATTATCATTGCCGTATTAAAAATAAGGCCGTCTGAATATTATTTTCAGACGGCCTTTACATTTAACCTGAAGACGATATAGGCAGGTTTTAACGGTTTAAACAGGCAAGCTCGTTTTCAAGCTGTTGTTCGTATGTTTCGCGGCGACGCACCAAAACAGCTTCTTGGCCGTTTACCAGTACTTCGGCGGCGCGGTTGCGCGAGTTGTAGTTGCTGGCCATGCTTGAGGCATAAGCGCCTGCACTACGGATGGCCAAAACATCACCGGGATTGCAGGCAAGCGTGCGCTCTCTCGCAATAAAGTCGCCCGTTTCGCAAATGGGGCCGACCACATCGGCAACAATCGGGGCGGTATTATCTGATGCAACAACTTCGATATGGTGATAGGCATCATAGAGTGCGGGGCGCATCAAATCGTTCATGGCCGCATCGACAATAATGAAATTTTTCTCTTCGCCGTGCTTGATAAATTCTACGCGGGTAAGCAGCGTGCCGGCATTTCCGACCAAACTGCGGCCGGGTTCCAATACCAGCTTTTGCGGCCTGCCTGCCCATAATTTGGCAACTGCATCGGCATATGTGTTCAGGTCGGGTGTTTTTTCATCAAGATAGGTAATACCGACACCGCCGCCCAAATCGATATGTTCCAGCTCGATGCCTTCTGCCGCCAATTCATCCACCAACAGCATAATGCGTTCGCAGGCTTCTACCAAGGGGCTTAAATCCGTTAGCTGCGAGCCGATATGGCAGTCGATGCCGACAATTTTCAGATGGTTCAACGAAGCGGCATAGCGGTAGGCTGCCAGGGCGTCGGCATAGGCGATGCCGAATTTGTTCGCTTTCAGGCCGGTAGAAATGTAGGGGTGGGTTTTTGCATCTACATCGGGATTGATACGCAGGGAGATAGGGGCGGTTTTACCCAAGCGGGAAGCCACCGTATTGATGCGGTCAAGTTCGGGCAGCGATTCTACGTTAAAGCATAAAATACCTTCGTTCAGGGCAAACTCGATTTCGGCTTCGCTTTTGCCTACCCCTGAAAAAATAGTTTTCCCGGCACTGCCGCCGGCAGCCAGCACTCTTGCTAGTTCGCCACCGGAAACAATATCAAAACCGCTGCCCATTGCTGCCAAATGCTTCAGAATACTCAGATTGCCGTTAGCCTTTACCGCATAGCACACCAGTGGTTTTAATTTTGAAAATGCGCTGGCGTAGCTTTGATAAGCGGTATCCAAGGCTGCTTGGCTGTAAACATATAGTGGGGTGCCGAAGGTGTCGGCCAATTCGGCAAGAGAGCGTTGTTCGCAGGAAAGTACTTCAGACATTATGGTTTATTCCGGTTGGGTGGTGGGCTCTTTAGCTTGAAACTGAAGGCCGGTTTGTATGACACCAAAACGAGCTTTATCGTCTTCTTTAGGCAGATATAAATCACCTTTGTAGCCGCAGGCGCTCAATAGTAGCGCGGCAGCCAATACGGAGGTAAGGGTTTTCATCATCTTTTCTTTCAGACGGCCGGGGTTTGCCCGGGCGCGCGTAATATGGCAAGATTGAGTATCTTAAACAAAAATGCAGCGATACACAAAGCCATGATGACCGAAAGTGAATTTTTACAGCATTCCGATGCGTTGTTTAACCACATTGAAGACGAAATCGATGCCGGCGGCTGGGCGTTCGACTGCCAATTGTCGGGTAATGTGCTGACGATAGAAGCCGAAGACGGTACCCAAATCATTATCAACCGCCACACGCCCAACCAAGAATTGTGGATTGCAGCCAAAAGCGGCGGCTATCATTTTTCAAACCAAAACGGCCAATGGCTGGCTACGCGAGACGGTAGCGAATTTTTTGCCGTATTGAATCAGGTTTTGAGTGCGGCTTGCGGCGAGGCGGTAGAAATTGCCGCTATGTAGCTGCTACCGTTTGCCGTTGTTTTCAGACGGCCTCGAAACGCTTTAATTTTGAAAACCAAAACCGCTGTTTCACTTAATCGGAAACAGCGGTTTTGGTTTTTAGTTTCAGAACAAATATTGATGGTACGGCAAAATCAGTCGCTCTGATGACAGCGGCGGTAATAATCGATCAGACCGTTAGTAGAACTGTCATGTTTGCCGCACGGCTCGCCTGACAATTCCGGCTCAATCGCTTTGGCTAAGACTTTGCCGTACTCCACGCCCCATTGGTCAAATGAGTTGATGCCCCATATAACGCCCTGCACAAAGACCTTATGTTCGTAAAGGGCAATCAGCATACCGAGGGTGTAAGGGTTCAAATCGTCAACCAGAATCATGTTGCTCGGGCGGTTGCCCGGAAATACTTTTTGCGGTGCCAACATTTCGCGTTCGGCAGCCGGTAATGCGGCCAATTCAAGCAGGGCTTCGTCTAAGGTTTTACCACGCATCAGGGCTTCGGCTTGGGCAAAGGCATTGGCAACGGTAAAACGGTGCTGTCTGCCGATACGGTAAGGGCTGCTCATCGGAACGATAAAGTCGGCCGGTACCAAGCGCGTGCCTTGGTGCAATAGTTGGAAATAGGCATGTTGGCAGTTGACGCCTTCTTCGCCGAAAATCAGCGGGCCGGTATCGCAGTCTACGGGTTCGCCGTTAATTTTGCGGCTTTTGCCGTTGCTTTCCATATCCAGTTGTTGCAGGTAGGCGGGAAAGCGGCGCAAATTATGGCTATAAGGGACAACGGTATGTCCGCCGGCATGATAAAAATTGTTGTACCAAACACCCAGCATAGCCATTATTACAGGCATATTACGGCGGTAAGGGGTGTTGAAGAAGTGTTCGTCCATAGCATGTCCTCCGCTTAAGAAACTGCGGAATGCTTCGCTACCGATAGCGACCATCAAAGGCAAGCCGATGGCCGACCATACCGAATAACGCCCGCCTACCCAGTCGAACATGGCAAACACTTTGTCTGCCTCAATGCCGAATTGGTGTGCGGCGGCCACTTCGCTCGAAATGGCGACGAAATGGCGGGCGACATCTGCTTCGGAGTGTCCTTGGGTACGGAACCAGTCGCGTGCGGCATGAGCGTTCAATAGGGTTTCGGGTGTGCCGAATGATTTGCTGGCGATGCAAAAAACAGTAGTTTCCGCATTCAGACGGCCTAAAACTTGGGCAATGTTGGCATCATCCGAATTGGAAACAAAATGTACCCGGATATTGCGGCAGTAGGGGTGCAGTGCCTGAACCGCAACTTGCGGCCCTAAATCGGAACCGCCGATGCCGATGTGGACAAAATCTGTAATGTGCTTGCCGGTTGCGCCGGTAAAGCTGCCATCCAGTAAGCTGTCGGCGAATGCCAATGCCCGCTCTAGCTCGCGATGCAGCAGGGGGACGACGTTTTCTCCGCCCACATACACCGGTACGGCGTCGGTGGGCAGCCGCAAAGCGGTATGTAATACGGCACGGTTTTCGCTAAGATTAATTTTTTCGCCGCTACGCATGGTTCGGGTTTTTTCGGGCAGGCCGGCTTCTGCGGCTAAGCGGCACAATAAATCGAGTGTTTCGCCGTCTATCCGGTTCTTGCTGAAGTCCAGCATCATGCCCGGCAGTGCGATGTGCATGTCGGCAAAACGTTGCGGTTCGCTTTCAAATTGTTGGCGCATATGCATGGCGGCTGTCTGCTGCCATTTTTCCTGCAGTAATTGCCATGCCGAAGTGGTGGTAATATCCATTCAGTCGCTCCGAAATCCTTGAATAATTGTCCGGCTTTAAATTTAAAGTTGTTATGAAGATTGGGCCGGCCAAACTATTTTAGATTTATGTCAGATGGGTTTAATTTTTTTGTGAACTTACTTGATAGGCCGTCTGAAATTTTTCAGACGGCCTTGCTTAAATACTTAGTCGGGCAGGCGGAGGAAATGTTCGCGGTAGTAACGCATTTCTTCGATACTCTCGAGAATATCGTCCAAAGCTTGATGTGCCCCGCGCTTCACTACGTTTTTGGCCAGCACCGGATGCCAGCGGCGGGCGAGCTCTTTAAGGGTGGAAACGTCTAGATTGCGGTAATGGAAATAAGCCTCCAGGCGCGGCATATGGCGCACCATAAAACGGCGGTCTTGATGAATGGTATTGCCGCACATCGGGCTGGCTTTCTCAGGAATCCACCGGGCCATGAAGTCCAGCAATTCTTGTTCTACTTGGGCTTCAGTGTAAGCGGACCGGCGGACACGTTCGGTTAGGCCGGTGCGGCCGTGGGTAGCGGTATTCCATTCGTCCATAGCGTTTAAAACGTCATCGCTTTGGTGAATAGCATACACTTCCGATTGTGCCAAAACATTTAAATCCTGATCGGTAATAATCATTGCCACTTCGATGATTTTGTCGCGATCAGGATCTAAGCCCGTCATTTCCATATCGAGCCAGCAAAGGTTGTTTGCATTTTGAGTCATGAAAATAGCCTGAGTCGTAAAAGTCATATTATATAGTGTGACATGACATTCCATACAGCATTAATGCCGGAGCGAAGTAAAAATGCTTTTCCGATTATGCTTTTAATAAAATATTCATACAAAATAAATAAAATTTAATTTTTTAAATTTAAAAAAAATGAAATAAAAATCCAATTTTAAAAAATAATATGAAATATACGCAATTAAATTTCCCGATCAATCAAAACGAGCTTGTCAATAGCCATAAAAGGGGTTAAGCTGAACCTCATTTGATACGATTTTAAAGAAAAATCCTATGAGCATTCCGCATAAAACCGATGATATAAAAATCAAAGAAGTAAAAGAATTGTTGCCGCCGATCGCCCATCTGTATGAATTGCCGATCAGCAATGAGGCTTCTGAACTGGTATACCGCACCCGTCAGGAAATCGCCCGTTTGGTACACGGTGGGGACAACCGTCTTTTGGTGATTATCGGCCCTTGTTCCATCCATGATCCCAAAGCTGCGCTTGAATATGCCGGTAGGCTGTTGCCCTTGCGCAAAAAATATGAAAAAGAATTACTGATTGTGATGCGTGTGTACTTTGAAAAACCACGTACCACCGTAGGTTGGAAAGGGTTGATCAACGACCCTCATCTAGATGGCAGTTTCGACATCAATTTCGGCCTGCGCCAAGCACGCCAGCTGCTGCTGACACTTAACAATATGGGTATGCCGGCTTCTACCGAGTTTCTCGATATGATTACGCCGCAATATTATGCCGACTTGATTTCGTGGGGTGCTATCGGCGCGCGTACAACCGAAAGCCAGGTACACCGTGAATTAGCCAGCGGCCTGTCTTGTCCTGTCGGCTTTAAAAACGGCACCGACGGTAATTTGAAAATTGCCATTGACGCCATCGGCGCCGCATCCCATTCACATCATTTTCTGTCGGTAACCAAATCCGGCCATTCCGCTATTGTTCATACGGCCGGTAATCCCGACTGCCATGTTATTCTGCGAGGTGGTAAAGAACCGAATTACAGTAGCGAGCACGTTAAGGCTTCTGCCGAGCAGTTGTCCAAGGCAGGTGTGACGCCCAAACTGATGGTGGATTTCAGCCATGCCAACAGCCGTAAAGACTACAAACGTCAAATGGAAGTGGCCGAAGATGTAGCCGGGCAGTTGCGTAACGGTGAAGACAATATCATGGGCGTGATGGTCGAAAGCCATTTGGTAGAAGGGCGGCAAGATAAGCCTGAAACTTACGGACAGAGTATTACGGATGCTTGTATCGGTTGGGAGAGCACCGAAGCTTTGTTGGCGCTGCTGGCAGATGCCAACCGCCACCGTGTCGGCTAATGTGCCGCTGCTTTTCAAAAGCCGTCTGAAAAGTTCAGACGGCTTTTTTAAACGCATCAATCATATTTGCGGGACATCATTTGATGTGAAGAATGGTAAGCTGTTGCAGTTGATTGGATAACGGCGGTATCTTTTCCGTGTAATGAACCATAGTATTTGATGCTTGCTAATCGAAAGGCCGTCTGAAATATTTCAGACGGCCTTTTTTGTTATTTTAGTATCCGAAAACAGATTATTCCGGGCGCATTTGCGGGAATAAAATCACATCACGGATACTCTGCGCATCGGTCAGCAGCATGACCAAACGGTCAAGACCGATACCCGAACCGCCGGTGGGGGGTAAGCCGTATTCCATTGCGCGGATATAATCGGCATCGTAGTGCATGGCTTCGTCGTCGCCCGCATCTTTTTGCGCCACTTGCGCTTTGAAACGCGCGGCTTGGTCTTCAGGGTCATTCAACTCCGAATAGCCGTTTGCCAACTCGCGTCCTACGACAAACAGCTCAAAGCGGTCGGTCAGGCCGGGTTTCGTATCGGATGCGCGTGCCAGCGGCGATACTTCTACCGGGTAGTCGACGATAAAGGTGGGATTCCACAATTTGCTTTCGGCGCAACCTTCAAACAAAGCCAATTGCAGGCTGCCGATGCCGGGAGAGGGCGGCAGGCTTTCACCGTGTTTGACGATTTCCTGTTTCAACCATGCTTCGTCAAACAATTGCTCGTCGGTATAGTGCGGGTTGTATTTTTTGATGGCTTCCAAAATGGTTAGGCGCTCGAACGGGCTTTCCAAATCGACTTCTTTGCCGTTGTAGGTGATTTTGGCTGTGCCGCATACGGTTTTCGCGGCATTGCGGATTACGCCTTCGGTCATCTCCATCATACGCTCGTATGTACAGAATGCCTCGTAGAATTCCATCATGGTGAATTCGGGGTTGTGGCGCGTACTCATGCCTTCGTTGCGGAAGCTGCGGTTGATTTCGAACACACGCTCCAAACCGCCGACTACCAGCCGTTTCAAATACAGCTCGGGGGCGATACGCAAATACAGCGGCATATCCAGCGTGTTGTGATGGGTGACGAAAGGTTTGGCAGTCGCACCGCCCGGAATCGGGTGCATCATAGGCGTTTCCACTTCGAGGTAACGCTCGTTGACCATATAGTTACGCACGGCTTGGATGATCTGGCTGCGCTTGATAAAGGTATCGCGCGCATCCTGATTGGTAATCAAATCGACATAACGCTGGCGGTACTTCATCTCCTGATCGGCCAAACCTTTGTGTTTGTCCGGCAGCGGGCGCAGTGATTTTGACAGCAATTGCAGTTTGTTTACGCGTACGGTCAGTTCGCCGTGGTTGGTTTTGAACAACGTGCCTTCTGCGCCGAGAATATCACCCATATCCCAATGTTTAAAGGCTTCGTGTACTTCCTCGCCCACACCTTGGTTGTTGATATACAGCTGGATTTGGCCGCTCACGTCTTGTAAGGTGGCAAAGCTGGCCTTGCCCATGGCGCGTTTGAGCATCATACGGCCGGCCACTTTGACCGGAATTTCCTGAGGGTCAAGCTCGGCTTTTTCCAGCGCGCCGTATTGGTTGTGCAAATCGCCGGCAAACGCATCGCGTTTGAACTGGTTGGGAAAAGCAATGCCTTGGCGGCGGATTTCATTCAATTTTTCACGGCGCAACGCGATAATCTGATTTTCATCGAGTTGCGGTTCGGTTTGAGGGTTGTTGTGTTCGCTCATGATCTCTTCCAAAAAGTTCAGGCCGCGAAATGCTGCAGCCTGATTTGATTCGATATTTTGGTGCGTATTTTACGCGTATTCGCAGTTTTTTTCTATGTATTTCAAGAAACACAGGCCCTGTGTGCGCCCAGCCGCATTACCTGCCCGGCAAAACACCACTATGTCATAATTGCCAAGCTGACGAAGTGCCGTAGAATCCGCTATAATTCCAAGCCTTAACCCTCTTTATTTTCAAGGATACCCTGATGAAATTACTCGTTATCGGCAGCGGCGGCCGCGAACATGCGCTGGCCTGGAAACTGGCCCAATCACCGGAAGTGGAAACCGTTTATGTTGCGCCCGGCAATGCCGGTACGGCTAGTGAACCAAAGTTGGAAAACGTTGCCTTATCAGGCCACGACGAGTTGATCGATTTTTGTAATCAGGAAAATATCGCCTTTACTGTAGTAGGCCCCGAAGCGCCTCTGGCTGCGGGCATCGTGGATGATTTCCGTGCGGCGGGAAAACGCATTTTCGGCCCTACGCGTTATGCCGCCCAGTTGGAGAGTTCGAAAGATTTCGCCAAGGCGTTTATGGCGAAATACGATATTCCCACCGCTGCTTATCAAACCTTCAGCGACGCCGCTGCCGCGCATGCCTATCTGGATAAAAAAGGCGCACCGATTGTGATTAAGGCAGACGGCTTGGCGGCAGGTAAAGGAGTGATTGTAGCTGCTACATTGGAAGAAGCCCACGCCGCGGTAGATGATATGCTGTTGGGCAATAAAATGGGTGACGCGGGCGCACGCGTGGTGATTGAAGACTTTTTGCAAGGCGAAGAAGCCAGCTTCATCGTGATGGTGGACGGTGAGAATGTTTTGCCGATGGCGACCAGTCAAGACCACAAGCGCTTGCTCGATAACGACTGCGGTCCGAACACGGGCGGCATGGGCGCATACAGCCCCGCCCCTGTAGTAACCCCCGCCGTTTACGAACGCGTGATGAATGAAATCATTCTGCCTACGGTAGCCGGTATGAAGGCCGAAGGGCATCCTTTTACCGGATTTTTGTATGCCGGTTTGATGATTGATGCTTCGGGTGCACCCTATACCATCGAATTCAACTGCCGCTTCGGCGATCCCGAAACCCAGCCGATTATGAGCCGTCTCGACAGTGATTTGGCGGAATTGGTAGCCGCCGCTATTGATGGCCGCTTGGATACTGTATCAGCGAAATGGAATCCGCAAACGGCCGTAGGTGTGGTGCTTGCCGCCGCAAATTACCCTGAAACCCCGCGCCGTGGTGATGTGATTGCCGGTTTGGAAGAGGCGGCGCAAGCGGGGAAAGTATTTCATGCGGGAACTGCGGCAGATACTGAGGGCAAGGTATATACCAACGGCGGGCGCGTATTGTGTGTCGTCGGTTTGGGAGACGGTGTTGCCGCTGCCAAAAGCAAGGCCTATCAAGCTTTGTCGCATATCCGTTTCGAAGGTATGCAGTACCGTACTGATATCGCCGATAAAGCTGTTAAGCGCGGCTAAACAGTTTGCTTGATACCCATGTAAATCATTTGATGCCGTCTGAAAGTCAGCTTTCAGACGGCATCAAATCCTATTTAGGCCAAGTGAACAGTATATCGGTTGCTATATGAAAAAGGCTGTCTGAAAGCATTCGGGCCACCTGAGAAAATACTTTAATTAAGCAAAAATTTGTGCCGACATGACGGCATATTGCTCCGATCGGATACCTTTATGAGCATACCCACGCGCATTCAAGCCTCCAAACGTTTGCAGCATCATTTGCAGCGCGGCGGCTTGGTTGCCTACCCTACCGAATCTTGCTATGGCATCGGCTGCCTGCCGGCCCACCAGCCTGCCTTGCGCCGTTTGATACGGCTGAAAAAAAGGCCGCAGCATAAAGGCATGATTGTCATCGGTGCCTATAAGGACCAACTTCGCCCTTTGCTGCAACCGCTTCCGGCTGCTACCGAAAATATGCTGGCGGAAAACTGGCCTGCCGCCAAAACCTTTTTATTACCCGTTCGCCGTCACTTACCGCCGTTGTTGCGAGGCAAAGGGCGAACCAAACTCGCCGTGCGCGTACCCGACCATGCGGGCGCGCGTTCGCTATGCAGCCGATTACAAACTGCTTTGGTATCTACCTCGTGCAACCGTGCCGGCAAACGTGCCTGCAAAAGCCGACGCGAAGTGTGGCGGCAATTCGGGCGTGACGTATGGATTATCGGCGGGCAAGTCGGCCGTTATCGGCAGCCCAGTCAAATTATCGACGGTGAAACCGGCCGGCGTTTGCGGTAATGTCCAAGCGCGCATTTGCAATAATTTGCGGCATGAATTCAAGGTTATAAAAATGCCGTCTGAAATTTTTCAGACGGCATTATCATTGTTTCGAAAAAATCATAACGGCTTTTCGCTACTGCCGCAGATTAATAATGCGGCGGTATTTCGGCTTGCGGATTAAAACTTCCGTCACCGTCCTGCCCTTTGTCTTGTTGCAAACGTTGGTAGAGCAAGCGCAGTTGGGCTTGCTGCAAATCAAGTGTTTGATGGAGCTTGGCTACGGTATCGTTCAAACTGCCCAGCAAGTCTTCTTGAAGGGCGGTTTGAATTTCAAGCTCGGTAATTCTGGCTTCCAGTTCTTCCATTTACAGCACCATGGCGGCAATCCAACCCGATACCATCAGGGGCAGGTTGTAATGTAAGAAAGTCGGAATCACCGTATCGCGCATATGGTCGTGCTGGCCGTCGGCATTCAAACCTGCTGTCGGGCCTAAGGTAGAATCGGATGCGGGCGAACCGGCATCACCTAATGCGCCGGCCGTACCGATAATGGCCAAGGTAGCAGCGGGAGAAAAGCCCATGCTGATACAGAGCGGTACGTAAATCGCTGCGATAATCGGCAAAGTAGAAAAAGAGCTGCCGATACCCATAGTCACCAACAAGCCGACCAACAGCATCACAAATGCCGCCATACCTTTACTGTTACCGAAAATTTCGGCGGAAGTAGTTACCAGAGGTTCTACGTCTCCGGTTGCTTTCATAACCTCGGCAAAGCCTTGGGCAGCGATCATGATAAAGCCGATCATGGCCATCATTTTCACACCATTGTTAAAAACGTCATCCGCTTCACGCCAGCGCACGACACCCAAAGCCATAAATACGGCAAAACCGACCATTGCGCCGAGCAGCAATGAGTCTGCCCAAAGCTGAACCACAAACGAAACCACAACCGCCATTAAGGCAACCAGGCTTCGATAAGGTGAAATAGCGGGCATTTTCATACCGCTTTGGTTGTTAACATCAATATTGCGGTATACGCGCGGCTTGCGGTAGCTGAAGAAAACTGCGATCAGCAAACCCGCCACCATGCCTAAAGCCGGAATCGTCATGGCACTAAAGATATTGACACCACTGACATCAAGGCCGGCTTTATTAATATTGCCGACTAGGATTTGCTTCAAGAAAATTTCACCGAAACCATAGGGCAGCCACATGTAAGTAGTTACCAAGCCGAAAGTAATTAAGCAGGAAAGCAGCCTGCGGTCGATTTGAAAGCGGTTAAACAACAATAATAACGGCGGAACCAGCAAAGGAATAAAAGCGATATGAATGGGAATCAGGTTTTGGCTCATCACGCTCATCGCCAGTAAGGCAATCAGCAGACCCCATTTGATCCAATTGACGCTGCCGGGTACTTTATCTTGTATCTGGTTATTGTCCAAGCGCTTGATAACACTGTTGGCTAAAGCCTGGGGCAGACCCGAATGGGCGATTGCCACGGCAAAGGCACCCAGCATGGCATAAGAAAGTGCGATTTGCGCACCGTTGGCCAAACCGGTTTGGAAGACTTCCATAGTTTTTGCCAGGCCGAGCCCGCTAATCAGGCCACCTGCGAGTGCCCCCAGTATCAGACTGAGTACGACATGTACGCGGGCCAGCGACAATACCAGCATCACTGCGACCGCAATTACCACTGCATTCATTTTTTACTCCTACCGCCGCAAGCCGCATGAAAAGCATCGGCGCGGCTGGTTTTCCGTTTGATTGTTAACAAAAAAGCTATGATAACCTAACATGATTTTACAAGCTAGTTTCATTTGTTACCGAATTGTGCGAAGCTGTTTTTTTATTTCTATGGAAATAAGCTTTAGACTGCTTTTGATACGGGGATTCGTTTTAAGTGTTGGTCAATGTATATTGAGGGGATGCTGTTTGGGCAAGATAGATGCTGAGACTCTTTCTTGTTAAGTATGGGCGGGCTCAAAAGACTCTTTGGACGGTTAAGGTATATCAATGGTGTGTAAATCGGGTTATTTAAAGAATGTGCATTTAAATCGCCTGATTTCAGTCGGTTCCGGTTTTTTGCCAAATCATATCGGCCAATGTTTGAACGGATTCAACTGCACCATCTGCTAACCAAGAGGCAATATGGCTAGCTGTTTTGGGAAAGGCCATGCGTGGGGGAGCGGGTGAATCTAGCCAGAGCGCGAGAATGTCGGCATCAAAATCGTGCATTATGGTAGCCCGCTGCATTTGCTGAAGAATGATTGCGTTGGATTGTTGTTCTATCTGCCCCGGTAACGGGCGGGTAAGGATTTTCTTACCCAAGGTCATGGCTTCGCTGCATAAGCCGAAACCGGTGTTGCTGATTACGCCGCTGCAATTGGCTAAATCGTGCTGAAAAGCCGGGCGCGAAAGAGGCAGGATTTCGATGCGGTTTTGTTTAGAGGGGTTGGAAACAGGTGCATAAATACGGAAACGATAATGGTTGTAAGGAGCGAGCCAATTACAAATCAGATTAAGGTTGTCAAATGGCAGGTATACCAAAATAAAGTTATCGTCTGTCGCCGGTGTATGAATATCGGTTTGAATCAGTGGCGGTAAAATTGGGCAACCGAACTGAAGCCAATGGATACCGAGGTATTTTTGAGCGGGTGCGAATGCGGTAATGCCGTGCCGCAGCAAAAAGCGGTTGGAAGTGCCGGGCAGGGGGTAGCGTAGGGCATATTGATGGGCAAGTCCTACCGAAGGCACCCCCTGCTTTTTTGCCGCCCACGCGCTTACGGGTTCAAAATCGGTGAGTACCAAATCATAATGTTTCAGATTCAGCCGGTTAACATCGTGCCAAAATTGCCGAAGTTTCAAGTCGGCTAAAGTACGCGGCCAAGCAATACGGCCTTGTTCCAGATGAAAAGTGAAGCCGCGGCGGGTACGGTATTTGCCGAAACATTCCATATCGAAATATTTCCCTGCATCGCGCCCGCTAAAGAGAAAGTCAACCGTGATGCCTGCCGCCTGCAAGGCTGGCAGCATGGTTCGGGCGCGGGTAATGTGGCCGTTGCCGGTAGCTTGTACACCATAAAGAATCCGCATAATTATCCGGTGAAAAATAAAACTGTCTGTACGCACAATATGCCCAACACGGCTCCGGCGGCAATATCTGATGGATAATGTACGCCCAACATCACTCGGGAAAGGCCGATGAGTAACGCCGAAAAATATGCCGCAACCGCCCACGCGGGAAAAAATATGCCGGTTAGGGTGGCGAATACGAAAGCGGCGGCGGTATGCCCGGAAGGAAAGCTGAATTTGTCGGAAGGTTCGATAAGAGCGTGGATATCTCTTACGCCGTGGCAGGGGCGGTTGCGCCGGATGCTATTTTTTAAAACCAGATACAGCGGCAATTCGATGGCATAGGCCGCCAAGCCGGTATAAAAAAAAGCAGTACCTTTAGCACCGCCGAAAATCCATAACATTACGCCGATACAGGCATACAACGGGCCGTCGCCCAAGCGGGAAATTTCTCGGCTGAGTATGCCGATAGTACGCTTGCGACTATGACGGTTGAGCCAAAATAAAAGGCGGATATCGGTGACGGTAAGGGCGTCGGGCAGATTTAGTTTCATGATGGCTCCCGCAAAAGATGGCCAAAACAGTAAATTGGTTTTACTTTTATTATCGGCAACAGTGATGACAGTTCTATTAAAGCCAACTTTGTGCTTTGCCGAAAAATGTTTCAGACGGCCTCTGGAAAATCGGGAAAGCATTGGCGTTATAATGTCGGATTAAAATTTTACCGGCGGCGCAAAATTGGGTTGCGCCGTTTTTAATAAAAAATGTAAACAAGCAACCGTACGCTTGGTAAAAGTTGATGAGTTTCGAAATGATCAAAAGGCCGTCTGAAAAGTATGAGTGTTAAGCCCATCCGTATTTTAGGTATTGACCCCGGCAGCCGTGTAACCGGATTCGGTGTAATTGATGTGTACGGCCGCGAGCATCAATATGTCGCATCCGGCTGCATTAAAACGCCGCCTGCCGCTCCTTTGCCCGAACGGATTGCCGTTATTACACGACATTTGAACGAAGTGGTACGCCTTTACCGCCCGGCTCAAGCGGCAGTTGAACAGGTGTTTGTAAACGTTAATCCCGCGGCTACCCTGATGCTCGGCCAAGCACGCGGAGCAGCTTTGGCGGCTCTGGTGATGCATGATTTGCCGGTATTCGAATACACGGCTTTGCAAGTAAAGCAGGCCGTTGTCGGTAAAGGTAAGGCGGCGAAAGAGCAGGTACAGCATATGGTAGTGCAGATGTTGGCATTGTCAGGCACCCCGCAATCAGATGCCGCCGATGGTTTGGCCGTTGCCCTTACCCATGCCTTGCGTAACCACAGTTTGGCTGCACAATTGCAACAGGGTGGTTTAAATGTGAAGCGCGGGCGGTTTCAGCCTTAAAAAAGATCATAATTTTGCTGTGGCATAAGTTTTTTATTAAGCATTGATTGGGGGGCAGTAGAGAGTCCAGTTTGGCATGACAATTATCGGTTAGGAAAAAATAAAACACCGTTGGAAATACCAACGGTGTTTTATTAGTTTTATTGTATGACAAGCTGTTAACCCATTTCCAAGACACTCAGACCGGGCAGATCTGCAAATCCCCGTTCACGGACGATTTGGCAGAAGTTTTCCAGATAGCTTTTCCCCGTATCTTCTGCACGCATGGCCGCATAAAGTTCGCTTTTCAAGCCTTTATTCGTGATTTTTCGGGAAATGACATAACCCTTTTCCAAATAAGGCATAACTGTCCAATACGGTAGGGCAGCTATGCCGCGGCGGCTGGCAACCAATTGTATAATGGCAATAGTCAGCTCGCTATGGCGCCGGCTTGGGTTAATGCCTGCCGGCAGCAATACTTTACGCAATAAATCGAGCATATCGTCAGGTACAGGGTAGGTAATCAGCGTTTCTTCGGTAAAATCCTCGGCTTGCCAGATTTCTTTTTCAGCCAATGGGTGGTCTTTGGCGCAAATACCGACCATTTCATAGGCAAACAGCGGCTGATAAGCGATACCCGCTTGCGGCAGAGCTTCGGAAACAATAGCTAAATCGGCACGGTGTTGTAACAGCAGGCCGACAGGATCGGCTTGGAAGCCGGATACGATATCTAGCTCTACTTGCGGCCAAAGCGGGCGGAATATACCCATAGCCGGCATCAGCCAATCAAAACAGGTATGGCATTCTACGGCTAAGCGCAGCTCTCCGGCCTCTCCTTCAATAATTTGCGCCATATCGCGCTCGGCCGCTGCTACTTGCGGCAATAAGTCACGGGCCAATTGCAATAAGCGTTCGCCCGCGGGTGTAAAGCGCAAAGGATTGGATTTTCGCTCAAATAACGGCGTTTCATAATAGCTTTCCAATGCGCGGATTTGGTGGGAAAGTGCCGATTGGGTGAGGAATACCCGTTTGGCCGCCAACGATACGCTGCCGGTTTCTTCTAATGCGAGCAGGGTTTTCAGATGGCGCAGTTCGATAATCGAATCCATGATTATTTTTCAAAAAGTATATGAATTTTGCTCATTATAAAGAACTTATTGGCCTTATGCATCCACTCAAATACTATGTCATAAGAAAGAGAGTTGCCGTCAATTTTGAATTGTTTGTGGAGGATTGGCACATATTATTATGATTTTGAAAAATAATCGGTATGTATATTTTAATTAGAAAGGTGATATGTGGCATAATATTTTAATATATGCCGTTGTATTCAATGTATGTGATATTCTGAAGCCTAAGCGCGCATATTGGGAAAATAACGGCTTAGATGTATTAAATAAGGGAATAGTCGGTTTGATATCGGTGTATTTAAGATAAATTTTGGCCATGTAATACTAATTATATGGTTGATTGCGCGAATAATTAGAAATTTTCCTTATTGTATAAATAAAGGTTAATCATATGCAAAAATGCCGTCTGAAAATTTTCAGACGGCATTTTCATAATTAAATGGCACCAACATTAAAATCATTCATGCTAAACATTCAAATTAGTCGTTTGCACTACTTTGAAAAAACATTCAATATACAGTATCCGAATTTTTATACCGTTCAAACACTGGAGAAACCAAAATATGAACACGTTCCACCTTTCAGGTTATCCGCGCATCGGTGCCAAGCGCGAATTGAAATTTGCCGTTGAAGCTTTTTGGAAAGGCGACAAAACAGAAGCCGAACTGCAAAGCGTAGCTGCCGAAATCCGCCGCCTTAATTGGGCGACCCAAAAAGCTGCCGGTGCGGATTTGCTACCGGTGGGCGATTTTTCTTTTTACGATCATGTGTTGGATTTACTGTGCACATTAGGTGCGATTCCGAAGCGTTTCGGTTTTGATGCGGCTAATCTGACTCTGCCCCAATATTTCCAACTGGCACGCGGTAATGCTACCCAGTTTGCCATGGAAATGACAAAATGGTTCGATACCAATTACCATTACATTGTCCCTGAATGGCATGCCGATACTGAATTTTCGGTTAATGCAGGCCGTTTGATTGCCCAAATCAAAGAAGCTAAGGAACAAGGCCACGATATTAAGCCTACTTTGGTTGGTCCGCTTACTTTATTGTGGTTGGGTAAGAAAAAAGAAGAATTCGGTTGCCGCGTTGCAACCTTGCTGCCGAAGCTGTTGCCTGCCTATGCACAATTGTTGCGCGAGTTGGCCGCAGAAGGCGTGGATTGGATTCAAATCGATGAGCCGATTTTGGCTGTAGATGCGCCCAAGCCTTATACGGATGCATTCCCCGAAGTTTACAAAGAGCTGGCAAATACCGGTGTACGCATCATTATCGGCACATATTTCGCTTCGGTCGCCGAGCATCTTGATTTGTTGAAAGCATTGCCCGTACACGGCGTACATATCGATGCCGTACGCGCCCCTGAGCAATTGGACGTTTTTGCCAACGCATGGCCTGAGCATAAAGTATTGTCTGTCGGCTTGGTGGATGGCCGCAACGTATGGCGCGCCAATCTGAGTAAAGTTATTGATATCCTGAAGCCGGTACAAGAAAAACTGGGTAATAATTTGTGGATTGCCCCGAGCTGCTCGCTGTTGCACAGCCCGCAAGACTTGGCCGTAGAAGAAAAATTGGATGCCGAAATCAAATCTTGGATGGCATTTGCCGCTCAAAAACTGGTTGAGTTAGGTGTTATCAAGCAAGCGCTGGCCCACGGCAAAGAGAGCGTAAAAGATGAGATTGCCGCTTCGGATGCCGCTGCCGCCGACCGTGCTACCAATAAAAAAATCCACAATGAAGCTGTGCAAAAACGTGTAGCCGAGCTGCCTCAAGGTGCCGATCAGCGTAAATCTCCCTTCGCCGAGCGCATCAAAGCCCAGCAGGCTTGGATGAATCTGCCGGCTCTGCCTACCACTACCATTGGTTCGTTCCCGCAAACCACCGAAATCCGCCAAGCGCGTGCCGCCTTCAAAAAAGGCGAGCTCTCCGCCGCTGATTATGATGCAGCGATGAAAAAAGAAATCGCCTACTGTGTCGAAGTGCAAGAGAAATTGGAGTTGGACGTGCCGGTACATGGCGAAGCCGAGCGTAACGATATGGTGGAATACTTTGGCGAACAGTTGGCCGGCTATTGCTTCAGCCAATTCGGCTGGGTGCAAAGCTATGGGTCACGCTGCGTTAAACCTCCGATTATTTTCGGTGATGTATCACGCCCCGAACCGATGACTGTTTACTGGTCTTCTTATGCTCAAAGCCTGACCAAACGCCCGATGAAAGGTATGTTGACCGGCCCGGTAACTATGTTCAAATGGTCTTTCGTGCGCGACGATGTGCCTTTGAGCGTAGTAGCCAAACAAATCGCCCTGGCTTTGAACGATGAGGTGTTGGATTTGGAAAAAGCGGGTATTAAAGTTATCCAAATCGACGAACCTGCAATCCGCGAAGCCATGCCGCTGAAAAAAGCGCAATGGGACGAATATTTGGCTTGGGCGTGCGAATCTTTCCGCCTTTCTTCTACCGGCGCGGAAGACAGCACCCAAATCCATACCCATATGTGTTACTCTGAGTTCAACGATATCCTGCCGGCTATTGCCTCTATGGATGCTGATGTAATCACGATTGAAACTTCACGTTCCGATATGGAACTGCTGACTGCTTTCGGTGATTTCAAATATCCGAATGATATCGGCCCGGGCGTATACGACATACACAGCCCGCGCGTACCGACCGCCGCTGAAATCGAGCATTTGTTGCGCAAAGCAATGGAGGTCGTACCGGTTGAACGCTTGTGGGTGAACCCTGACTGCGGTTTGAAAACTCGTGGCTGGAAAGAAACCATCGAGCAATTGGAAGTGATGATGGAAGTAACCAAAAAACTGCGTGCCGAATTGGCTGCAAAATAAACGCCGAGTCTGGGAAATAGAGAAACAAAAGGCCGTCTGAAATTTCAGACGGCCTTTTTATTTTTACAGTTGTGGTGAGTTGTCATTAGAAGGCTTTTTATATTTCACATAATTGCGAATGGGTTGTTAGAGATGATTGAGAGCTGGTGTTTGATTGAATGAGATATGTTGGGGTTATGCCAACCACCAGTTGCCAAGCAGGAACCGATGACAGTCGAAAGCCGGCTTAAATTATTTTGATCCGAATTTAATCAGTCGTGCAGGCTAAACAAAAAGAGATTTTATTTATGCTTAAATAAAAAGAAAAGGCCGGATAATTTATGCCGGCCTTTTCGATGGAATCAGTTTATTCTTTGATAAAGCTGACACCGTTTAGGTGTGAAGAGAAGATAGCGTTACGAATGGCTGTCAAAGCTTTTGGCCTTACAAAATTGCGACGGTATGCCAACAATACGCGGCGGTGCGGTGCCGTACCTTCGAACGGAATGATACTAAACAGCATATGGTCGTTTTCCGTTAAGGCGGTGGCAGGCAGTACGCTGATAGCCAAGCCGCTGGCTACCATATGGCGGATAGTATTGATCGAGCTGCCTTGCAAGGTATTGGTTAGACCTAGAATTTTCTGCTTGGATGCCAATTCTGAACAACTGTCGAGTATCTGGTTGCGCATGCAGTTGCCTTCGGTGAGGAGCAATACTTGCTCTTCAGTGAGGCTTTGCGGTGATACGGCATCCAGTTCTTCGAAATGATGGCCTTTAGGCACAATAACAAAAAAGGGTTCGTCATACAGAGGAACGGTAACCACGCCCGGTTCATGGTAAGGTTCGGCGACTACAATCGCATCCAAATCACCACGTTTGAGCATATCGGTGAGGGATTGGGTATAGTTCTCTTCAAGCATCAGCGGCATTTTCGGTGCTTCGCTGCGCAATGAAAGAATCAGTTTGGGCAGCAAGTAAGGGGCTACGGTGAAAATCAGACCGAGCTTGAAAGAGCCTTCCAATTCGTTCTGTTCTTCGGTAGCCAAATGTTTGATGCGGTCTGCTTCATCTAAAACACGGCGTGCTTGAGCCACAATACGCTCACCGGCTTCGGTGGTAATAACTTCATTGCTGCTGCGGTCAAACAATGATACTGCCAGTTCCTCTTCCAGTTTTTTGATGGCAATGGAAAGGGTGGGCTGACTGACAAAGCAGCGCTGAGCCGCCCGACCGAAGTGGCGCTCTTGCGCCACGGCCACAATATAACGCAATTCGGTCAGAGTCATAGTTTAAGCCTTTTTAGCAGGTTCGGGCAGGGTGATATTCAGTTCCAATACATCTACGCCATCTTGTTTTTCTTGGGAAATACGGATGTCGTCGAGGGAAACATGAACATATTTTGACAATACTTCCAATAGCTCTTTCTGCAAGGTAGGCAGATAGTCGGGTGCCTGTGATTTCACACGCTCTTGCGCAATGATGATTTGCAGGCGGTCGCGTGCAACTTCGGCGGTTTTTTGCTTCTTGCCAAACAAGAGGTCAATCAATGACATGGTTTAGCCTCCGAATAATTTTTTGAAGAAACTTTTTTTCTCGGCTTCGAGGAAGCGCATTTCTCGGTTTTCACCCAAAAGGCGTGCCACTACATCTTTATAAGCTTCGGCGGCGACAGCATCATTTTGGTGGATAACCGGTGAGCCGGCATTGGATGCTTGCAATACGTTTTGTGATTCGGGAATAACACCGATCAGGGGGATGCGCAGAATATCGCAGATATCCTGCACGGACAGCATTTCGCCTTTCTCTACGCGCTCGGGTGAGTAGCGGGTAATCAACAGGTGCTCTTTCACGGTTTCGCCGTTTTCCGCCTTGCGGCTTTTGCTTTGCAAAATACCCAAGATACGGTCGGAGTCGCGTACGCTGGAAACTTCGGGATTAGTGGTTACGATGGCTTCGTCGGCAAAATAAAGCGCCATTAATGCACCTTGCTCAATACCGGCAGGAGAATCACAGATAACAAAATCAAAACCCATTTCTTCGGTAAGGGTTTTCAGTACTTTTTCTACGCCTTCCCGAGTCAGGGCATCTTTGTCGCGGGTTTGAGATGCGGGCAGGATAAAAAGGTTGTCGCAATGTTTGTCTTTAATCAGTGCTTGGTTTAGGGTGGCTTCGTCTTGGATAACGTTGATAAGGTCATAAACCACACGGCGTTCGCAGCCCATAATCAAGTCCAGATTGCGTAAACCCACGTCGAAATCGATAACGGCGGTTTTATGGCCGCGTAAGGCTAAGCCGGTTGCAATGCTGGCGCTGGTAGTAGTTTTACCAACACCGCCCTTACCAGAGGTTACTACAATAATTTTTGCCACGATGATTCCTTCTTTAACTTAAAAAATTGAATAACAGTCGGATAATTTGATGCTATTCGGCGTCAATGGCTCCGATAATTAAACGGTCTTCTTTCAAAGAAACCTGAACCGGCTTCTTATGCAGATGAGGTGGGAGGTCTTGTTCGAAATTTCGATAAATACCGGCTACAGATACCAGCTCGGCTTGCATCGAGTGTATAAAAATATGGGCACTGCGGTTGCCGTTGGCGCCGGCTAAAGCACGCCCGCGCATTGGGCCGTATACATGGATGTTGCCGTCTGCAATGATTTCCGCACCTTCGCTAACCATTCCGGTAACGATTAAATCAGCATTTTCCGCATAAACCTGCTGCCCTGTGCGGATAGGGGTATTTACGAATACGGTCGGTTGGCTGATGACTTGCGCTTTAACCGGCTCGGAAATTGATACCGGTTCGACAGTCGTTGGAGGGGACACGGGAATGCCGTCTGAAGCTGCTGCTGGGACAAAAGCCAAACCATTGGCAGAGGCGGTGTCTTCCCATGCTGTATTATGATGGCGCAAGCCGATAATGTTCAGACCGTGTTTTGCAAATAAAGTGCAGATCGTTGCCGTATCAAAGGCAGAAGGCTCGTCGAAGTCATACAGATCCAAGATAAAAGGCATACCTTTAAAATTCCGGTACTGATCAGCACGTTGCTGTAATAAAGTTTCCAGCTCGGTAATGTTGGACGTGTAAAGCCGGATGGCTAACGCATCAAGTCGTGCCGACTTCACATCAAAAGCAGGAGTCATACAATATTGCTACCATAAAAAAATTTAATAGGCTAAGTTTACCGCCTTAGTCAAATCTATTCAATCGCTAAAGGCCGTCTGAAAATAAATTAATTAAGGCCTACACCTATATAGGTTTACTAAAGGCGCAAGCCGTGAGAAATATCGGGTTGGGTTGGCCTTAGGGGGTGTGATTTAGTAGTTTAATTAGGATAGATGGTTCCGTAAATCAGGTTGATAAATGAAAACCTCTCCCACACTTGAGGTAACAATCAGGCTCTAAAATCTTGAGTAGTAAATGCTTTTGTTTTTCTTGGCTTGACTTGGTCGTTGAAAAGAATTTATAATTCCGCTCTTGTCGGCATGGTGCCGGCAATGTATATCACTCAATAGGAACGAGAAAATATGCCTACTATTAACCAATTGGTACGCAAAGGCCGTCAAAAGCCTGTGTACGTAAACAAAGTGCCTGCACTGGAAGCATGTCCGCAAAAACGCGGCGTGTGCACCCGTGTATACACCACTACTCCGAAAAAACCGAACTCAGCGTTGCGTAAAGTATGTAAAGTGCGCTTGACCAATGGCTTTGAAGTTATTTCATACATTGGTGGTGAAGGCCACAATCTGCAAGAGCACAGCGTTGTATTGATACGCGGCGGTCGTGTAAAAGATTTGCCGGGTGTTCGCTACCACACTGTTCGCGGTTCTTTGGATACTGCAGGTGTTAAAGACCGTAAGCAAGCCCGTTCTAAATACGGTGCGAAACGTCCTAAATAATCCGGCATACGGTTATTTAGCACACAGAATTAAAGGCACATAGGCGGCCTGAAACATAAATTAAAGGCTGTCGAGTAAGTGAATGCTTGTGATAGGCATTCATGGGATTGCCCCAACTGAATAGATATTAAGGAATTAAAATGCCAAGACGTAGAGAAGTCCCCAAGCGCGATGTTTTGCCGGATCCGAAATTCGGTAGCGTTGAGCTGTCAAAATTCATGAACGTATTGATGATTGATGGTAAAAAATCGGTTGCAGAGCGTATTGTTTACGGTGCTCTGGAACAGATTGAGAAAAAAACAGGCCAAGCAGCCATCGAAGTATTCAATACTGCAATTGCCAATGCAAAACCGGTTGTGGAAGTGAAAAGCCGCCGTGTAGGTGGTGCCAACTACCAAGTTCCTGTTGAGGTTCGCCCTTCACGCCGTTTGGCGTTGGCAATGCGTTGGGTGCGAGATGCGGCACGCAAACGCGGTGAGAAATCTATGGATTTGCGCCTGGCCGGCGAATTGATTGATGCTGCCGAAGGCCGTGGCGGCGCAATGAAAAAACGTGAAGAAGTACACCGTATGGCTGAGGCTAATAAAGCCTTCTCGCACTTCCGTTTCTAATTATTTAAAAAGGCGACTATCATGGCGCGTAAAACCCCCATTAGCCTGTATCGCAATATTGGTATTTCAGCCCATATCGATGCGGGTAAAACCACAACTACCGAACGTATTCTGTTCTATACCGGTATGACTCACAAGTTGGGCGAGGTGCACGACGGTGCTGCCACTACCGACTGGATGGAGCAAGAACAAGAGCGCGGTATTACCATTACTTCTGCAGCGGTATCTACCTTCTGGAAAGGTATGGGCGGTCAATTTAAAGAACACCGTTTCAATATTATCGATACCCCGGGACACGTTGACTTTACCGTAGAGGTAGAGCGTTCTATGCGCGTTTTGGATGGTGCCGTAATGGTTTACTGTGCAGTTGGCGGCGTTCAGCCCCAATCTGAAACCGTATGGCGTCAGGCTAACAAATACAATGTTCCGCGCTTAGCATTCGTGAACAAGATGGACCGTCAAGGTGCCAACTTCTTCCGTGCCGTAGAGCAAATGAAAACCCGTTTGCGTGCCAACCCTGTGCCTATCGTTGTGCCGATTGGTGCCGAAGACGCATTCGAAGGTGTGGTTGATTTGTTGAAAATGAAAGCCATTATTTGGGATGAGGCCTCGCAAGGCATCAAATTCGAATATGGCGATATTCCGGCTGATTTGGTTGCGACCGCTGAAGAGTGGCGCAATAACATGGTAGAGGCAGCTGCCGAAGCTAGCGAAGAGTTGATGGATAAATACCTCGGCGGTGAAGAGTTGACCGAAGAAGAAATCGTTGCCGCTTTGCGTCAACGCACTTTGGCCGGCGAAATTCAGCCTGTATTGTGCGGTTCGGCATTTAAGAACAAAGGTGTACAACGTATGTTGGACGCTGTTGTAGAGTTCTTGCCTGCCCCGACAGATATCCCGCCGGTTGCCGGTGAAACACCGAAAGGCGAAAAAGATACTCGCGAAGCTTCTGACGATGCCAAATTCTCGGCTTTGGCATTCAAATTGATGAATGACAAATACGTTGGCCAGCTAACTTTTATCCGTGTTTACTCAGGCGTACTGAAATCAGGCGATAACGTAGTGAACTCAGTAAAAGGTACCCGCGAGCGCATCGGCCGCTTGGTACAAATGACTGCTAATGACCGTGATGAAATCGAGGAAGTACGTGCAGGTGACATTGCGGCCGCTATCGGTTTGAAAGACGTTACTACCGGTGAAACCCTATGTGCCGAAGATGCACCGATTATTTTGGAGCGTATGGAATTCCCGGAGCCGGTAATTCACGTTGCCGTTGAACCGAAAACCAAGGCAGACCAAGAAAAAATGGGTATTGCCTTGAACCGTTTGGCAAAAGAAGACCCTTCATTCCGTGTTCGCACCGATGAAGAGTCAGGTCAAACCATTATTTCCGGTATGGGTGAGTTGCACTTGGAAATTATTGTTGACCGTATGAAGCGTGAATTTGGTGTAGAAGCCAATGTTGGCGCACCACAAGTTGCTTATCGTGAGACTATTCGCAAAGAAGTTGAATCTGAAGCGAAACACGTTAAACAATCAGGTGGTAAAGGTCAGTACGGTCACGTTGTCATCAAAATGGAACCGATGGAACCCGGTGGCGAAGGCTACGAGTTTATCGATGAAATTAAAGGTGGCGTAATTCCGCGTGAATTTATCCCGTCTTGTGACAAAGGTATCCGCGACACTCTATCAAACGGTATTGTTGCCGGCTATCCGGTAGTAGATGTACGTGTACGTTTGATTTTCGGTTCTTACCACGATGTCGACTCTTCTCAAATCGCCTTTGAATTGGCCGCATCTATGGCTTTCAAAGAAGGTATGAAGAAAGCCGCTCCGGTATTGCTGGAACCGATGATGGCCGTGGAGGTAGAAACCCCCGAAGAGTACATGGGTGACGTAATGGGTGACCTGAACCGTCGCCGCGGCATCGTACAAGGTATGGATGACGATGGTATCGGCGGTAAGAAAATTCGTGCCGAAGTACCTCTGGCCGAGATGTTCGGTTACTCTACCGACTTGCGCTCTGCTACCCAAGGTCGTGCGACTTACTCAATGGAATTCAAGCAATATGCTGAAGCTCCTGCACATATCGCAGCACAAGTAACCGAAGCCCGTAAAGGTTAAGGTTGCAAACAGGCCGTCTGAAATGTTTCAGGCGGCTATCAATTGATCTTTAATCGTTCTTTATATAAGGAAATTAGCTCATGGCTAAAGAAAAATTCGAGCGGAGCAAACCGCACGTAAACGTTGGCACCATCGGTCACGTTGACCATGGTAAAACCACCCTGACTGCTGCTCTGACCACCATTTTGGCCGAAAAATTCGGCGGTCAAGCCAAAGGTTACGACCAAATTGACAATGCCCCGGAAGAGAAAGCTCGTGGTATTACCATTAACACTTCTCACGTAGAATATGAAACTGAAACCCGCCACTACGCACACGTAGACTGCCCGGGTCACGCCGACTATGTGAAAAACATGATTACCGGTGCCGCTCAAATGGACGGCGCTATCTTGGTAGTATCTGCTGCCGATGGTCCTATGCCGC
>NZ_JBLUPI010000013.1:0-71166 GCF_048060015.1 Neisseria sp. S1
AATCGGTGACGAGGGAATGGGTAAACCGGCTGAAAGCCTTGCCCTGATTAAATCTTGTGGACGTTATTGGATAATATAAGACGTAAAAAAAGCAACCTAAAAGGCTGCTGTTTTTTCAGTGTGGTGCGGACGGAGAGACTCGAACTCTCACACCTCTCGGCGCCAGAACCTAAATCTGGTGCGTCTACCAATTTCGCCACGTCCGCAAAGAAAGTAATAATATCAAAAATTTTTAAAGATGCAAAGGGGGGAACTTGAAAAGGTGGAAAAAATGCCCATGTAACGGGGTATTCATTTATATAATGCATACAATGGCTGTTTGATATGCCGCTTCAAATTTTGGAAACGCCTGATTGAATGAGGGCGGATTTTTAGTTAATTGGTTGTTTTAATTAAATAGAAGGATAAATATGTCGGCTTTATTAGTTCAGGATTATTTGCAAACCCAAGGTTTGCGGTTGCCGACAGATGAAGTGCGGGTAGCACTGATGACGTTGCAGGCAGTTATAAATATGGGTGAGGTTTCGGTAGACCGTAATATTTTATGGTACTGCCGAGATAATGTGGTTTTATCGGATTACGTAGCTGAAAATTCCGATAATGAAAAGCTGCTTAAACAAATTTTCATGACCCTTGATTCTGTAGGTAGCCGTTGCGAAGGTTGGCAAAGTATAGCGGTATATGCATTGATGCCGTCTGAAAACGGGCAGCCTTTTTTATTGCGCTTAGCGCAACAGGGATCGGTATTGGAACAAAAAATCGAGGTAAATGAGGAGAGCGGAAGGCGTTATTTATCTTGCCGAACGGCAGCTACCGGTTGGCTGAATGTTGTTAATGATATGCAAAAATGGCTTGAGTTGGGTGAGGTAGAAGGAGATCATCATCGTTGCTTGAGCCAGATGGTGTTGCCGGTATGTGCCGAAAGCGGCAAAGTATTGGGTGTGGTACAAGTAGATTATGCACAAAAAAATGCTTTTGATAATGCGGCGCAAACTGATTGGGTAGCATTGGCAGTTGCATTGGCCGAACCAATGCAAGCTTTGTTGGGGGAAGGTTCGGAAGGGGAGTGCGAGAATGAATAAGCCGCTTAAATTTGTCGCATCTTGCCGCCTGCCGACCGAATGGGGTGTTTTTACCATGCATGGCTTTGAAGAGAGCCCGGGCGGGCAGGAGCATGTTGCGCTGACAATGGGTGATTTTTCTGACGGAAAGCCTGTTTTGGCTCGAGTGCATTCGGAATGTTTGACTGGGGATGCTTTATTTTCGCAAAAATGCGATTGTGGTCCTCAATTACAGGCTGCAATGCAGGCAATACAAAAAGAAGGGCGGGGAGTAATAGTATATTTACGCCAAGAAGGACGGGGCATCGGTTTGATTAATAAGATCCGAGCTTATCAACTGCAAGATCAGGGCTTGGATACGGTAGAGGCAAATGTGGCGTTGGGGTTGCCTGTGGATGCACGCGATTTTACATTGGCAAAACATATGTTTGAATATTTGGGTATCAGTGAGATACGGTTGTTGACGAATAATCCCCGGAAAGTAGAAGTTTTGCAAAATGCCGGAATTCATGTGAGCGAGCATGTGCCTTTGCAAGTGGGGTTGAATTCTGAAAATCAATCTTATTTACATACTAAGGCAGAGAAGTTCGGACATTGGCTGGATGTTTAAAATAAAAGTAATATTTGCATGAAATTAATTTTTATTAATTTCAGATATTTATTTTATTTTTAATAGAAAGATAAATAAAGTGCTTGCGCGCATGTAAGAAATTTGGTTTAATTACGTTCTCGCAACGTTAAGCGAGAATAAAAAAGGGTGATTAGCTCAGTTGGTAGAGCGTCTGCCTTACAAGCAGAATGTCGGCGGTTCGACTCCGTCATCACCCACCAAGTTTTTTTATGCGGAGTGGTAGTTCAGTTGGTTAGAATACCGGCCTGTCACGCCGGGGGTCGCGGGTTCGAGCCCCGTCCACTCCGCCAATATTCGAAAAAGAGCCTGATAATATCATCAGGCTCTCTTCTCTTTATTTAGAAGAATATTTTTATAATATTAAAAGCCGTCTGAAATATATTTCAGACGGCTTTTTGTGATTTGAAGAAATGTAAATATTTTATATCTTATTTGGTTGAACTTAAATTTATTGTGCTTACTCTTTTCTTTATATCAGAAAAATCAATAATATTAAAATGCGATAAAATGAATTTCTTTATAAAATATCAGCATATTAATATCTTATGTGATGGTGCGATACGGCAAAATCGTAAGACCCTTTATAAAATAAAAAAATAACTGCCTAAAGAATATTTGTTTGATATAAAAGTGCTAAATAATCTTTATATTAAAGTAATATCAGGCCGTATCTGAATTACAGATAACCCACGACTTGGTAAGGGGGTGTTTTGAATAAGTTTGTATCAGCCTATTAAAAAAGGCCGTCTGAAATTTCAGACGGCCTTTTTGATATATAGCCTAAATTATGAAGAGGCTTTGCCTTTATTCATGCTCATAACGGTCAGGAAAAGTGCTGCAAAGACTACCGCGGCAATTGTCCAGCCCAAGCTGCCTGTTATCAGGGCTTGGCCAATCAGGCCGCCTTGAATAACGTAGTAGCACATCGGAATCAGAGTTTTACGGATGATATCACCTTCACGGTTAATCAAACCGACTACCGCAGCCGCAGCTACCACATTGTGTACGGCGATCATATTACCTGCTGCTCCACCAATCGCTTGCAATGCAACTACCAGTGCGGAAGCGTCAATGTTGGAATAAACTTCTTGGGCGGTTGAAAATTGGAAGTAGGAGAACATCATGTTGCTGACTGTATTTGAGCCTGCAATAAATGCACCCAAAGCACCAATCCAAGGAGAAACATTCGGCCATGCGTTGCTGAACCAATCTGCCGCACTTTGTGCCAACACCATCGGCATGGCGGGTAGAGCTCCGGCTGCAGTCATATCACCTGAAGCGGAGTTGATGAACACTTGTACCATCGGAACAGACAACAGCAGTGCAGGTGCTGCGGATATCATAGTTTTGCCTGAATTGCCCCAACCGCGCATGAAGTTTTTCATGCTCATACTAAAGAGAGGGATGCACAACAGAGACACTAAGATTAATACTGTACCCGGAGAGTAACCGAACTGTACTTTAGAGGTGATGGAGGTACCAAACAGATTGCTAAGAGTAATAGTGGTAAGCTCCCCGGTTAAGAATGCTTTTAACGGAGCAACTACACGGGTCAGAATCAGCACGCCGATTACGATTACATAAGGAGCAAAGGCGCGGAATACAGAGAAAGTCGGTTTATTGTCGTCTTGGCTATCTTCCAAATTGCCTACCCAGGTGCTCTCCCATTTGTTGCGTTCAGGAAATTCGAATACTTCTTTGGGTACGAACCAACCGCGCTTGGCTGCGGGTACGACAATCATCAGGCCGACAAAACCGCCTACCAATGAAGGAAACTCCGGGCCTAAGAAATGGGCAACCAAGTAGTAGGGGAAAGTAAAGGCGATACCGGCAAACAAGGCAAATTTCCAGGCAGCTAAACCTTCGCGGAAAGAGCGTTTTTCACCGAAGAATCGGGTTAACATGCTGACCAAAATCAGCGGAATGAGGAAACCCACCAAAGCATGTAGTAGGCCGACATTGGCGGTAATCTGCATCAGGTATTGTTCTACGGTAGCGGGAGCAACTGCGGCTGCAACATCTTCTTTATTGTTGATGCCGGTCCATACGCCCAGAAGCAGAGGTGTGCCTACTGCGCCGAAAGATACGGGAGTAGATTGGATAATCAATACCGACATAACGGCAGCCATTGCCGGGAAGCCCAAAGCCAGTAGCAAAGGAGCGCCTACGGCAGACGGTGTACCAAAGCCGGAAGAACCTTCTACCAGAGAACCAAATAACCAGGCAACGATGATTACCTGAACACGGCGGTCGGGTGAGATATCCATAAAGCCTTGGCGGATAGATTTGATGGCACCGCTTTCTTTAAGAGTATTCAACAGCAAAATTGCTCCGAATACGATATACAGTACGGTTAGGGCGACAATGACGCCATTTACGGTAGCCGCTGCAACGACGGCCGAATTTGTTTGCCAGACAAACAAAGCCAAAAGGGCGGTCACCAAATAGGCCGTCCCCATGGAAATTTTGACTGACAGACGCATTACCACCAATAAAACGAATACGGTGATAATGGGGAGCAATGCTAAAAATGTATGCAAAATGCTCATGGTTTTCTCCAAAATGATGATGGATTGCTTGTTAAGCCAGGTATTTTTGTTTTGTACCGCACAGTTTCCCCAAATAAGGTATTTCTAGGATATGGCGGTTATGGTTATTGTGTTATTTGGCCGGGTTGGTATTCTCCTTCTTCCAATTGTTTTCAGACGGCCTGTTTGGTTATGTAGAGGCCGTCTGAAAAACCTCTTAACTGTGTATTTTGATGACTCGCAGGTATTGCGGGTAATCATCATGTGTTTAGGTATTTTTTTGTTTTTCCGCAACCATCTGATGTAGTGTTTTGGCTGCAGGTTTGAGTGGTACGTGGTTGAGAGTCCAGCCCATTTGCTGGCTAGGAGCCAAGGCGCGGAAGGTGGTTGCCGCCCAACCAAAGGCTCGGTAGGCTTTTTTGCCGCCGAAAATACCGTTAAAGGTACGCCAGGCAATTTGTTCACCTAGGTTGTGAGAAGCGCCTTGGCCTTTAATCGGATATGTAACTTGCTCGTTAGGGGAGCGCTGCGCTTCTTCGCGCAGACGTGCCATTTGTTCTGTAATCGGAATTTTTACCGGGCAAACCTCTACACAGGCGCCGCACATCGAGCAGGCTGTCGGCAAATCGCGGGTTTTATCCAAGCCCAGTAAGTGTGGTGAAATGATTTCGCCGATAGGGCCAGGGTAGGTAGTGCCATAGGCGGCACCGCCGATGCGGCTGTATACCGGGCAATGGTTCATGCACGCGCCGCAACGGATACATTGCAAGGTTCGGCGCATTTGTTCTTCGCCGTAAGCTTGCGTACGGCCGTTATCCAGCAGTACCAGATGCATTTCCTGCGGACCGTCCAGTTCGTTGATGCGGCGGGGGCCGGTGATCATATTGAAATAGGTAGTGATAGGTTGTCCGATGGCACTGCGCGGTAATAGGCTGTATAGAGGAGGAATGTCGGACAGTTTTGCCACAACTTTCTCAATGCCGGTAATGGCAATGTGTACCGGTGGTACGGTTGTGGTTAAGCGGCCGTTACCTTCGTTCTCTACCAAACACAAAGTACCGGTTTCGGCAACGGCGAAGTTTACGCCGCTGAGGCCGACATCTGCGGTTCGGTAGATATCGCGCAAGGCTTTACGGGCAATACCGGTGAGTTCGTCTACGTCGTCGGTCAGTGCGGTAGAGAGGTGGTCGCGGAATAGCTCGCTTACTTGTTGTTTGGTTTTGTGAATGGCGGGCATCACGATGTGGGTTGGTTTTTCACCGGCCATCTGAACAATGTATTCGCCCAAATCACTTTCAATCGCACTGATGCCGTGGTCTTCCAAATAATGGTTCAGCTCGATTTCCTCGCTCACCATAGATTTGCCCTTAACCATCAGCTTACCGTTATGTTGTGTAACGATATTGTGGATGATTTGGCAGGCTTCTTCAGGCGTTTCCGCCCAATGAACCTTCACGCCCAAGCGGGTGAGGTTACTTTCCAGTTGCTCCAAAAGCTCCGGCAGACGTGAGAGTGAGCGTTGGCGGATATGCTCGCACAGACTGCGTAAGCCTTGCAGTTCGACTTCATCCGACAGAGAAGCCTTGCGACGGGTCATCAACATATCCATGGCCGTACGCAGGCTTTTGCGTAAGGGCTTGTCGGCCAGCGCGACTTGTGAATTTTGCTTGAATGTTTCCGGTTGGGGATGAATGGTGATTACAGGCTTGCTCATGCGGTTTCCTCCAGGTCCGCCGGATTAATGTGATCGGGCAGAACAGCCAAGACGACCATATCGCGCGGACCGTGCGCACCATATGCCAAAGTCAGCTGGATATCGGCGGTTTTGGAAGGGCCTGACACCAATACAACGTTGGTCGGCATGTCGCCGGCCATCTGTTCGCCTTCTACGGCTTGGTGAAAGTTGTTATACATACGGGTAGTATCGAACAAGCAAATATGTACCGGTGGTACCAAGCTTTGGCTGCGGGGTTCTTCAGGTGTGGGCCAAAGCATCAGTGTGCCGGTGTGGGCGATACCGCAACGCGAAGAGGTAAAGCCGGCATCAACACCGTTGAAAAATTCGTCTTTCCAATCTTCGATTAGTCGGTCGAATACTTTGATTTCTACTTCAGGAGCATTGCTTTGCAAGGCTTGGGCGGCGAGCTTGCCATGCTCTGTCTGCATCGGCATCAGGATATTTTTCAAACCCTTTTCTTGCGTTACTTGGCAGAAAACCTGAGTCCAATTGTTTGAGTTTACCCAGTAAATTTCGGTTTTGACTGCACGCATGGCTTTGGCCCAATGTTTGAGACGATCGGTTTCATTTGGCCATTGAGGTGTCATTTCGGCGTAATAATCGAAGGTATCAGGTTCGCGCATCGGGTAGGCATCGGCTTTGCGCAGTTTAGCTAAAATATTTTCACGTGCACTCATGATTTCCCTCCCGTACGTTCTAATAAGAAGGTTGCAATGTGCTTGGGTTTGGGCATACCGGGTTCGTCTTTGGCGATTTTTCCGCCGATATTCAACATGCAGCCGGCATCGGCGCTGATGATTTCTACTGCACCTGTTTTCTTTAAGGCGCAAACCTTATCGGCAACCATCGCACCGGAAATATCCGGATGTTTGACTGAGAAGGTACCGCCGAAGCCGCAGCACTCACTTTCGTGGTCGTGTACGACACGTTCTACGTTGGCAAGGCTGTCGACAAGCTGCCAGCCGGTGAGGTGCACGCCCATTTCGCGGCGGGCAGAACAAGAAGTGTGTACAGCCACCTTGGCAGGCTGACCTTTATCTTGCGGTTGGTAACCGATACCAACCAAAAAATTGGTGAATTCGACTACACGCGCGGCAATATCTGTAGCTTTTGCTTCGTAGGGCGTATCTTTGAACAGACCGGGCCAATGATGTTTCATCATGCCGCCGCAAGAGCCTGAAGGCACGACAATCGGCCAGTTTTCGGGAAAAAGATCAAGCTGTGATTTGGCTACATCGAACGAATCTTTAGGATGGCCTGAAGTAAAGGCCGGTTGGCCGCAGCAGGTTTGTTCCATAGGAAAATGTACACGTATACCCTGCTGTTCGAGCAGGGTAATGGCATCCATACCCGCTTCGGGCATGAAAATATCAAGCAGGCAGGTGCCGAAAAAATAAACGTCGCTCGGCATTGTGGCGGTGGGTGCCGGTGAAGCCATTTTGTGTTATCCTTCTTTGGTTAATTGGTATGACCAATTTTTTTAAGCTTTTCGACACTTTACAAAAGCTTGCAGGTTCGGTCAATTCATTTGCCATCAATTAAAATGTAAAAAATGTAATAAGATGTAGTTTATTTTGGTATTAAAAAAGCTTTATTTAGAAAAAAATTGCTGATTAAGTAAGTCGTTACCAGATTTTATTGTAGGTGGTGACAATCGTTGAGATGATGTTAATAAAAAGGAGCTATATAGTGGGAAATTCGCAAATTCGCCCGCTGTCGGTTACCGAGCAGGTAGTTGCTGTATTGGAACAGAATATTTTGGATGGTGTGTACAGCAGTGGTGCCAAGCTGCCTCCGGAGCGGAAATTGGCCGAAGAGTTTGGTGTTTCCAGGCCATCCGTACGTGCCGCATTACAAATGTTGGTCGCTCGCGGTATGGTCGTGTCGCGGCATGGGGACGGACATTATGTATCCGTACGTTTGGAAGAGGGATTGCTCAACGGCTGGCAGGAATTATTGGAACGGCATGAATATCTGCAAAATGACGTATTGGATTTCCGCCGCTCTTTAGAAGGTGTTATCGCGGGTTTGGCGGCAGAGAGGCGTACGGATACCGATTTGAACCGCTTGCAGTTTTGGTTGGATGAGCTGGAAAGTGCGTATCAAAGCGGTAATATCGAAAGACAATCGGAAGCAGACGTAAACTTTCATCAAGCCGTGGCGGAGGCCGCGCACAATATATTGTTCGCACATATTTCGGGCAGCCTGTTACATATGTTACACCGCCATACACAGCAGAATTTAGCCAATATGTTCGGTGTGGCTGATGTAAAGCCTCAGTTGATGTCGCAGCACCGTGCTATTTTTGAAGCCATTCGTGCCCAGTTGCCTCATGCGGCTGCTGCTGCTGCCCAAGGCCACTTGGATTTTGTCGGAAGCTGTCTGACACAGGAAAGAGAACAAAGCCATTGGCGGCAGCGGGCGGAAGCTTTGGCTGCGAAAGATTTGAGGGAATATAAGGGCAACGGTAAATAGTAAAGTTTTGCTATATTTGCCGGCAACAACCAGAAGATAATTTTGTTATGATATAAATTTTGCCAGGTTGTTTGGCAGATAGTAATTAAGAATGTGGGAGCAGAAAAATCATTATGTTGTTTCAGAGGGAGTACGGGAGCTTTTTATTCTTTAGTGAAAGGCTGATTTGTGGCAAGATAATGGTTTGCCGTATCAATAACGATAAAATAACAAATACGGTAAATCTTTCAGACGGCCTGCTGCTTTCATGGCGTTAAATATCCTATTCCAATCATTAGCTTGCAGTAGTGAAACGATAAATTATGCCGTCTGAAAATTTTTCTACACTTATATATTTGCCTACCGGTAAGCGTATTAAATTTATCGGCGTTGGCGTAATAAAATTAAACGGAGCAGATTTTGAACCACTTTACTACGTTGGGATTGTCCCGCGAAATTACCGACGCACTGGCCGAACAGGGCTATGAAACACCCACTCCTATTCAGGCCGCAGCCATTCCCAAAGCCTTGGCCGGACATGATTTGCTGGCTGCCGCACAAACCGGCACGGGTAAAACCGCTGCCTTTATGCTGCCGAGTTTGGAGCGTTTGAAACGCTATGCGACGGCAAGCACTTCTCCTGCGATGCATCCTGTCCGTATGCTGGTGTTGACGCCCACACGCGAGCTTGCCGACCAAATCGATCAAAATACTTCGGCTTATATTAAGAATCTGCCGTTACGCCATACTGTGTTGTTCGGCGGCGTAAATATGGATACGCAGGTAAAAGATTTACGATCCGGTTGTGAAATCGTGGTCGCTACCGTAGGCCGCCTGCTCGACCATGTTAAACAAAAGAACATCAATTTATCCAAAGTCGAAATCGTAGTGTTGGATGAAGCCGACCGTATGTTGGATATGGGCTTTATCGATGATATCCGCAGCATTATGCAAATGTTGCCCAAACAACGGCAAACCCTGCTGTTTTCGGCAACTTTTGCACCGCCTATCCGTAAGTTGGCCCAAGATTTTATGAAAAATCCGGAGCAGATCGAAGTTGCCGCGCAAAACACTACTAATGCCAATGTTGAACAGCATGTGATTGCCGTTGATACGGCCCGCAAGCGTAATTTATTGGAACGTTTGATCGTTGATTTGAACATGAATCAAGTGATCGTGTTTTGCAAAACCAAGCAAAGCGTTGATCAAGTCACACGCGATTTGGTTCGTCGGGAGTTAGCCGCCCAAGCGATTCATGGTGATAAGTCGCAGCAAACCCGTTTGGAAACGCTCAGTGCCTTTAAAGAAGGACGCTTGCGTGTGTTGGTAGCAACCGACGTTGCTGCCCGCGGTTTGGATATCGCCGAATTACCCTTTGTAATTAACTATGAGCTGCCGACACAGCCTGAAGATTATGTTCACCGTATTGGTCGTACCGGTCGGGCAGGGGCGGATGGCGTCGCTATTTCCCTGATGGATGAAAACGAGCAGAAAATGTTTGAGTCGATTAAAGAATTAATCGGTCTTGATATTGCTGTGGAGCGTATTGAGGGCTTTGAACCGCGCTGGTGGGATAATCAGGAAAACAGCAATACTGCAACGGATAGCCGCCACGAGCGGCCAGCCCGTAACCAGCCATCCGAACGTCAGTACAATCGGGAGTCGCGCCAAGCAGGGCGTGAAGAGCGCGATAATAAGCGTGAGGGCCGCAGCAGTGAGCGTGATGCGGGTGCCGCTTGCGGAAAAATTGCAGGCCGTAGCCGCCGTAGCCGCCGCGAGCAACCCAAGTGTGCTTTGCTGCAACCGAATTTCGGCATACGCTGATATTGTGTAAATATTGAATGATTTTAGGCCGTCTGAAATATGATTCAGACGGCTTTTTAACTTTTAATAATAGTATGTTTAGAAGGGATTTACTTTCTATAAAGTATGTAGCTTGCTTGCTATCAGTAAATACCTGCCAATAAAAAATGCCGTCTGAAACATATATTTTCAGATGGCATTTTTTATTATTTATTAATAGAGAATTATAAGGCGGCTAATACGGCATCACCCATTTCGGAACACGAAACCTGTTTGGTGCCGGCTTCGAAAATATCGGCGGTACGGTAGCCTTGTTCCAATACTTTTTGTACGGCTTTTTCGATTTGTTGCGCACGCGCTTCGTCATTGAGGCTGTAACGAAGCAGCATAGCCAGTGACAAAATGGTTGCCAGCGGATTGGCTTTATCTTGACCCGCGATATCGGGCGCCGAACCGTGAGAAGGTTCGTATAAACCTTTGCCGTTTTCATCCAATGAAGCAGAAGGCAGCATGCCGATAGAGCCGGTAAGCATCGAAGCTTGGTCGCTGAGGATGTCGCCGAAAATATTGCCGGTAGCGATGACATCGAATTGTTTGGGTGCGCGCACAAGTTGCATGGCAGCATTATCGACATACATATGGCTTAGGCTGACTTCCGGGTAGTCTTTGGCGACTTCTTCAAAAATTTCTTTCCACAGCTCGGTAGTTTCCAATACATTGGCTTTATCTACCGAGCAGAGTTTTTTACCCCGTTTTTGGGCTGCTTCGAAAGAAACTTTGGCAATACGGCGGATTTCGCTTTCACTGTATTTCATAGTGTTGAAACCTTCGCGTTCACCGTTTTCCAAAGTACGGATACCGCGCGGTTCGCCGAAATAAATATCACCGGTCAGTTCGCGCACAATCAAGATATCCAAACCGGCGACGACTTCTGGTTTTAGCGTAGAGGCGTTGGCCAATTCTTTATAAAGGATGGCAGGGCGGAGGTTGGCAAACAGGTTCAGATCTTTGCGGATTGCCAACAAGCCGCGCTCAGGGCGCAGCGGGCGTTCGAGTTTATCGTATTGGGGTCCCCCGACCGCGCCGAGTAATACGGCATCGGCGTGGCGGCACAGATTTTGGGTAAATTCGGGGTAGGGGTGGCCGTATTCGTCGTAAGCCGCGCCGCCGAGCGGAGCATAGCTATAAGCGGCATCCAAGCCTTGGGCGATTAATTTGTCGAGCACGCGCACGGCTTGGGCAATGATTTCAGGGCCGATACCGTCACCGGGGAGAATAGCGATTTGTTTGGTCATAAAAATTTATCCTTAATTTATATGGAGAGAATAAAAATTTTTGGAGTGCTTCGGTAATTTATTTACCAATACTTTCCGTACGAATTTTAAATACCGCCTTGCGGATATAAGGTTGGTTTCCTACTAAGGGCGCATGTGCGTCTGTCGGGAAAAACAGGGCAAATTGGCCGGGCGCGACTTCAAACCATGTATCGGGCGCATCTGTAAAAAATTCGATATCGCGCTGCTCGTTGTAACCCAAACCGTTTTTTAGACGGCTTTTGTCAATCCGGCCGTAACCTTCGCTACTACTGATGGGTATTTGGATATCGATATGATATTGATGTACCTCGGGATATGCAGCCTCTCTGCTACGCATGGGTTCGCTGCCGATAAAGATACGGATATTGGGGTTGGTGCATGGTATTTGCCCGTCGGGCAGAGAATGAAAGTTAAGAGACCGCATCAGCTCGAAAGCTTCTGCAAAATCAGGATGCAGAGAGCTATAAAATGCAGCGTTTGCAATGGTATCTAAAATCATAGTATTTGAAGAAAGGCCGTCTGAAACTGTTTTCAGACGGCCTGTAATATCAATCAAGAATGAAACAGCCAAGGTTGGGCGGCTTTGCGTTTGGCTTCGAATGCTTTGATTTCATCGGCATGTTGCAAAGTCAGGCCGATTTCGTCCAAACCGTTGAGCAGGCAGTGTTTACGGTGTTCGGTAATATCAAATGCAAATGACTCTCCGCTCGGTGTGGTAACGGTTTGTTTTTCCAAATCGATATCCAGTGCATAGCCCTCGGTGGTTTCGGTTTCCCGGAACAGTTGTTCGACAACGGCTTCATCAAGCACGATGGGCAGCAAGCCGTTTTTGTAGCAGTTGTTGAAGAAAATATCGGCAAACGAGGGAGCGATAACGGCGCGGAAGCCGTAGTCGTCCAAAGCCCAGGGGGCATGTTCGCGTGAGGAACCGCAGCCGAAATTTTTGCGGGTCAGCAATACTTGCGCGCCTTGGTAGCGTGCTTGGTTGAGAGGGAAGTCGGGGTTTAGCGGGCGCTTGCTGTTGTCCATGCCTGGCTCGCCGTGATCTAAATAACGCCATTCGTCGAATGCATTGGGACCGAAGCCGGAGCGTTTGATGGATTTTAAAAATTGTTTGGGGATGATTGCGTCTGTATCGACGTTGGCACGGTCCAGTGGGGCAACCAGTGCGGTTATGCGGGTAAATGCTTTCATGGGTGTACTTTCGGTTGGCAGCCGGGATTCGCAAGCGAATCCCGGAGGAGTGGGCTTATTGCGCGCTGTGGCGTTCGGCAGACTGCTCAAGTTCGCTGCCTGCTTTTTGCACATCAGCTCCGAAGCCGGCTACGGTATTGCAGGCACTGAGTAATACGGCTGCACCTAGGGCAAGCCAAAAAGTTTTTTTCATCATGGTGCTTTCCTTTCGGGTAGCGGTGGTCATTTAGTTAGCTACGCGTTCGATAGTGTTGCCGGCTTTTTGTACGTCTTTGCCGAAACCGGATACGGTGTTGCAGGCAGATAGCATAGCGGTGGCGGATAGGGCGATAAGAATTAGTTTTTTCATCTTTGAAACTCCTTATTAGATATCAAGTACAGCCTGAAAAGCATAGCTGTATCGGTATCATAACCGAGCGGCTACGGTGTGACAATCTTGCGGTTGCCGCTGAGGCGGGTTTGTAAATTTTGCTTTATAAACTGCGTACATCGGTAAAGTAGCCGGTAACGGCGGCGGCGGCGGCCATTGAAGGGCTGACTAAATGGGTGCGCCCGCCGTTGCCTTGGCGGCCTTCGAAGTTTCGGTTGGAGGTGGAGGCACAGCGTTCTTGCGGTTCGAGACGATCCGCATTCATAGCCAGGCACATGGAGCAACCGGGTTCGCGCCATTCGAAGCCGGCTTCGATAAAGATTTTGTCTAAGCCTTCTTTTTCGGCTTGTTCTTTAACCAAACCCGAGCCGGGTACGACCAATACGCGTTTGACGTTATCGGCTTTCAGACGGCCTTTGGCTACGGCGGCGGCTTCGCGCAAATCTTCGATACGGCTGTTGGTACATGATCCGATGAAAACAACATCAACCGGTATTTGGTTTAACGGAGTATCGGCGGTTAGTCCCATATATTGCAATGCGCGCTCCATACCGCTGCGTTTGACCGGGTCGTTTTCATCAGCAGGGTTAGGGACTTTGCCGTTGATATCCAATACCATCTCGGGAGAGGTTCCCCAGGTAACTTGTGGCTCGATATAGGCAGCATTAAATTCAAATACTTTATCGAATTGAGCGTTTTCATCTGAAACGAGGGTACGCCAATAGTCTACGGCTTGGTTCCAATCTTCACCCTTGGGTGCAAACGGTTTGCCTTCGATATAGTCGATTGTGGTTTGGTCGACTGCTATCAAGCCGGAGCGGGCTCCGGCTTCTATGGCCATATTGCACAAAGTCATACGGCCTTCCATAGAAAGATTACGGATGGCTTCTCCGCCAAATTCTATGGCATAGCCTGTACCTCCGGCCGTGCCGATTTGTCCGATGATATAAAGTGCGAGGTCTTTTGCGGTAACACCGGCTTTCAGACGGCCGTTTACTTTAATCAACATGGATTTAGATTTTTTTGCGGTAATACATTGGGTGGCCATGGTGTGTTCCACTTCCGATGTGCCGATACCGTGTGCCAATGCACCGAATGCGCCGTGGGTAGAGGTGTGGGAGTCGCCGCATACGACAGTCATGCCCGGCAGTGTTGCGCCTTGCTCGGGACCCATAACATGAACAATACCTTGGCCTTTGTCTTTAAAAGGAAAATAGGCAAGCGCACCGAATTCTTTAATGTTGTCGTCAAGCGTATCAACCTGTAGTTTGGAAATTGGATCTTTGATGCCTTCGTCCCAATGATCGGTTGGGGTATTGTGGTCGGCGGTAGAAACCACGCTGTCGACACGCCATAATTTCCGGCCTGCCATTTTCAAGCCTTCAAAGGCTTGGGGGCTGGTGACTTCGTGTACCAAGTGGCGGTCAATATATAGTAAAACGGTACCGTCTTCTTCTTCGCGGACGATATGGCTGTTCCAAAGTTTGTCGTAAAGGGTTTGTGCGCTCATGGTTTTCTTTTACCGTTGTCGTGGATATGTGGTCATGTTAGACTTTTTGGACTGAATATGCAATAGATTGCAATAGAAATTAAAAAATAAAGATATTTTTGGACATTTTGTCTTTTTTGTGTATGAAATAGCGGGCATTAAGCCCGCTGGGTTATTTGAGTATTGGTTATTTTAAGATTTAGGGGTGCTGTCCCGCAGTTCCCGCCGCAGTATCTTGCCTACGTTTGATTTGGGGAGATCATCACGGAATTCTATATCTTTCGGTACCTTATAGCCGGTTAGTTCGTGCCGTGCGTACTCTATCAGCTCTGCTTCGGTAAGCGAGGGATCTTTCTTAACGACGAAAAGTTTTAACGCTTCGCCGGTTTTCTCACTGCTGACACCGATGCAGGCAACTTCCAATACTTTGGGATGTTGGGCGATAACATCTTCGATTTCATTTGGATAGACATTAAATCCGGATACCACAATCATATCTTTTTTGCGGTCGACCAGTTTGATCCAGCCTTTTTCGTCTACCACGGCAATATCGCCCGTAGCCAAGTAGCCACGGCTGTCTAATACTTTGGCGGTTTCGTCGGGGCGGTTCCAGTAACCGTTCATGACTTGCGGGCCGCGAATCCACAATTCTCCCGCTTCCCCAATACCCAGAGCTTGGCCGTTATCATCACGGATTTCAATTTCCGTATTGGAAATGGGTAAGCCGATATTGCCGGTATGAGCAGTAATGTTCAGCGGATTAATGGCCACACCGGGGCTGGCTTCCGTGAGCCCGTAAGCTTCTACAATGGGAACGCCTGTAATGGCCTGCCATTTGTCTGCAACGGCTTTTTGCACCGCCATGCCGCCGCCTAATGCTAATTTCCAATGTGAAAAATCGAGTGATTTGAAGGCTTCTTGGTTAATCAAGGCATTGAAAAGCGTATTGACGCCGATAAATACGGTTATTTTATGTTTGTCGATTTCTTTAATTAATGCAGGTAAATCGCGCGGATTGGTAATCAATAGGTTGGCGGCGCCCATTTGCATGAAAATCATTACATTCACGGTAAGGGCGAAAATGTGGTACAGGGGAAGGGCGCTGAGTGCTACCTCTTTATCACCGTTCAAACTTTGGCTGATCCATTCTTTTGCTTGTGCCATATTGGCGCAAATATTGCCGTGTGTTAATACGGCGCCTTTGGCTACGCCGGTCGTGCCGCCCGTATATTGTAAAAAGGCGGTATCCTCAAGCGTGATATCGACCGGAATAAAAGGGTGGGCACGTCCGAGATTAATGGCTTGTTTGAAGGTAACGGAACCGGGCAGGTTGTAGTTCGGCACCATTTTTTTTACTTTGCGTACTACAAAGTTGGTCAGCCAGCCTTTAAAGCTGCCGAGCAAATCGCCGATGCTGGCGACAATAACGTTTTTTACTTGCGTACGCGGTAGAACCATTTCCAGCGTATCTGCAAAATTTTCCAATACGACAATGGTTTGGGCTCCGCTGTCGTTAAGTTGGTGTTCCAACTCGCGGGGTGTATAGAGGGGGTTGACGTTAACGACAATCATACCGGCCTGTAGTGCTCCGAATAATGCAACCGGATATTGCAATAAATTGGGCATCATAATGGCGACGCGGTCGCCTTTAGTCAGTTTGAGATGATCTTGAAGATAGGAAGCAAAATGTCCTGAAAGTTCGGCCAACTCGCCGTAAGTCAGGCTTTTTCCCATATTGATAAAAGCAGGACGGTTGGCATATTTGGTACTGCTTTTTTGAAAAGCATCAACTATCGAAGTAAATTGGCGGATATCCACTTCTTCTTTCACACCTGCTTGATAGCTTTGTAACCAGACTTTTTCCATGATGTTTTCTCCTGATGGTTATTGTTATTGGCCGGGGAGGCTTCTTATCTGCATACGCAATCCAAGCAGATAACGTTCAATATATCCGAAATCGATGATAATCGCTGAACTTATTTTGAGTAAGTGCTTTATATCATAAAAATGCCGTCTGAAAAGCAATTTTTATCTTCTCGTATTGATAAGTAATGATATTTTATTGTGTAGATATCGATTTGGCTGAATGCTTTATGCGTAAAGAGGCTAAGGTAATGGTGAAAGAAATAATATTCAAATGTGAAAAAGCATCCGTTTGATAACGGATGCTTTGAAATTTTGAAACCATATTTGATTTGTCGGCGGAGGATTAACTTTGTACGTTAATACCCGCGGTAACTGTTGTATTTTGAGCTTGGCTATTTGCCGTGTTTAAAAAAGATGAGGCCAAATCGCTGCAACATCCGCAGCAGGTAGCTACGCCAAGTTGTGCCTGCAGATCGCTGAGCGTACTTGCGCCGGCAGCAACGGTTTCTTGAATTTGGCGGTCGGTAATGGCATTGCAGATACATACGAACATGATGTGCTCCTGTTTCTGTTTTCTCTCAAATAATGATGAGAGTCAGTTTTATTTGTTTATGCAAATATAAATAAAAACTGTTCGCATTGCAAGTATTGAAAATGTAAATTATGGTGATAAAAGCAGAAAATAGGATAGTTGGATATTGTGCTTATTATTTGATTACGGATAGGTAAGAAACAATGATGATACCCTCACGCGGATTTTGATATGAGGGTATCGTATAGAGTTTAAACAGTGTGTTTATGATTGAGAATAAGATTTAATAGACATCACGCTGGTATCTTTTCTCTTCTCTCAGATTGTTCAGATACTCTTCGGCGTCATCCTGATCCATGTTCCCTTGTGTGGCGATGATATCAAGCAGGGTATTTTCTACATCGCGCGCCATATGGGAGGCATCGCCACACACATAAATGTGTGCGCCTTCTTGCAACCAACTCCATATTTCTTCGGCGGCGGTAGCTAATTTGTGCTGGACATAAACTTTTTCTGAGCCTTGCCGGCTCCATGCCAAGTCGGCGCGTGAGAGCAAACCGTTTTTTCTATACTGTAGCCATTCGCTTTGGTACAGGAAATCATCGGTAAATTTTTGATTACCGAATATCAACCAGTTTTTGCCGGTATCACCGTTTGCTTCACGTTGTTGCATAAAAGCGCGGAAAGGAGCCACTCCGGTGCCTGCGCCTATCATAATAATAGGTGTACTACCGTTTTCAGGCAGACGGAAATGTGGGTTGGGTTCCACAAAAACCCGTACAGTGTCTCCCTCTTCAAGCGTGTTACCTAGAAATCCTGATGCCGCTCCCGTATAGCTGTGTCCGTGGTGTTCGAATCGGACAACGCCGACGGTAAGATGAACTTCTTCGCCAACCTCTTCTTGGCAAGACGCAATAGAGTAGAGCCGGGGAGTTTGAGGGCGGAATAGATTGAATAGGGTTGCTGCATCCAGAGGATTGGGGTGGTCGGAAAAAACACCTACGGGTGGGGTTGCCGCCAGATAAACATCTAATGCTTCCGCATTTTCTACCGTCTGTTTTAGCACTTCATCATTGCTGAGTAAGGCATATTGGGTGACTAATGCGGGGGTGTTTTGGGTAATGTCCGCATGATGGGTGAGTGCATTGCGGATATCGGTTTCGCTACCGCTTGGAAGTTTGACGGTTTCGCTACCGTTGAGTTGATGCAATGACAATATTTCATCAACCAGCGCGCTATTATTTACCGGCCAAACACCCAAGGCATCTCCGGCTTGGTAGCGGATACCCGAGCCTGATAAGTCGATTTCGATATGTTCGACATCTTTTTCCGCTGTGCGTGCGGTAATTTTTTGACGCACCGAAAGGCTAGCGGTAAAGGGTTGTTCTTTCGTATATAACTGCGCGGGTGGGGAGGGAGTTTGTGAAGTCGAGCTTTGGGGAGCATTATTTGCGGTATTTTGCCGGCACAATTCACTTATGGTTGTACTGATTTGTTCTATCCAAGCATTGGCTTGGGTGTCATAGTCTAAATCACAGTCAACGCGTTCGGCCAAACGTTTGGCACCTAGCTTAGACAGCTGGTTGTCAAAATCCTTACCCGCTTGGCAGAAATTTGGATAGCTGGTGTCGCCCAAACCCAATACCGCAAAACTAAGTTTGCTTAAATCCGGTGCTTTTTTGCCGAAAAGGAATTTATACAGAGGTACGGCTTCTTCGGGTGGTTCGCCTTCGCCCTGGGTAGAGGTAACCAATAATAAGATATCTTCTTCAGGCAGGTTTTTGCTTTTGAAGTCGGCCGCTCCGATTAAGCGCACATCAAGCCCTGAGGTTTCGAGTTTTATCAGTAAGTCGGAGGCAACGCGGCGGGCATTGCCGGTTTGCGAGGCCGATAATATGGTGATACGGCGGGCTGGCGCCGCATCGGCAGAAAAATTTTCCGAGAAGGCTACGGTTTGCGCCACGCCTTGGCTTTGTGCCCAGCAGTAACCGGAAAGCCAAGCCAACTGAGTAGGGGAAAGGGCGGCAAGTTGCGTTGCTATTTCAGGCGGTAGAGGTAGGCTGGTCATTTATATGATTCCTTTTTATTTGTTTGTTCATACTTTAAACAGGCCGTCTGAAAAAGGGAAAGAATGGTTGGTTGTAATAAAATGCTATTTTGTTATAAGCGTGGAAAGTATATTGGCTTAGGCCGTCTGAAAAATGCGCGTAAGATGGGTAATGTGGCGTAGTTTATTGTGTCTGGAAGCTTAAAGTTAGTAACAAATATTAACGATTCTTGACTTATATGTAAGCTTAATGTTAAATAAGCAAGATTATTGCACAAAAATTACGGTCTTAAAGCAGTCGGTTGTCGGAAAATAAAAAGATATACGGATTGCAATACTGCTGCCGTTACTAAAACGGAAATGTTGCAATCCGGCATATGTTCGCTTTTTCGGTACGATACTGTATCTAAATCCGTTCTCATCGTCTGGCTTGCTATAAAAGGGCTGGTTCGATATTCAAAAAAACATATCAATATGAGGTTTACAAATGGGTAACTTTAATCCGATGTATGTCACTTTTGGCATCTATCTGATTGCTGTGTTGCTGATAGGCTTCGCTGCTTATTTCTCCACCCGCAATTTTGACGACTATATTCTCGGAGGCCGCAGTTTGGGCAGTTTCGTAACTGCGATGTCTGCCGGTGCATCCGATATGTCAGGTTGGCTTTTGATGGGCTTGCCGGGCGCGATTTATGCAACCGGTATGAGTGAGGCTTGGATTGCCATTGGTTTGACGGTTGGCGCATATTTCAACTGGCGCTTGGTAGCCGGCCGCTTGCGGGTGCATACCGAATATAATAACAATGCGTTGACGCTGCCTGATTATTTCTTTCACCGCTTCGGTGCGGAAGGCAAACTGATGAAAGTGATTTCTGCTGCCATCATTTTGTTTTTCTTTACTATTTACTGTGCTTCGGGCATTGTGGCGGGCGCTCGTTTGTTCCAAAGCCTTTTTGATATTTCATATACTCAAGCTATGTGGTTGGGCGCGGGTGCGACTATTGCTTATACATTTATCGGCGGTTTCTTGGCCGTTAGCTGGACGGATACCGTTCAAGCCACTTTGATGATTTTTGCTTTGATCTTGACGCCTATCATGGTGTATTTGGCTGTCGGCGGTGCTGCCGAAATGAGTGCGGCTATTGCTCAGGTGGCGGCGACTACCGGTAAAGAGTACGGCAGCTTGCTGGCAGGCACGACCTTGATCGGTATTATTTCAACTGCCGCTTGGGGCTTGGGTTATTTCGGCCAACCACATATCTTGGCACGTTTTATGGCGGCAGAGAATGTGAAATCATTGGTGAAAGCCCGTCGTATCGGTATGACTTGGATGATTCTGTGTTTGGCCGGCGCAGTAGCCGTGGGCTATTTCGGTATTGCTTATTTCGGCGCGCATCCGGAGCAAGTGTCAAGTATGGCCGGTAATGATGAACGTGTATTTATCGCATTGACTACCTTGCTGTTTAATCCATGGGTGGCAGGTGTGATTTTGAGCGCGATCCTGGCAGCCGTCATGTCTACTTTATCGTGCCAGTTGCTGGTGTGTTCAAGTGCCATTACCGAAGACTTTTACAAAGGCTTTTTACGCCCGAATGCTGCCCAGCAAGAATTGGTGTGGATCGGACGTCTGATGGTTTTGGCCGTAGCGGTTATTGCGATTGTGATTGCTTCGGATCCGGAAAGCCGCGTATTGGGCTTGGTAGCTTATGCTTGGGCAGGTTTTGGTGCGGCTTTTGGCCCTGTGGTGATTTTATCGGTATTCTGGAAACGGATGACGGCCAACGGTGCTTTGGCAGGTATGTTGGTAGGTGCGTTGACAGTGGTATCTTGGAAAGCTACCGGCAGCAGCCTGTATGAAATTGTTCCGGGTTTTATCGCCTGTGCGATTACCGTTGTTGTCGTATCCTTGATGGGTAAAGTACCTGCTTCGGTAGAAACTAAGTTTGAAGAGGCCGATAAGGCTTTCAAAGAAGCTAACTAGTTGAAAATGTATCATTTGAAAATGCCGTCTGAAGCTTTCAGACGGCATTTTTATTTGTGGTTTAAAAATAAAATGACTTATTCGATATTGTGATGCCGTCTGAAATGTTTCAGACGGCATATTGGAAGGTAAGATATTGCTTGAGTAGTTTGTATATATTTCAAAAATAATCTTGCCGCCGGTTGCTTTTGCCGTATGCCGCATATCGGGCACGGGCGGCTGTAAGGCGGTTGTAGGTAAGGCGTTGGGTATTTTCGTTATCGTATACAACCATTTCTCCTTGCGGTGGCGGTGGCAGCGCATCAAACCATTTCGGTAGCGTTTCCCAATAGCTGCGCGGAATATGAATAATGGAAAACATGTCCGAAGCCAGCCCTATCCCGATACTTATTTGTGTTGATGATGCCTGCAGACAATAACCCCGATCATTGAATAAGCAACAGTCTGAATCATAATGATAACGGTATAAGCCGATTTTAACGGCTTGGGGATCGGTGAATAAGGCGGCAAACATTCGTTCGAATAAGGAGGGACGATATAAGCCTTCGCTCAGCATTCCGTAAAGATTGGCCAGCCAGCGGGTGTATTCATCCATGGTAAAGCCAAACGTATGCAAAATCTTTTCTACGCGTTGGTGCGGCCTTTGTGCAATGAGTTCGACAAACTCGGCACTTATTTGAGGAAGGCGGTGTTGCAGGGCTTGGTGCCAGAGGTAAACGAAATGGTCTTCACGGTTATGAGGGTTTCGTAAAATACTCAATAGCTTTAACTTTAGTACCTGCCATAATGAAGATGGAATTTTCAGATGGCCAGAAGGGGATTGGCGTAAGTTTTGGCAAGCTTCTTCGAAGCCGCTTTCGTATCGGCTGAACCAGCTTTCCAAATTATATTGCTTTCCCCCGTTGCCATTGTCAAAGGTCAGCGTATATAAATTATTTACTTCAAGATTGGATGCGATATTCACGCTTTGTGCTTCGCCTCGGTAAGGGGAATGAAGCAGATTAACCGGCCAGCGGTAGACATTTTGGTTTTGCGGATTTACACGAGTGTTAAATGCAAACTGCCGCTGTTCGGTTTGAGCGATGAAATGATGGCCTTTAGTCAAATTAGCCACTAAAAGAGCATATGACTTTTCCGAACACTCGGAGTTTTCACAATCGCTAAGGATAAATGCCCGCATATGAAACCGTGATAAGGAAATATGAAAAGTTCATCATAAGTGCTTTGAAAGAGCAGGTAAAGAATCAGCTAGGTAAAATCCGAGTTTGTTATTATATGAATTAATTGTTTTTGTTTGATGGCAACGGATAGATATGTTCGGCGGCATTTTAATATTTTTCAGACGGCAGGGAGGACAGTTTGATTGATTTTACTTGTGATGCAGACGTAAGCATGTGAAGATCTGCATAGCTATATTATTTTGGAGAGTGAAATGATGGGTAATGAAAATATTATTCGTGCTTGGGCGGTAAAGCAGCCCGGAGCAGAACTTGAGCGTTATGATTTTGACGCAGGCCAGCTGAAAAACGACGAAGTAGAAATTAAGGTTGAATATTGCGGTATTTGTCATTCTGATTTGTCGATGATGGCTAACGATTGGGGGTTCAGCCACTATCCTTTGGTACCCGGTCATGAGGTGGTTGGAGAAATAGTGAGAATGGGAAACGCGGTAAAGGGTTTGAAAGTGGGGCAAAAAGTCGGTTTGGGGTGGACAGCAGAATCATGCCAGCACTGTGATCCCTGTATCGGTGGCCATGCTAATTTATGTTCCCATGCTGTGCCTACGGTCCTTGGCGGAATACATCAGGGCGGTTTTGCCGATAAAGTGCGTGCCCAATGGCAATGGGTGATTCCTCTGCCTGAAAATATGGATATGAGTAAGGCTGGCCCTTTACTATGCGGGGGAATTACCGTATTTGAGCCACTGTTGCAGCATGGAATCAATGCCAGTCATAAAGTTGGCGTAATCGGCGTTGGCGGTCTCGGTCATATGGCGTTAGGTTTTTTCAATGCTTGGGGCTGCGAGGTAACCGCATTTAGTTCGAATCCTGATAAATATGATGCGATTTACCGCATGGGAGCACATAAAATTCTGGACTCTCGCGATACGGAAGCATTTACCCAGGCAGCAGGCAGCTTGGATCTGATCGTTTCAACGGTTAACGTGAAATTAGACTGGAATGCTTACATGACCTTGCTGAAACCGCATGGAAAACTGCATATTGTCGGTGCTACGTTGGAGCCACTTGATATTGCCGCATTTTCATTGATCAGCGGGCAAAAAGCCGTAGCGGGGTCTCCTACCGGTTCGCCGGCACAATTGCGTACAATGATAGAGTTTGCCGCCCGTAAACAGGTAGAGCCGATTGTTGAAGAGTATCTGATGTCTCGGGTAAATGAAGCTGTTCAACATCTTGAAGCAGGCAAAGCACGTTATCGGATTGTATTAAAAAGTGATTGGTAACAATAAAGGCCGTCTGAAAAGTTTCAGACGGCCTTTATTGTTAGTCTAATAATGATTTTTTTATTATCGCAGGATTACCTGCAGCCAAAGTATAAGGAGGAACATCTTTGGTAACAACGGAGCCAGCCCCGATGACTGCTCCCTCGCCGATGGTAACTCCCCCCATAATGATGGCACGCCGGCCTATCCAGGCATTGTCTCCGATAGTGATCGGATTGGTTTCCGTGTAGCCGTCAAATATACGCCGTTCTTTATCAAACTTATGGGCATTTGAGTAAAATATGCACTCAGGCCCCATGAGGACATTTTTACCGATGGTTAATCCCCGGCAAATTTCACTGTTTACACCAATTCCCGAGTTATCACCTATCACAGTATCGGGAAATACATACGCACCTTTTTCAATATTGACATTTTTCCCCATATTCGGACAAACTTGTTTTCCTAATAGAAAGCGGATTTTTTTAGCTGTTTTCCCAAATGGTTTGCTGTAAGAGGGAGGTAACCAACTGCCTAATACCATCAATATTTTTAAACTGATTCTTCGTTTCATTAATTATTTCTCCCGAATTGATGATTTATATCATCTAAAATAAAGGTATATTGCATAATCTATCTTTAATTATTTGGATATAAATAATTATGAATATGCCAAATGTATTATAGCAAATCTGATTGCATTTTAAATACTCAGTATTTTCAAGAAAGTATGCCTATACTTGAATTGGATTCAATACCTGTTTATGTGGAAATCAGTTGATATAATATAAATATTCGGTTGTTTCCGAAAAAATTGCTGTATAGCCGTCTGAATCGGATAAGGATAAGCCTAATGAGGTATAGCCGGTGTGGGCGGTTTTTAATATTTATTAGGGGGAATAAAAAACAAGTGGTTATTTAACCACTTGTTTTTTTATTGGTGATAGGTTAATTAATGGTGGTTGTCTGCTCTTGGCTTTCTTTTAGTGCGATTTCGGCTTGTTCATCGGCATGATAGCTGGAGCGCACCATCGCACCGATAGCGGCATTCGTAAAGCCCATGGCATAAGCTTCTTGTTCAAACTCTTTGAATTGAGCAGGCGTTACATAACGTAAGACAGGCAAGTGGCCGTCTGAAGGTTGTAGATATTGCCCTACCGTAATCATTTCGATGTTGTGGGCACGCATATCACGCATAATTTCCCGTACTTCGTCATCCGTTTCACCAAGGCCGACCATAATGCCCGATTTGGTAGGAATATGTGGCATCATTTCTTTATAACGGCGTAATAATTCGAGAGAATGCTTATAATCTGAACCCGGGCGAGCCTGTTTGTATAGGCGCGGGTGAGTTTCCAAATTATGGTTTAATACATCAGGCGGAGTTTGAGCAAGAATCTCTAAGGCGATATCTAAACGCCCACGGAAATCGGGTACGAGAATTTCGATTTTGGTTTGCGGGCTCTTTTCGCGGATGGCATTGATACAATCGGCAAAATGTTGGGCGCCGCCATCACGCAGATCGTCTCGGTCAACAGAGGTAATCACGACATAGCGCAGATTCATCGCCGCAACCGATTCTGCCAAATTTTTCGGTTCGTCCGGATCTAGCGGGTTGGGGCGGCCGTGTCCTACGTCGCAAAATGGGCAGCGGCGGGTACAGATATCGCCCATAATCATAAATGTTGCGGTTCCTTTGCTGAAGCATTCGCCGATGTTAGGGCATGAGGCTTCTTCACATACGGTATGCATTTTTTGATCGCGCAGTATGTTTTTAATTTCGAAAAATTTTTTTCCGCTTGGTAATTTGGCGCGAATCCACTCGGGTTTTTTTAGTTTTTCTTCAAGAGGAACAACTTTAATCGGAATGCGCGCGGTTTTGTCGGCACCTTTCAGTTTGATGCCTTGTTTGGGATCTGTTTTGATTTCGCTCATGATGTGTCTTTCGAGATTAGGCAAGATTGGCGCTAAGGTGTTCGGTGAGTTTTGCGGCAACTTCGCTTAGAGGCGGACAGGGTGTGATGAAGTCGGCAATCTGTACCATTTCCATTCCGGCATAGCCGCAGGGATTGATGTGTGTGAAGGGGGTTAAATCCATATCTACGTTTAATGCCAAGCCGTGGTAAACCGAACCGTTTTTAATACGCAAACCTAGTGAAGCGATTTTTCTTCCATCAACATATACGCCGGGGCGGGCCGGATCGGCAGCCGCTTCGATACCGTAATCGGATAAAGTGGCGATAATACTGTTTTCTAAAGCCGAAACAATATGGCGAACACTGGTTTTGCGGCGTTTAAAATCAATCAAAGTGTAAATGACCAGTTGGCCGGGGCCGTGGTAGGTAATTTGTCCGCCTCGATCAATTTGTACAACGGGAATGTCGTCATGTATTAACAAATGCTCCGGCTTACCCGCCAAACCTTGGGTAAAAACCGGAGGGTGTTCGACTATCCACAGTTCATCCTCGGTAGCATCGGTGCGCTCCGCATTAAATGCTTTCATAGCTTCGAAGACGGGTGCGTATTCAGCTTGGCCCAGCTCTACAACTTTCATTTTATAAAACCATTTTGATCATCGGATGGCTTGTGAGGGCACGATAAATATTATCCAGCTGCTCCTGGCTAGATACATTTACTTTAGCTGTGGCACCTAAATAATTGCCTTTACTGCTTGGACGGATACTGATTTGCCCGGCTTCGGTATCCGGGGCGTGTTGACGGATGATTTCCAATACTGTTGATTCGAATTCAGGATGTTGCGCACCCATGATTTTCAAAGGGAACTGACAGGGAAATTCGATCAGTGAGGTTTGTTCTTCAGACATTGCAACTCCTTAAAAAGCGGCATACCGGTTATCTGAAACATTTTCAGACGGCATAGGCAACAAAATTTTTTTTATTCTATCGCAAAGTGCCGTCTGAATCTATGTTGCAGGGAAATCGTTAATCAAAACATTTTTACACATTTGCTACCGGTATGGGGATGATTTGTGTAAAGGTTGAACATAGATGCCGGCCATCTTCTTTTCAAGGCTTGAAAAAAGTAGTGCTGCCCCAACTTCGCAGTTAACCTAATTTGCAATGAAGCAAGAGATACCAGCAATGACAGACAAAAAATTCGAGGAATACAGTGCATTGGCAACATTGCCCTTGCGTGACGTGGTGGTTTATCCGCATATGGTGTTGCCGCTTTTCGTAGGTCGGCCAAAATCAATTGCCGCGCTGGATTTGGCGATGGCAAATGATGAGCCGGTATTTTTATTGGCGCAGCGCAACCCCAATGATGAAGAACCCAATGCTAAAGATCTGCATGAGATGGGTACGGTTGCACACGTCTTACAAGTATTAAAATTGCCTGATGGAACAGTAAAAGTATTAGTAGAAGGTATCCGACGTGCCCGTGCGCTAACCGTAGAAGATAACGGGGATCTGTTTCTGGCGCATGTGGAGGCTGTTTATGACACCGAAACGGATAATGCCGATATGGAGGCATTGCGTCGAACCTTATTAGCCCAATTTGATCAGTTTGCCAAACTGAATAAAAAAATACCTGCCGAAGTTTTGGGTACCATTCACGGCATAGAGGATAATAGCCGCTTGGTAGATACTGTGGCCGCCCACTTGCAATTGAAGCTTGACCAGCGCCAAGAAATTTTGAATACCGTAGGTGTTTCGGCGCGGATGGAATATTTGCTGGCGCAAATCGAGTCTGAGCTGGATATTATGCAGGTGGAAAAGCGTATCCGCGGGCGTGTAAAACGCCAAATGGAGAAATCGCAGCGCGAGTATTACCTTAATGAGCAAGTCAAGGCAATTCAGAAAGAGTTGGGTGAGGAAGACGAGCGTGGCGAGCTGGATGCGTTAGAGGCAAAAATTAAAGCTGCCGGTATGAGTAAAGAGGCTGAAGAGAAATGTCTGTCTGAACTCAAAAAGCTGAAAATGATGCCGCCTATGTCGGCGGAATCAACAGTTGTCCGCAACTATATTGATACTTTACTTGAGTTGCCGTGGAAGAAAAAATCACGCGTTATCAAAGATATTGCAAAAGCAGACCTGGTGCTTGACGCAGACCATTACGGTTTGGAAAAAGTAAAGGAGCGTATTCTGGAATATTTAGCAGTTCAGAAACGTGTTGATAAAATCAAAGGCCCGATTTTGTGTTTGGTAGGTCCACCGGGGGTAGGTAAAACTTCTTTGGGTGAATCTATTGCCAAAGCAACGGGACGCCAGTATGTGCGTATGGCTTTGGGTGGCGTTCGGGATGAAAGCGAAATAAGAGGTCACCGCCGCACCTATATCGGTTCGATGCCGGGTAAAATTTTACAGAACATGGCTAAAGCCGGTGTAAAAAACCCATTATTTTTATTAGATGAAATCGATAAGATGGGGAATGATTTCCGCGGTGATCCTGCTAGTGCCTTATTGGAAGTGCTTGACCCTGAGCAAAACAGTAAGTTTGCCGACCATTATGCGGAAGTTGATTACGATTTGAGCGATGTAATGTTTATTGCTACATCCAATAGCTTGAATATCCCTCCGGCATTGCTTGATAGAATGGAGATTATCCGTCTTTCAGGATATACCGAAGATGAGAAAATAAACATTGCTATGAAATATCTGGTACCTAAGCAGATGAAGCGCAATGGTGTTAAAGAGGGTGAGGCAGTCATTGATGAAACCGCTGTGCGCGATATCATCCGCTACTATACCCGCGAGGCCGGGGTGCGCTCGCTTGACCGCGAAATTGCTAAAATCTGCCGTAAAGTCGTGATGTCGGTTGCTTTGGCAGAAGATAAAAAAGCGGCAAGTAAGCCTAAGGGTAAAGGCCGAACCGGTAAAGCAGCTGTTGTAAGTGTGAATGCCGAAAACTTGCATGAATACTTGGGTGTTCGCCGTTTTGATTACGGTGTGGCCGAATCGGAAAACCGTATCGGGCAAGTAACAGGTTTGGCCTGGACGGAGGTTGGCGGAGAATTGCTGACTATCGAAGCCGTTGCTTTGCGTGGCAAGGGTAATATAGTGCGTACCGGTAAGCTCGGAGATGTGATGCAAGAGTCTATTTCCGCTGCTTGGAGCGTAGTACGCTCTCGTGCCGAAGGTTTGGGTATTGCACCTGACTTCTACGAGAAAAAAGATATGCATGTGCATGTGCCGGAAGGAGCTACTCCGAAAGACGGCCCGAGCGCGGGTATTGCGATGACATTGGCCATGGTTTCGGCTTTAACCGGCATTCCGGTTCGTGCTGATGTGGCGATGACTGGGGAAATTACCTTGCGTGGCGAAGTATTGCCCATCGGCGGCTTAAAGGAAAAACTCTTGGCTGCATTACGTGGCGGTATCAAACATGTTTTGATACCGAAAGATAATGTGAAAGATTTAGAGGAAATTCCTCAAAATGTGAAAGACGGCTTGGAAATTCATCCTGTCAAATGGATTGATGAAGTATTGGCTTTGGGCTTGGAGCGCCAACCGGCGCCTTGGAAAGATCTTGAAGATACTGTTGGTCCCGCATCGGGTACTACAGTAACGGGCAAGTCAAGTACAAAAGCCACCAAGCATTAGAATTGTAGCTGATGTGTTGTAAAAGGTATGGAGTATAGTGGATAAACGTCAATAAACCGCCATATTCCGTACCTTTGTGCTTGACACGGTGTTTTTAGGCTTGTTATAAAGTCGCCAGATGTGTAAGTTTTAACCAAATGCCCGTTATACGTGGCTTTCATTATTCTCTAAACAATAGAAAGGGACTTATCGTGAACAAGTCTGAATTAATCGAAGCGATTGCTCAAGAAGCTGATATTTCTAAAGCTGCTGCCTCTAAAGCATTGGACGGTATGATTAATGCCGTAACCGGCGCCTTGAAAAAAGGCGATACCGTAACTCTGGTCGGTTTCGGTACTTTCTATGTTGGTGAGCGTGCAGAGCGCCAAGGCCGTAACCCTAAAACCGGTGAGCCCCTGACTATTGCAGCAGCCAAAACACCTAAATTCCGTGCAGGTAAAGCATTGAAGGATGCTCTGTAATAAATATTTGTTTTAAAAGCATCCAAAGAGCAGGCTTTCGGCCTGCTTTTTTTATGGTTGTAGTTTTTCTTTTACGCAAGTCGGAGTCAGTAATTATTGTTCTGCGCGATTTGTACGGGTTACATTTGGAGTATTTGAAAGACCGAATTTTCAGGCGGCTTGAGATTGCCCGATTTGAAAAGAGGCCATTTCCCAGCCGACCTTTATAATTAATCATAAAGATTTTTTGAGATATGAGATGTACGAATATGAAAAATGCCGCCCATAATTTTAGTGGGCGGCATTGGTATTTCAATTAGTTATGAAGCAAAGCGTTTTGCTACTTCATCCCAATTTACGATTTCCCAAAAGCCTTTGAGGTAGTTCGGGCGGCTATTGCGGTAGTCGATATAATAGGCGTGTTCCCATACGTCACAAGTCAACAATGGAGTGGCATCTCCGGTTAACGGAGTGGCGGCATTGCTGGTGGAAACCAAGTCTAAAGAACCATCGGTTTTTTTGACCAACCAAGCCCAGCCGGAGCCGAAAGTACCTGCAGCACAGGCATTGAATGCTTCTTGGAAGGCTTCAAAGCTGCCCCATTTGGCATCAATTGCGGTAGCTAAGTCACCGCTAGGTTTGCCTTGGCCTTTGGGTGTAAAGCCCAGCCAGTAGAAAGTGTGGTTCCAAGTTTGGGCCGCATTGTTAAAGATGCCACCTGAAGATTTTTTAACGATTTCTTCCAAAGACAGATTTTCAAATTCGGTGCCTTTGATTTGATTGTTCAGGTTGGTGATATATGTTTGATGGTGTTTGCCGTAGTGGTATTCTAAAGTTTCTTTGGACAAGTGCGGTTCGAGAGCGTCTAAAGCGTAGGGTAGTTCGGGCAATTTGTGTTCCATGATTCACTCCTGTGGTTTGGTGTTTGTGTGTTTGCATACTTGGAAAAGCTGCCTGTTGTTAAGTGGCGGCTACCAAGTTTAGCTTGATTGATTTTACCTGCTTCGGCTTGAAAAAACCAATAAAACTTATCGTAGCTCTCTTCCAACCGTTATAATGATAAGTTGATCGATAAGGAATGCAGTATGAATGATTTAACCGATATGATGCCGTCTGATGATAGGGAAGTGAGTGTGCTTTCGTTGCCGCCGCATTCAATGGAGGCTGAACAGTCGGTATTGGGCGGTCTGTTGTTGGAAAATTCGGCATGGGATCGCATTGCTGATGTGGTCATGGGAGAAGACTTTTACCGCCACGAACACAGAGTAATTTTCCGTGCTATTGCCAATTTGATTAATGAAAGCCGTCCTGCTGATGTGATTACGGTTCAGGAGGCTTTAGAGCGTAACGATGAGTTAGAGGCGGCTGGGGGCTTTAATTATCTGATTACATTAGCTCAGAATACGCCGTCTGCAGCTAATATCCGCCGTTATGCTGAGATCGTTCGCGAGCGTTCGATTATGCGGCAATTGGCAGAGGTCGGAACGGATATTGCCCGCAGTGCTTATAACCCTCAGGGGAGGGATGCGGGGCAATTATTGGATGAAGCGGAAAATAAAGTATTCCAAATTGCGGAAAGTACAGCAAAATCCAAACAGGGTTTTTTGGATATGCCCGGGCTGCTGAAAGAGGTGGTTGAGCGCATTGATATGCTTTATTCGCGCGATAATCCTAATGAAGTAACTGGCATAGCAACGGGTTTTATCGATTTAGATAAAAAAACATCGGGTTTGCAGCCGGGGGATCTGATTATCGTTGCCGGTCGGCCCTCTATGGGTAAAACGGCTTTTTCAATCAATATCGCCGAATATGTAGCAGTGGAATTAAAGTTGCCGGTTGCCGTATTTTCCATGGAAATGGGGGGGGCACAGCTTGTAATGCGTATGTTGGGTTCGGTTGGGAGAATTGACCAGCATGTATTGAAAACCGGAGCGTTGCAAGATGAACACTGGGGGCGCTTGAACGATGCGGTCGTGAAGTTATCTGATGCTCCGATGTTTATTGATGAAACACCGGGTCTGACTGCACTTGAATTGCGTGCCCGGGCCCGCCGTTTGGCCCGTCAGTTTGGGGGTAAGCTTGGTTTGATTGTGATCGATTATCTGCAATTAATGCAAGGTTCGGGCCGCTCAGATAACCGAACTGCGGAGTTGGGAGAGATTTCACGTTCTTTGAAGGCATTAGCCAAAGAGTTGCAAGTGCCGGTGATTGCTTTGTCGCAGTTAAGTCGTGCAGTAGAGCAAAGAACCGATAAGCGTCCGATGATGTCGGATTTACGCGAATCCGGTGCGATTGAGCAAGATGCTGATTTAATTATGTTTATGTATCGTGATGAATACTATAATGCTGAAAGTCAGTTGAAAGGTTTGGCTGAGTGTATCGTCGGTAAACATCGTAACGGCCCAACGGGTAAGGTTTTTCTCACCTTTATGGGGCAGTTTACAAAATTTGATAATGCGGCTTATATTCCTGAGTCGGCAATGATGGAAGATTGATACATAAGTATAGCGAAATACCATATTTTATTAGGTGCTCTCACACTTATCGTTTAAAATGCCATCATAAAAAATTCACAAAATACTACACATTACGTAAGCCCATGCAGTTTGAAACTAACTTGGTCTTACCGAATTACGTCTATCAGGCAAATTTATGCATTTGAAACAAAAAGGTTTTACACTAATCGAATTGATGGTGGTGATTGCCGTGATGGCTATCATGGCAACCATCGCCCTTCCAAATATGAGCCAATGGCTTGCCAGCCGGAAAGTGGCATCGCAAGCCGAAAAAGTGGCTAATCTTCTCCGTTTTGCGCGTGCGGAAGCCGTGCGTTTGAACGCTCCCGTTTATATTTGCCCTGTGCAGGTAAAATCTGACGGTAATGTCGACAGTTATTGTGATGCTAATTATGCCCAGCAGGGTATTGCGGCATATGCCGAGCGTGATGGTGTTGTGGGTTATAAACGTAACTCTACTGATATTGCTCTACGTGCAGTACCATTGAATACGAGCGGTAGCTCGGCAATTTCTTTTAGTGCCGAATCTGTACCAGTTTCGGGCAATGGTGCAGCTGTTAAAATGATGGGATTTTTACCTAACGGCAACTTCGGCTATAACACCCAAAATACGAGTCCCGCCAGCTTAAGCTGGTCGGCGGGTGCCGTAGTTTTGGCTTTGAGCGATACTGCCAATGATTCGGGTTATCAATCCAAGCTGTTAGTTGATAACAGTGGACGTGTAAGTTTTTGCGAACCTGCTGGATGTAAGGAAAAGCCATGAAAGTAATGAAGGTGAAGTCATATGATATTCAACAATCCAGCCGTGGCCGTCTGAAAAATCAGCAGAGCGGTATGACGTTAATCGAAGTATTGGTGGCTATGGTCGTGCTGGCTTTAGGTATTTTGGCATTGTTGGCTACCCAGCTACGTACGGTTTCCGGCGTGGCTGAAGCTCAAAGTCAAACAGTTGCGGCACAAGCAGTGCAGAATCTGATTGAAGGTATGTTGGCTAATCCAACAGCTACGGCAGTAACAAAAAATGGCAATGAAACAGGTTGGAAAAGTTATTCTTATGCTGCTTATCATAAAACCGGTACCGCAAAGCAAACTTCAATAACAAATAAAAACGAATTTACTAAAAGCGAGTTGGCGGCAAGTCAATTGGCTGAGTTTGAGAATGCATTACTCAATGTTTCCGAGACTCCTGCACGATATACAATTGCGGCAAATGCAACCGGTGATACGGTAATTACCGTAACATGGGGTGGAGATGACCAAATAACTGAAAGCTATACTTATTCGGCACGGGTATCACAATAATGATGATAAATATAAAAAAAACAAGACACATAACGGCGGCAAGAGCACGGCAAAAAGGCTTCAGCCTGATTGAATTTTTGGTGGCCAGTATATTGAGTATGATTGTGTTAATCGCAGTCGGCTCGGGTTATTTTGCTTCACGGAAAATCAATGATGTTGCGCTTGCCAGACTTTCCGTACAGCAGGATTTGCGTAATGCTGCCAATCTAATTGTGCGGGATGCGCGTATGGCAGGTGGTTTCGGTTGCTTCAATATGTTAAATCATAAAGCAGATGCGATTAAAAACGATGGCGCTACCGATGGAAACGTAATATTTAAGTTGCAACCTACAGATGCCAGTCAAACTGCATTGATTCCGATTAAACAGGCATCTTTGGGTATTCCGGGTTTAACCGGCGATGCTTTAATTTTCCAGTATGGCATAGGTTCTGCTTCTGTTTCTGAGAATGCAGCAGGCGGCTTGCGTTTGAATATACCTGCAAATGATCCTTTACAAGGCTTAAGTAATAATACCTCAATGCCTTTGGTAGTTAGTAGTTGTAATGTACTAGATCGTCCTACAACGGTAACATTTTCCCAGAATCAATTAACTACAGATCCGGCAATATCTCCAAACCATGTGCCGGCGGAAATGGCGGTACAGCGCTATATGGTAAATGCTTATGCTATAGGTGCTATAGATACGATTGGGGAGGTGCAGCAAGGGCTTTTCCGCTATGAGTTAAATAATAGAGGAGAATGGGGTAATCCACAATTTTTAATGTCCGGTATAAGAAGTATGGCCATACGTTATGGTTATCTAGTATGCCCGAATAATGCTGCAGGTGCTGCAGCAGGCACAGCAGCAAGTGAAACCTATCAATTTTCTACCCAGCTCCGTACTGATATGGCACCTGCTTTAATCCGTATTACGTTGAATGGCGGCAGTATAGCAGCGGGTAGTGGTAATGTTGATGGAGGTAATGTAGATATTTATACAATTGATGCTGCTGTAAGGGGAGGTATGACATGCGAAGACAATATTTAAGCAATATGCCGCCGGTTAAGCAGCAGGGCTTTGCTTTGTTTATCGTTCTGATTATGATGATTGTGGTGGCCGTATTGGTCGTGGCTGCAGCCCAATCCTACAATACGGAAATGCGGATCAGTTCAAATGATGCCGATCGCAAGTTGGCGATGTCGGTTGCAGAAGCTGCCCTACGGCAAGGGGAGAGTGAAATTGCAGATTTGGAGGATCCTAGTTTTACTGCTGATTGCACAGATGGCTTATGCTCTCCTGCAAATGCGCAAGCTGCAACAGTTAGCGGTACCCGCCAAGGTACTATAACTTTGGCAGCCGGCGGTAGTGTTCCTGTTTGGAAGGCTGCATCATGTGATAAGGATACTTGCTTGGAAAGCAAAGGTAAAACGTATGGGGCAACCGGTAGCGGTGTCAGTAAGGCGGCACGTTATGTGATTGAGTTTATCAGTCATCAAAATAATGTTACGGTTTACCGTGTAACAGCCAGGGCTTGGGGTAAAAATGCCAATACGATGGTAACGGTACAATCTTATGTTGAATCATCGGGTAATTGATACGGGCAAAGATTATGAATCAAAAATTGAATACTGCCGGTATGACATTATTGGAAATTATGATTGTTATCGCTATTTTAGGTATATTGGCAACTATCGCGTATCCTTCCTATATCCGTTATGTAGAGCGTGGCGATTTGGTTAGTGCACAAGCGGATATGATGAAAATTAATGCTTTGCTAAAAACCGAGCAGGTTAAAAATCCGAAAGTAGATTTGCAAAATGTGATTACTATCAGCAATGAGTTGGATAAGAGGGTCAATGAAAAATATACGGTGGCCTTGAAATTGAAAGAAGCCGGTTGCCCGACTACTTATTGTTTGGTAAGTACGCCTAAGGACAGTAATTATACGCTTGCCGCATGGATGGACAGTTTCGGCAATAACTACAGTTGTACAACAGCTGCTGCAGCCAATGGTTTCAATACCAGTGGCGCATGTGAAAAGCGGTAGTAAAGCGATAGTAAAGCGGTAGTAAAGCGGTAGTTCGGCATCAATTATCTCCTTATAGCAAAATTAGGTGCATAAAAGCATCAAATCTATATTTGTTGATTTTCTGAATATATAAGGCCGTCTGAAAACACGGATTGCAGCACATGCTACAATCTTGCTTTTCAGACGGCCTTTTTACAATTATGGCAAAAGCACCGAAAACAATTTATCAATGCAGCGAATGTGGCGGTACAACTCCAAAGTGGCAAGGAAAATGCCCGCATTGCGGTGAGTGGAATACGTTACAGGAAAGTTTGGCAGCGCCTGAGCCGAAAAATGCCCGTTTTCAGTCTTGGGCGGCAGATGTATCTCAAGTACAGGAGCTGTCGAAAGTAACGGCAACAGAAGTGCCCCGTTGCGCAACAGGTATGGGCGAGTTGGACCGTGTATTGGGAGGAGGTTTAGTTGAAGGTGCGGTGATTTTATTGGGAGGTGATCCGGGTATCGGTAAATCAACCTTGTTATTGCAAACAGTTGCTCTGATGGCCAAAAACCGAAAAGTTTTGTATGTGTCCGGCGAGGAATCGGCACAACAAGTGGCTTTGCGCTCCCAACGTTTGGGTTTGCAGAGTGATGGTGTAAACCTTTTGGCTGAAATCCGTATGGAAGCGATTCAGGCGGCTTTGAAGCAGCATGAACCTGCGGTTGTGGTGATTGATTCGATCCAAACCATGTATTCCGATCAGATTACTTCTGCACCTGGCTCGGTTTCCCAAGTACGTGAGTGTGCGGCACAGCTGACGCGTATGGCGAAACAAATGGGGATCAGTATGATTTTGGTCGGCCATGTAACCAAAGATGGAGCAATCGCAGGCCCGCGTGTGTTGGAGCATATGGTCGATACCGTGTTGTATTTTGAAGGGGATCAGCATTCCAATTACCGCATGATACGTGCGATTAAAAACCGTTTTGGCGCGGCCAATGAATTGGGTGTATTTGCGATGACTGAAACAGGCTTAAAAGGCGTTTCCAATCCATCGGCGATTTTTTTGGCGAGCTATCGTGACGATGTGCCCGGTTCATGCGTATTGGTTACTCAAGAGGGTAGTCGTCCGTTGTTGGTAGAAATTCAGGCATTGGTAGATGATGCGCACGGTTTTACTCCCAAGCGCTTGACGGTTGGATTAGAGCAAAACCGTTTGGCGATGTTATTGGCGGTATTAAATCGCCATGCAGGGATTGCATGCTTTGATCAAGACGTATTTTTAAATGCGGTAGGTGGTGTCAAGATTAACGAACCTGCTGCGGATTTGGCGATTATTTTGGCTATGCTTTCCAGCTTTCGAAACCGTCCTCTGCCTGAGAAAATGGTGGCTTTCGGTGAAATCGGTTTGAGCGGCGAGGTGCGTCCGGTCGCACGTGGGCAAGAGCGTTTGAAAGAGGTGGAAAAATTGGGTTTTAAAAAGGCTATTGTGCCTAAGGCTAATTTACCGCGTGATATGCGGGAGTTTCCGAATTTACAGATTTTTGGTGTGAGCAGTTTACAAGAAGCGGTAGAAATTTGCCGCCATGCCGCAGATTCATAAAACATCAGTGAATATATTTGACGATATATTTCCTGCTTATTTGAAACCAGATTGATAAAAATCGGGATGATTGTTAGAGGTAGCGGTTATTCAATCAGCTTTATCCATGCCGTCTGAACATTTTCAGACGGCATTTGTTATTTTGCAGTTATTCGGAGATTTTAAAATACTCGTATAAGAGATATTGCTTGATTACATCAGGTTTGTGTTGGGCAAGGTTTGGATAAATGTTATTAGGGTTAATAGGGTTTGAATAAGTATTCTTCATTGTGGGAAGAGGGGGTTCTTTAAAAAAATGAGCTGCAATGGTAAGTTGCCGTGTTGGGTGAATGAAATTTTCTTATTAGGCAACCGTTTGGCTTGATAATTTCTCCAATAATGAAAGCCGGATAATCTTTGGGGATTATCCGGCTTTATTATATCTCGAACTTTATATTTTATGGTCTAGCCGCGTTTGGCCGGAGTACTTTTTTTAAAGCTGCCAGCAGATTTTGGCTTGCCTTTGAAGCCTTCGCTTTTTGGTTTACCTTTGAAACCCTCGGTTTTCGGTTTGCCGCCGAATTTTTTATCACCGATTTTTTTCTCCCCCCAAGAGCCGCCTTTGCCTCCCCAGCTTTTGCCTTTGGGTTTGCCGGCGCCGCCTTTGCCGCGCTTGCGGGTGGGTTCCATGCCTTCGATAGTCATTTCTGGCAGTTTTCGGTTAATGTATTTTTCGATTTTGTGCACTTTTACATATTCGTTTACTTCTGCAAAGGTAATCGCTAGGCCGGTTCGGCCTGCACGACCAGTTCGTCCGATACGGTGCACATAATCTTCGGCTTGTTTGGGTAAGTCGTAATTGATAACGTGAGTGATGGTGGGGACGTCAATTCCGCGTGCCGCAACATCAGTAGCAACTAAAATTTTAATACGACCTTTACGCAAATCCATCAGGGTACGGTTACGCCAGCCTTGCGGCATATCGCCGTGCAGGCAGTTGGCAGAAAACCCTTTTTCGTAAAGTTCGTCGGCCAATTGTTCACTCATGGCTTTGGTGGAAGTAAAAATAACGGCTTGATCGATATTGGCGTCTCGTAGAATATGGTCGAGCATGCGGTTTTTATGGTTTTTATCATCACAGTATAAAAGTTGCTCTTCGATTCTGCCTTGTTCGTCGACACGTTCGATTTCGATAACTTCAGGATTTTTAGTCAGTTTGCGCGCCAGTTTGCCAACAGCACCATCCCATGTCGCTGAGAAGAGCAGGGTTTGGCGTGATTCGGGAGTGGCTGCAACGATGGTTTCGATATCGTCGATAAAGCCCATGTCAAGCATGCGATCGGCTTCGTCAAGAATCAGCACCTCAAGGCGGTCGAAGTCGATGCGCCCGCTGCGCATATGATCCATCAGGCGACCAGGGGTAGCGACGATGATGTCGACGGGGCGGCTGAGGGCATGAATCTGTTGGCCGAACGATGAGCCGCCGACCAAAGTGACGGTTCGTAGCCATTTCATATTTTTTGCGTAAGTTTGGGCGCTTTTTTCAACTTGTGCTGCTAATTCGCGGGTAGGAGTCAGAATCAGGGCGCGCGGGCCTTTTCCGGGTTTTTCGCTGCGGCGGGTAACGCATTGCAGGGTAGGTAGCAGGAAGGCGGCGGTTTTTCCCGAGCCGGTTTGCGCCGATGCCATGATGTCTTTTTTGTTGAGAGCGGCTGGAATGGCTTGGGTTTGGATCGGAGTGGGGATGTCGTAACCGGCTGCGGTCAACGATGAAAGGATGTCTTTATTTAGAAGTAGGTCGGCAAATTTTACGGACATGATGTTCCTAAAACGGACAACAACACATTCTGCCGTTTATCAAATCGGCAGCCTGAAGCATGGGAACGGGTAACGAAAAAGGTTACTGCAAGGTTGTCGCAAGCTTTTATGCTTGTGGGTTAAACATCGGCGACAACCTGCAAATCAGAGATACGCTCAAAGGCGTGCAAGCAACTGGGCTTGGGTTGGCTGAAGACGATGGCTTCAAAGGTAATGAGGGGTGAATCATAAAGAGATATGCTATTGCGGTCAAGCACAATCGGGTTAAGTAGGGTAAAATCGCTTTTTTATCCAACTGGCCGTCTGAAAAATGAGTGACATTACCGCGTTTGTTAACCGTTTGGGCAAAAATGCCAAGCATCAGTTGAAATGGGCACGGCGCAACGATATCGAGGCTTGGCGTTTGTATGACCGTGATATTCCCCAATATCCTTTCGCCGTTGATGTTTATGGCGAGCATATACATTTGCAGGAGTATGATACGGGCTGGCTGATGCAGCCGGAGGAATATGAAGCGTGGCTGGCCGAAGTGGTGGAAGCAGTTGCCTTTGTAACCGGCTTCAGTGCTGAAAATATCCATTTGAAACGCCGTGCGAGGCAGAAAGGTACGCAGCAGTATGAGAAAACGGGCTTGGCGGGTGAGGATTTTACTGTTACCGAAAACGGACGCCGTTTTTGGGTGAATTTGGAAAAATATTTGGATACCGGCCTGTTTCTGGATCACCGTAATACACGCAGGCGGGTAGGTGAAATGGCTGCGGGCAAGCGGTTTTTAAATTTGTTTTCCTATACCGGCAGTTTTACCGTATATGCCGCTACGGGCGGTGCGGTTTCAAGTGAAACGGTTGATTTGTCGAATACTTACTTGGATTGGGCGCGGCGTAATTTCGAACTGAACGGTATGGATTTGCAAGCACATCAAATCGTGCGTGCGGATGTGTTCCAATATCTGCAGATGGCTTCTCAGGAAGGGAAACGATTCGATTTGATTGTGATGGATCCTCCCAGTTTTTCCAACAGTAAAAAGATGCTGGATATTTTGGATATCCAAAGAGACCATGGGCGTTTGATTGACGGGGCTGTTGCTTTGTTGGCTGAGGACGGCGTTTTGTTTTTCTCTAATAATCTGCGCAGTTTCGAACTGGATGCTGCGGTATCGGAAAAATATAGGGTGAAAGATATTTCGAAACAGTCTGTTCCGGAAGATTTCCGTAATAAGAAAATCCACCAATGTTGGGAAATCCGCCGCCGCTAAAAAAGGCCGTCTGAAAGGAACGATATGAAATTATGGGTATGGGCTGTATCGGCGGTAGTCTGTTTGGGCGGTTGTATGTATGCGGAAACGCCCTATGGCAGAGTGGCGGCGGTAGATTTGCCGGTACACAACCAAACCACAGTCAATAAAACCGTCACTATTAATGCGCCGCCGGGTACGACGGTGATTTATCAGGATTCCGAACCGGTAGGATATCCGATTCGTCCCCGCTACCGTTATTGATAGAGCAAATAAAAAAATGCCGTCTGAAACTTTGCAGGTTTCAGACGGCATTTTTGTAGCCAGATTTAAATCATACGGTTGAATACTAAATGACCGTTTTCGGCTTGGACACTGATGGTGCTTTCAGGCGCATAACGGCCTTCGAGCAGAGCTTTAGCCAGCGGGTTCTCAATTTCGGCCTGAATCGCGCGTTTGAGCGGACGTGCTCCGTAAACGGGATCGAAACCGGCTTCGGCAATCAGATCCAATGCGGCATCATCCACATGCAGGCTCAGATTCATGGCTGCCAAGCGTTTTTCCAAGCTGCGCAATTGGATTTTGGCAATACTGCGGATATTGGCCTGATCCAAACCGTGGAAAACGACTACTTCATCAATACGGTTGATCATTTCGGGGCGGAAATGCTCTTTCACATCTTCCATCACCGCTTCTTTTACCGCCTCATAGTCGGCGACGCCCATTTGCTGGATGTGTTGGCTGCCGATGTTGGAGGTCATCACAATCACCGTATTTTTGAAATCTACAGTACGGCCTTGTCCGTCGGTAAGCCGGCCATCGTCTAATACCTGAAGCAGGATGTTGAAGACGTCGGGATGGGCTTTTTCCACTTCGTCCAGCAAAATCACGCTGTAAGGTTTGCGGCGCACTTGTTCGGTAAGGTAGCCGCCTTCTTCGTAACCGACATAACCCGGAGGCGCACCGATTAAGCGGGCAACGGCATGTTTTTCCATATATTCCGACATATCAATGCGGATCAGATGGTCTTCACTGTCGAACAAGAAGCTTGCCAAGGTTTTGCACAGCTCGGTTTTGCCGACACCGGTCGGGCCGAGGAACAAGAAGCTGCCGTAAGGTTTATTGGGGTCGGCCAGGCCGGAACGCGAACGGCGGATGGCGTCGGAAACCGCACGCACCGCTTCGTCTTGGCCAACTACGCGGGCATGTAATACGTCTTCCATTTTCAGTAGTTTTTCACGTTCGCCTTCCATCATTTTGCTCACTGGGATACCGGTAATGCGCGAAACGATTTCGGCTACTTCGTCTGCACCGACTTTAGTGCGAAACAGCTTGTTGGCCTGTACTTTGTCGGCGCTTTGTTCGGCTGCCTCAAGTTGTTTACCTAATTTGGGCAGTTCGCCGTATTCGAGTTCGGAAGCGCGGGCAAAATCGCCTTGGCGTTTGGCCTGCTCGATTTTTACTTTGACATCGTCAATTTGTTTTTTGATGTCGGTAGTGCTGTATGAAGAGGCTTTTTCGGCTTTCCAGATTTCGTCCAAATCGGCGTATTCTTTTTGCAGTTGGGCGATTTCCTCTCCGATTAATTCCAAGCGTTTTTTACTGGCATCGTCGCTTTCTTTCTCAACGTGCATTTTTTCCATGCGGAGCTGAATGATGCGGCGGTCAAGCTTGTCCATTTGCTCGGGTTTGCTGTCGAGTTCCATCTTGATTCGGCTGGCCGCTTCATCGATAAGATCGATGGCTTTATCGGGCAAAAAGCGGTCGGTAATGTAGCGGTCGCTCAATTCGGCAGCGGCGACAATCGCCGGGTCGGTAATATCAATACCATGATGGATCTCGTAACGCTCTTGTAAGCCGCGCAGAATGGCGATGGTATCCTCAACACTCGGTTCGCTTACCAATACTTTTTGGAAGCGGCGCTCCAAGGCGGCGTCTTTTTCTATGTATTGGCGGTATTCGTCGAGGGTGGTGGCACCAATACAGTGCAGCTCGCCGCGTGCCAATGCCGGTTTGAGCATGTTGCCCGCATCCATTGCACCGTCGGTTTTGCCTGCGCCCACAAGGGTATGGATTTCATCGATAAAGATCAGGGTGTTGCCGTCGTCTTTAGACAGATCATTCAAAACGGCTTTCAAGCGTTCTTCGAATTCGCCGCGATATTTCGCACCGGCAATCAGGGCTGCCAAGTCGAGTACCAGCAGGCGTTTGTTGCGGAGGCTTTCAGGTACTTCGCCGTCAACGATGCGCTGGGCCAAACCTTCGACTATGGCGGTTTTACCGACACCGGGTTCACCGATCAATACAGGGTTGTTTTTGGTGCGGCGTTGCAATACTTGGATGGCACGGCGGATTTCGTCGTCCCGGCCGATAACGGGATCAAGCTTGCCTTCGCGGGCGCGTTCGGTTAAGTCGAGCGTGTATTTGGACAATGCTTCGCGTTGGTCTTCGGCGTTGGGATTATTAATGCTTTCTCCGCCGCGAACGTTGTCGATGGCCGCATCCAGTTGTTTTTCAGTAATGCCGGCATTTTTAAGAATTTTGCCGGTATTGCCGTTTTCTTGCAGTAGGGCGAGCAAAAACAGCTCGCTGGCGATGTAAGCGTCGCCGCGTTTGGTGGCGGCTTTATCCATCAGATTCAGTGTGTTTTGTAATTCGCGGCTGGGCAGGATTTCACCGCCTTGGCCGGAAACTTTGGGCAGACTGTCCAGTTGTTGTTGCAGTTCGCGTTTGATTTGGGCAACGTTACCGCCTGCCTTGACGAGTAAAGCGGCCATGCCGTTGTTTTGATCGTCAAGCAGTGCTTTTAAAATATGGCCGGCTTCGAGGTAGCCGTTATCTTGCGCCAATGCCAGGCTTTGGCCTTCTTGTAGGGCTTGCTGGAATTTGGCGGTTAATTTGTCAAATCGCATAAATACTTCCTCCTCGGGAAATAGTGTTGTGGTATGCGCTGTATATTGGGCTTCCTGTGGATAAGTCAATTATTGGAAATGTTAAATTTTGTATTTCTGTGGATAATTTTATTTGTACGTTGATGCGTCCGAATAAGATAATAATGCCGTCTGAAAAGGTTTTCAGACGGCATACATATATGAAGCAAAGAAAAAAGTTTAATTTAATCGGGAAGGTTTTTATTACCCGTAATCATGGCTCGAACCAAATTTATTTTACCGATGTATGACATCAGAAGGGCGGCGGCAACGTGTAAGACAATTAATGGAATCAGGCTATTTGCCAAGGTTTCGTGCAGTTCTTCTATCATTTCGTCACCCCAAAACATATCGGTTCCCATCATATATCCCGTAATGCCCAAGCCGATAATAATGCCCCACAAGGCCAACATCATTAATGCGCCGAAAGGGTTATGGCCGGGATGAGGATCGGGTTGGCGGTTTTTTAATATTTGCCAGTGAGCACGCAGGCGGGAGGGGGTGGGCCAAAAGTCGCTGAAGCGTGCATGCCGGCTGCCGATAAAACCCCAAATAACACGGAAGCTGACAATGCCTACCGCGGTATAACCGATAATTTGGTGGATATCGCTGCCGCTTTCGGTAACGGCAAGGTTGGCTAATATGCAGGCGGCAAGTGCCCAGTGGCAGATACGGACGGGAAGATCCCAAACTTTAACGGTACTCATGGTTGGCTCCTATTTGAAAACCTTTTATATGTAATAGCTTGCGAAAGAAATTTGTTATATGGGCAAGCGGTAAAGCGTAAATATTTGATTTTTATTTGCAATCAATCAAGATAAAAATACTTTCGGATATTGTATTTTTATTTTGAGAAACTGGATTTTGGTCGGTTGTAAAAGTATGGGCTGGGGGGCTAATAAGGCCGTCTGAAATTTCAGGCGGCCTTTTGACTAATTGGCGGTATTAATCAATTTCGCTTTTTACGGCTTTGCCGGTTTTGGTATCGAAATAAATTTCTACTTTTTGGCCTTGTTTGTTTTTGCCGTAGATTTCATAGCAATTGTCGCTGGTTTTGAATTTTTTAATGGTATAGCCTTGATCTTTCAATTGCTGTTGGAATTTAGCCGGCGGAATTTGTTCGCTTTGGGGGTGGGCTGTGCATTTTGCAGAGGCGAACGCAGAAACTGAGGCGGCTACGGCCACCAGGCCGAATAAGGTTTGCTTAAACATGGTACTTCTCCTTGATGGGGTTGGAATCAGCGTTTTGCTGTGAGGCTATTTAAACAAAGGCTTCTTAAGACAAACTTAAAATCAGACTATTTTTGAAAGACAAAATATTTTTATACTTAATATATTGTAAATAAATGGATTTTATTTTATTTGGGTATTTTGGAAAGAAAGGTTTTTTTGTTAAGGATTGCTTAATTTTACTTTGATATAATTAAAACCATTTGACATAACAACTACAAAAAGATAAGGAAATTTTATGCAGATGCGTTTGACCGCAAACCGTGCCGTATTTTTATTTTGCTTGTATTGTATGCTGGTATTCAATATAGGTTTTTGGCAGGGAGTATGGGTAAAAAGCGAATCCACGGCAGGGCATGATTGGCTTTTACTGGCTACAATGCCACTATTTATTTTGGCGGCCATGAATTTTTTAATACAGCTTTTGTTTTGGCCGAAGGTGCACCGCTTTTTGATACCGCTTTTGTTAGTGCTTGGTGCGGGTGCATCTTACGCCATTATGGTACAGGGTATTTATTTCAATTCGGATATGATTCAAAACCTGCTGCAAACCACGCGTTCCGAAGCTACTGCATGGCTTTCGGTTAAGTTTTTCGGCTGGGTATTGCTGACAGGGGTTCTGCCTGCTGCTTTGTATGCGCGCTATGGCAAAATCAAATCCGATTTGAAGTGGCATAAAAAGCTGATGTGGCGTTTGGTCAGTATGGTTGTTTCCATATTGGTTGTAGCGGCGATCGCGGCAGTGGCATATCAAAACTATGCTTCGTTTTTCCGTAACAACAAAGGCATTAACCATCAAATCGTGCCGACTAATTTTATCGGTGCCAGTTTTAAAACGGTTTATAACATTTATGATTCGCACCGTCCGTTTGAGCAAATTGGTACGGATGCTACGCGCGAGCGTACACCGGGCGAGCGCAAACGCCTGCTTGTACTGGTAGTGGGCGAAACCACTCGCGCGCAAAACTGGGGATTGAATCCCGGCGCTCCGGACACCACGCCCCAGCTGAAGCAAATGGCCGATGTAGTGAACTATACCGAGGTTTCTTCGTGCGGTACGTCTACCGCCATTTCCGTACCGTGTATGTTCTCGCGCATGAACCGTAGCGATTACAACGGTAATAAAGCCAAGCATCAAGAAGGGTTGATGGATATCTTGCAGCGTGCCGGCCTTTATACCAGCTGGCGGGAAAATGACGGCGGCTGCAAGGGCGTCTGCGACCGTATCAAGCATATGGATATCCGTGAGTTGGCCGATAAAAGCCAGTGTGGTAGCGAAGGTTGTTTGGATATGTCGCTGTTGAACGGTTTGGAAAAAGAAATTCAGGAGATGCCGGGCGATGGTGTCATCGTGCTGCATACGATGGGCAGCCACGGGCCGGCTTATTATCAGCGTTATACTGATGAGTTCCGTAAATTTTCACCGACTTGCGATACCAACCAAATCCAAGACTGCAACAATACCGCTTTGCAAAATACATATAACAACACTATTGTTTACATCGACCATATGTTGGCTTCGAGCATAAATATGTTGCGCAAACAGCAAGATAAATCGGTAGCATTGTTGTATTTGTCTGACCATGGCGAGTCTTTGGGGGAAAAAGGCATGTACCTTCATGCGGCTCCGTATGCGGTTGCACCACCGGAACAAACCCAAATTCCGATGATTTTTTGGGCAAATGAAAATTGGTACGGCGATATGAAGGTTTCAGCCGCCTGTATGCGTGAAAATGCCGGCAAACCCTATTCGCACGATAACTTGTTCCACTCCGTACTCGGGATTACCGATGTGAAAACCGAAGAGTATAAGCGTGATTTGGATATGTTTGCCCAGTGCCGTTCATAATTAAGCAGGAGCGAGGCCGTCTGAAAATTCAGGCGGCTTTTTATATTGAAAGATAGGGTAGTAGTTGAAAATTATCATATTTGCCAATAAGCTTACGCAAAGGCGGAGTCGGCGGTATTCCGCATTGAACAACAGCCCGTCAGGGCATATAGCAAGGAGATGCATATGAGCCAGGTGTTTACACTTTCCAGCCCCGAATTTACCGAAGGCGCACTGTTAGACAGCAGTTATCAGGCAGATCGGGACAATCAGTCGCCTGAACTGCACTGGCAGGGTACTCCCGAAGGTACGAAAAGTTTTGCCGTTGCTATGCACGACCCTGATGCGCCTACAGGCGGTGCGGGTTGGTGGCATTGGATGCTGGTTAACCTGCCTGCCGATATAGTCGCGTTGCCGCGCAACTCGGGCTCTGCCGATGGAAAAAACTTGCCCGAAAACGTCCGCCAGTTGCGTAACGACGGCGGCAATCCGGGCTATATGGGTTGCTACCCTCCGGTGGGAGATCCCGCACACCGTTATATTTTTACCGTATATGCTTTAAACGTAGAGCACTTGGATTTGCCTGAAGATGCTACTACCAGTTTGGCCGGTTTTATGGTTAATGCGCATACCATCGGTAAAGCAAGCCTCAGCGCACGTTATGCGCGCGAGAGCGAATAAAGCCTGATCCAAATTGCCGTGCCGCTCCGAATCGGAGCGGCTTTTTTACATTTTGGGGCGTAATATGGGCGGCCGTTTTGGCGAATACCGTAATATAAATTGTTATATGGGGCATAGTGTTTTGTCTGCGATATAATGTCTGCTTTCAGACGGCCTTATCTTTAAGCATAGAAAATGACAAACCAATCTTTGAATTTAACATTAATGTTTCGTGAATATTGCAGCCTATGCCACAAAATGAAGGATGCTTTGGAAACTTACCGGCTGCAATACGGCTTCGAATTGGAAATTATCGATGTCGACGAAAATGCCGAACTGGAAGAAAAATACAACGAATTGGTACCGGTTTTGCTGTACGGCGATCGGGAAATCTGCCATTGGTTTTTAGACGAAAACGCCTTACGGGATTTTTTGGATAATTATAGAAAAGGCAATATTTAAAATGAAATGCCGTCTGAAAATTTTCAGACGGCATTTCATTCTTTCAAAGAGTTTTTTAAAGGCCGGATAGCAGTTGGGAATAATAAGGTTTTTCTAAGCGGTATTTTCAGACGGCCTTAAAACATCTTCACGCCGTTTCGGGTATAATCCGCCCTTACTCTCGAAAGCTTGTGAATTATGTCTAAAAAACCGAAACACGAACTGGAAAACAATAAATTAAACAAACGCCTGCGTCATGCCGTAGGGGATGCCATCAACGATTTTAATATGATCGAAGAGGGCGATAAGATTATGGTGTGTTTGTCGGGTGGAAAAGACAGCTACGCCTTATTGGATATCCTTCGCCAGTTGCAAGCCAGCGCGCCGATTAATTTTGAATTGGTAGCGGTGAATCTCGATCAAAAACAACCTGGTTTTCCCGAGCATGTGCTGCCTGAATATCTCAGCTCTATCGGCGTACCTTTCCGTATTGTCGAAGAAGACACTTACTCCGTGGTAAAGAGGGTGATTGAAGAGGGAAAAACCACTTGCTCTTTATGCAGCCGTTTGCGTCGGGGCGTGCTTTACCGTGTAGCTAAAGAATTGGGCGCGACTAAAATCGCACTAGGCCACCACCGCGACGATATCCTGCAAACAATGTTCCTAAATATGTTTTACGGTGGCAAGCTTAAGGCCATGCCGCCCAAGCTGGTGTCGGATAATGGCGAACATATCGTAATCCGCCCGTTGGCGTATGTAAAAGAAAAAGATTTGGAGCGTTACGCGGAATTAAAACAGTTTCCGATTATTCCGTGTAATTTGTGCGGTTCCCAACCCAATTTGCAACGGCAAGTGATTAAAGAAATGTTGAACGAATGGGACAAAAAATTTCCCGGCCGTATCGAAAGTATGTTTTCAGCTTTACAAAATGTCGTTCCTTCGCATTTGGCAGATACCGAACTTTTTGATTTCAAATCGTTGGAGCGCGGCCAAGCTTTAAAACATGGCGGTGATTTGGCTTTTGACCGGGAAAGCGTGCCACAGCGTTTTTCCACTGCGGAAGATGAGGATACTATCCGGGTAGATGGCGTTCCGGCGAAAAAAGTTATTAATATTTTGGCCAGTAAGCCGAAAGAGTAAAAGCCCAGCCGATAGGCGGAAGCCGTTACAGCATTAAATTTTCTATTGATTAAAAATGCCGTCTGAAATATTCAGCCGGCATTTTTTGCAAAAGGAAAACAAATACATTCGAAAAAATTTGTTTGCCAAACAGATAGGGTGATTTTTATGGTTTGGCAGCGGGCGTTTCCCAATATATCCCGTATGTGTATACGCCGTTTGGCCAGAAGATCGTATGCCTATTCCGAATGGCACCCGGTGTTGTAATGTCGTGCTAAAAACTGTAGGGCTGCTTGTACCACCCAGCCGACGCCAAAGGCAAACAACAGCGTACCCAAGCCTACCGCTCCGCCCAGCAACCAACCGACCAAGCACACGCCGCCTTCGATCAAAGTGCGTACCAAACCCACGCGCCAGCCGCTGACTCTGCACAAACCAACCATCAAGCCGTCTCTCGGGCCAGCTCCTAAATAGCAGGTGAGGTAGAGTGCCGAGGCAATGCCAACGATGGTTACCCCCGCCACACAGACTGCCAGCTGCTGCCAAAAACCGTGAACAGGTTGAATATATTGGACAAAAATACCAAGCGTTGCCGCAATCACCAATATGTTCATTATCGTACCCAAGCCGGGGCGTTGGTGTAGCGGAATCCAGGCCAGTAGCACCGCCACACTAATCCAAAAAGTTGTCCAGCCTAAATGGATGCCGGATGAGGCAGAAATGCCTTGTGCAAGTACCGTCCACGGTGTAGAACCGAGTTGGGCAGTAACAAGTAGCCCTTCTCCGATACCGAAAAGAGCCAGCGAGAGCAGTAAAACAGTGAATGGCTTAGCTGAAAATTCCCAAAGATGGTTTGCCGACCATGGTGTGCGCGGCAAAACTCTGCCGTTGTTTTTCATTGCGTGTATTTCCCTTTTTTCTTAGTTTTTTGATTATATATAATATTTTATGTTGATGGAAATTTATTGCATACTGAATATTAAGAAAACCAAAGGGCTCTTAAAGATTATTTTAAAAATGCCGTCTGAAAACTTTCAGACGGCATTTTTGCTGCGAATCACGGCTTTAAAATGGAATATTTCTAGCACTGGGGATTGTTTTCGGCAGTGATTATCCGGCAGATACTTTGGCAGACTTGGGTGTCTTGCGGTTGTCTGCAAACATGGTCAGCAGCCGGTAAGTGGAAAAGATACCGATTATTAAATTAGGAACGATATAAACTGCCATAACCCAAGTTTTGTGGCTGTCTGTGCCTGAAAGAAGACCGTGGGCCGTAATCAAAACATAGGATAGAAATGCCAAGGGATGAATCCATCGCCACAAAGAGCCATGCAGGTGACGGCGCAGGTAATGGGCGGTCATAATCAGGAGGCCGATGTAAAAGCCGCACTGCCCCAAACCTATCCATATTCTTAATTCGTGCGGCAGGGCAAAAGGCAATAGTAAGTCGTAGATGCCGGGACGGACATAGTTGTCTCCCAAGAGAACCAGTGCGTGAAAAAGTGCCAGTGCCAGCCCCAGCAGTGCGGTGAAATCATGCAATGCCATTGCAGTTGGCGCGAAATTGGCAGCTTTGGCGGCACGGCTCGACAGCAGCAGGCCGAATAACACGCTCAAACTCATGGAAAAATAAGCGGCTAGCCCTGATGAACGTGAGAGTAGCCAATAGCCCGGGGCATCGGAAGAGAGGGATTGGGCGAGGGGGAGGGCCCACTGGGCGGAAACCGCTATCGCTGCGGCAGTGCCGATAAGGGCGGCAGATATGATGGTAAACCAAGGTATGGGTTGTTGCGTGGTATTCATAGTGTTGTTTCCAAATGGCGATCAGGCAGGGCAGTGTGCGGTGTGTGCAGCCAATCGAAATTTCCGCTTGTTTGCCAACCTTGCGTTTCGCTGTACCAGCAGGCGGATAGATTGTTTTTGTCTGCCAACCAATGTTGCGCATCAATACTGCCAAGTATGACGAGTGTTTTGGCTGCGGTTTCTGCTTCAATGATATTGGGTGCGGTTACAGTGGCGCAGGCAATATCGCTTTGTGCGGGTAATCCGTTGGCGGGGTTGATAATATGATGCTGTATTTGGCCTTGCCGCTGCCAGCGGCGATAGTCCCGTCCGGAGGTAGCGACGCAGCCCTGCTGCAAATAGAAAGAAGCTGCGGTTTTTTCTTGATTTATCGCATCGATAATGGCAATCGGCCAGCCCGGCTGTGTTTCAGGTGTGCCGGATATGGCAATATCTCCTCCGGCGTTTACCAATACCGCACCATATCCGGCCAAACGGTTGGCGGCTTGTTGCGCGCTCCACCCTTTTGCTGTACCGCCTAAATCAATTTTTGCGCCATGTAATCGGATACTACGGGTATCAGAGCAGCATTCGATATTTTGCCAATCGGAGCAGGGGCGGGATTGCGGCCATGTAAATACGGCATCGGGGCAGTTGTATCGGGCGGCTATTTTTTCGAATGAAATATCATATCCGGCATGCAACAAGGCAGGTAGTACGGTGGGCGTAACCAAGCCGTTGCTGTATCGCGCCGCGTAAAGCGCCGCTTGTAAGGCCGCCCATAAATCCTCGCTTGCATAGCCGCCACCGTTTCGGTTGAGGCAGTTCAGCTCACTGTCGGGTATGAAACGGCTCAGGCGGTTTTCCCATTCGGCAAACCACCGGGGTGCTTTTCTCAAAGCCGCTTGTGCGCCGGTATCGGCAGATTCCAGCAGTATTTGCACGGTACTGCCCATCGCACGAAATTCTATTTCCAACATGGCTTTGTCCTGTTTTCATAGATTAGCGTGAAGAAGAGGTATAAGCGACCGGCACGGTTTCATATGTCCGTACGATAGGGGTTTGGTTATCGGGTAATTGGGCAGATGAAACTTCTCGCAAGGATGCTGCTGCGGTAGTTTGTGGCGGGGCTGTGTTTACGGTAGTTCCACTATCGGTTGCTTGTTCTGCCAACAACATCCCCCATGCACCCAATACGCCTGATACCGAGGCGGCAATCAAGCCGGTTTTAAACCAAAGTATGCGGTTATCAGCCATCGTCTCTCTCTCCGTGTTCGCCTTCGTCATCGTCATCATGATCGCGCTCGTATTTTCGTGCGTATTGTTGGGGTGGCGGCGCGGTATTAAGGGCGGCGGGAACGGATAAAATTTGTTTGGTTGCAGCATCAACATATACCAAACCTTGCTCGGTGCTAACTTCGTATGCCGCACGTCCGTCGAATCGGACTGCTTGCGGTTGCCCGCTGATACGGCTCGCAGGGTAGGTTTGCTGTACGATTTGCAGGGCGGCCGAGGCATCATTGGGGATGGCGGCAGTTTGTACGGGTGCGGTTGGAGTTGTTGTATCAGCTTTTGCCGTAGCGGGCGATTGCATGGCAGTGCCGATTCCGGCCAGCAATACTGTTACGAATACACCCAGCAGGATGCTGGTAAATAAGGCTTTTCGGTTCATAATTAGGGTTTCCTTTGTACCGGGCGGCAGGCAGTATTTTGCCGCGTTATGGAAGCCAGCATAAACGGATTGGATTAAGGGTAGCTTAAATCTTGGAAAATAAAGAAAATCTATAATTGAGAGCCATATGGCAGGGTATGAAAAATGCCGTCTGAAAAGGTTTCAGACGGCATTGTCATATTATTTTAAAGAGAGGCTGATTTGATTACGGGCAGGGATTGCTTATCTCTGCATGTACTTTATCAATTTCCGCTAAAACATCATCACTCAAGATGACATTAACGCTGTCGATATTTTCCCGCAATTGTTCCAATGAAGTGGCTCCGATAATGTTGGCGGCAACAAAGGGGCGGCTGTTGACGAAAGCAAGGGCAAGTATGGCCGGAGTGAGCCCGGCGGCCTCGGCAATTTGGGCATAGCGTTCGGCAGCGGCAATGCCTTGGAGGTTGTTGTAACGTTGGAAGCGTTCGAACAGTGTGAGGCGTGCGCCGTCGGGGCGATTGCCGTGACGGTATTTACCGGTCAACCTGCCGAAAGCTAATGGCGAATAGGCTAATAGGGGAATATGTTCCCTTAGGGAAATTTCTGCCATACCGACCTCATAGCTGCGGTTTAGTAAGTTGTAGGGGTTTTGTACCGATGCAACTCGCGGAGAGCCGGGTAAAGATTCATGTGTACTGAGATGTCGCATCACGCCCCATGGTGTTTCGTTTGATAAGCCGTAGGCACGGATTTTGCCTTCCCGAACTAGTCCTTGCATGGTTTCGACAATAAGGGTGAAGGATTCGAACCGCTCGTTTTCATCCGGCTTGGCAAAACCCAGTTTGCCGAAGAAATTAGCTTGCCTGTCGGGCCAGTGAAGCTGGTAAAGGTCGATATAGTCGGTGTTTAGCCTTTGCAAACTGGCATGACAGGCCTCGATAATTTGCTGCGGGGAAAAGTCATTACTGCCGCCGCGGATATGGCCGCCGACATTGTTTAGCCCGACCGGCCCCGCTATCTTGGTTGCCAATACAAAATCATCGCGTTTGCCGCGGGCTTGAATCCACGAACCGATGTATTGTTCGGTGGTAGCGTAGGTTTCTGCTTTGGGTGGTACGGGATAGAGTTCGGCAGTATCGATAAAATTTACGCCTTGCGAAAGCGCATAATCGAGTTGCTCATGCGCTTGGGCTTCGGTATTTTGCTCGCCCCAAGTCATAGTGCCGAGACAGATTTTGCTGACTTGGATGCCGGTTTTGCCGAGCTCATTGTATTGCATGGTGTTCTCCGGGTTATTTAGCGGCGGCGTTGTTGCACTTTACGGCTGATGTGGCTTACGGCTTTTTGAACCAGATAGGCAACAACAATTTGTTTGATTCTTCGCATTAACATAGCGGTATCCTTAAGAAAAGATAGGAAGAAAAGCCGTTTTTATTTGCTTGCCGACAAATAGGTAGGCCGTCTGAAACTTTCAGACGGCCTTTACATTGTGTTAGAGCAATACTTTTTCAATACCTCCGTTGGTTGCCCGTTCTATAAAATCCTGTTGCCAGTTGTCTCCAAGTATATGTTTGGCCATTTCGATCACAATATAATCGGCTTCGATATTGTTATCATCACTATAACGGCTCAAACCTTGCAGACAAGCAGGGCAGGAAGTGAGGATTTTCACTTCTTCGGCAGCAGGCAGTGCCGCCAGATTTTTGGTAATTTCTTCTTGTTTGCGGAATTTCACCTGTGTGGCGATATCCGGTCTTTTCACCGCAAACATGCCGCTTTCGCCGCAGCAACGGTCGCTGAGTAAAACTTCCTGTCCCATCAGTTTGCTGGTGAGCTGGGTGGGGTTGGTTGTTTTGATCGGCGTGTGGCAGGGATCGTGGTAAAGATATTGTTTGCCGGCGACACCGTCGAGTTTGATGCCTTTTTCAAGCAGAAACTCGTGGATGTCGATAATACGGCAGCCGGGAAAAATTTCTTCAAATCGGTATTTTTCCAATTGGTCGTAACAAGTGCCGCAGCTGACCACCACGGTTTTAATGTCGAGGTAGTTGAGGGTATTGGCGACACGGTGGAACAATACGCGGTTTTCGGTAGTGATTTTTTCGGCTTTGTCTGCCATGCCGCCGGCATCTTGCGGATAGCCGCAGCACAGATAACCCGGGGGCAGTACGGTTTGTACCCCGGCATGCCACAACATGGCTTGAGTTGCCAAACCCACTTGACTGAACAGGCGCTCAGAACCGCATCCCGGAAAATAAAATACGGCTTCACTATCTTCGGATAAGGTAGGATTACGAATAATCGGTACGGTTTTGTTGTCTTCCACACCCAATAGCGCGCGAGCTGTTTTCAGTGGTACGTTGCGCGGCAGGGGGCGGTTGATAAAATGAACGACTTGTTCTTTGATCGGCGTGCTGCCCAAAGTGGCTTTGGGGGCTTCTTTTTGTTTGTTCAAGCCCAAATGAAACTTTTGTCCCATCTTATAGCCCCAGTTTTGCAGGCGGAAACCGGCATCTACTACGCTTTTACGCAATACGTTTACGGTACGCGGATCTGTGGCGTTGAGAAAAGCCATGCCGGCGGCAACGGCGGGATTGAATTTGCGTTTGCCCGATTTGCGCAAATAATTGCGAATGGCAACTGTTACATCACCGAAATCAATATTGACCGGGCAAGGTTTGACGCAGCGGTGGCATACGGTGCAATGGTCGCCTACGTCGCTGAGTTCGTCGAAGTGGCGCAAAGACACACCGCGGCGCGTTTGCTCCTCATATAAGAAAGCTTCGGTGAGGAGGCCGACGCCAAGGATTTTATTGCGCGGGCTGTAAAGGAGATTGGCACGCGGTACATGGGTCGAACAGACGGGTTTGCACTTGCCGCAGCGCAGGCAGTCTTTCACCGATTCGGCAATGGTGCCGAGATCGGATTTTTCCATAATCAGAGATTCTACGCCCAGCAGTTCGAACGAAGGTGTATAGGCGTGGCGCAAATCGGCACCGCGCATCAATTTGCCGCGGTTGAAATGGCCTTTGGGGTCGATTTTGGCTTTGTAATCCCAAAACGGTTGCATTTCTTCGTCGGTGAGGTATTCCAGTTTGGTGATACCGATACCGTGTTCGCCTGAAATGACGCCGTTGAGGCTGCGGGCGATGCCCATGATACGGTCAACAGCTCTATGGGCTGTTTGCAGCATTTCGTAATCATCTGAATTGACCGGAATATTGGTGTGTACGTTACCATCGCCTGCGTGCATATGCAGGGCGACAAATACCCGGCTGCGGACTACGCGGCTGTGGATTTTTGCCAAGTCGGCTAAAATTTTAGTATCTGTTTTACCGCTGAAAATTTCGGCGAGCGGTTTCATGATGTCGGCTTTAACTGATACGCGCAAACGGAAATCGCGAAAAGCGGTAAAGCAGCTTTCTTCGTTTTTGGCCTCGGCGGCAGCATGTACGGCTTCGCCGTAGCGTTGTTTGTATTGGGCTAAGGGGGTGTCGAGATTATCAAGCAGCCACTGCCAACGTTCTTTGACTTGGTTGACATGGTTAAGGGCATGATGGGCGCGGCTGCCCAAAAGTTCTTCGCTAGGCAGATCGGTTCCCATTTTATCAACGGGCAGTTTGCCTTGCAGATAAGGGATCAGTGCCTCGCATAGAGCGAGTTTGTTTTTAATCGACAATTCGATATTAATGCGCTCGATGCCGTCTGAATATTCTCCCAAGCGCTCAAGCGGAATCACTACGTCTTCATTGATTTTAAAGGCATTGGTGTACTTGGCGATGGCAGCGGTACGGCTTCGGTCTAGCCAGAAGGTTTTGCGGGCTTCTGGGCTGACGGCGATAAAGCCTTCGCCGTCGCGCGCTTGTGCCAGAGAGACAATATGTTCGGCAGCTTCGGTAACGGCTTGTTCGTCATCAGATACTATATCGGCAATCAACACCATTTTGGGGCGGCCTTTGCCGGCCGCTTTGGTCGCATAACCGACGGCTCGGACATATCGCCAGTCGAGGTGTTCCAAACCGGCCAGTTTTACACTTTCGTGCGCCAGCAGATAGTCGCGGATTTCCACGATAGACGGAGTGGCATTTGCCACAGTGCCGAAGAACTCCAAGCATACGGTACGGATATATTTCGGCATGGTGTGCAATACGAAGGCTACGCTGGTAATGATGCCGTCTGTACCTTCTTTTTGCACACCGGGCAGACCGGCCAAGAATTTGTCGGTAACGTCTTTACCAAGGCCGACTTTACGGAATTTGTGGCCGGGGATTTCCAAGCGTTCTGTTTTAGCGATGGTTTGACCGTCCGCTTTTAGGGTATGGACATCAAAAATAGCGGTTTCTTCGTCATGAATTTTGCCGAAATTGTGGCGCACCCGTTCGATTTTCAGCCATTCTCCGGCCGGGTTGACCATTTTCCACCAAGCCAGATTATCTAAGGCCGTGCCCCATAATACGGCTTTTTTACCCCCTGCATTCATGGCGACGTTACCCCCTACGCACGATGCGTCGGCAGAGGTGGGATCGACGGCGAAAACCAGTTTGGCAGCGGTGGCGGTTTCCTCTACGCGGCGGGTAACAACGCCCGCACCGCAGTGGATAACGGGATGTTTTCCTTCCAAACCGGGAAGTTCGACAAATTCTACACCGTTGTGGCGGTCGAGTTTTTCAGTATTGATTACCGCGCTCATGGCATCCAGAGGTACGGCACCGCCGGTGTAGCCGGTGCCGCCGCCGCGCGGAATGATGGTGAGACCTAGTTCGATGAGGGCTTTTACCAATGGGGCAACTTCGGCTTCGGTATCGGGATTGACGACTACGAAAGGATATTCGACACGCCAGTCGGTTGCATCGGTAACATGGACGACCCGCGCCAAACCGTCAAACATGATATTGTGTTTTTTGGTAATACGGCTGAGACGCTTGAAGATTTGGTCGCGTTTTTGGCGGGTGTCTTCAAAGCTGTCGTCAAAACGGGTAACGGCAGCTTCGGCACTACTGATCAGTTCCGCAACAAGCGGGTTGTCATCGCGGCGTTTTTGGATTTCGTTTAGGCGGTGCCGCATCTCTTTGACCAATGCTTGTTGGCGGTCGGTGTGTTCGAGCAGATCATCTACCAAATAGGGATTGCGTACAACTGCCCAAATATCGCCCAATACTTCAAACAGCATACGCGCCGAGCGTCCGGTTACCCGTTGGCCGCGCAAGGTTTGCAGGATGTTCCATGCCGGCTCGCCCAGAAGGCGGATAACGATTTCTCGGTCGGAATACGAAGTGTAGTTATAAGGGATTTCCCGGATGCGTTGCGGTGTGCTCATGGGTAGTGTCCATTTTTATTTTGAGATTTTGCCGTTGGTGTATGGTAAAAAAATTCAACATAAACAGGCCGCGCGTGTTGATTCGAAGCCCGCACAAGCAGTGGTTCTGTTGATAATAAGTTAATTAATGTAATGTAATTTCAACCTTTTTTCAATGGAAAATATCTGTACTGCAATATGTATAAAATTCATCTGCATTGTTTGCCGGTTAAGGTGCAATCAAGGCTTGGCGTTTGAGTTGAAAACGGTTATAATAAATTTCTTACGGCGGGTCTCCCTGCATAGCAAGTTGGAGCAACGGGTCAGGGGCGGAAGCCAGCAGCCCACTCTGAGGCGTTAGTGCCAGGGGTTTGGCTCGCCACCTTATTTAAAAATGCCGATGGTCGTGTACCATCGGCATTTTTTGTTTTTGTAAAAGTGTAATTATAGGAAATAAACGGTTGTTTGATTTTTGATAAGAATAAATATAGAGCTGTAGTCAGTGGTGGCGTAAGTGTGTTATGCAGTTTTAAAACTATATATTTTTGATATTTAATTGAGTTTTTAATTTGTATTTGAAGATATTATATTTTAGAGGCCGTCTGAAAATTTTTTCAGACGGCCTCGCTTTATGAAGGGAAATATTTTCGTTTGTTTGTATCGGAAAATAAGTTCAGCTTCTTGGAAAATAAATTTAGCTTCGACAAGGTAGGAATACTGTACGTTGGCTTATGGGTTATGTGTCTGGGAGTTTAAGTTTGTTATTTTTCATCAGGATAATTGGAATACACTGTCAGGCCGTCGTAGGCCGGAGCAACGCCGGCAGGGCAGCGTGCGAATAAATGGTCATAATCAAGACCGTGGGTCATGTGTATAAGCCATGTTTGTTGTGCGCCGATACGGGCGGCAAAGTCTAGGGCTTGGGCCACGCTAAGGTGGCTGGGGTAGGGGTGCTCGGCCAGGCAGTCGATAAATAGGTGATCTAAGCCTTGTAACGCGCTAATTTGGCTATCGCTAATATCGTTTGTGTCGGTGAGCCAAGCGATGTTACCGATACGATAGCCGGTGGTTTCCCAAGGGCCGTGTGGCATTTGGAAATGTAAGACCGGTACTTGGTTGATATACAGGCCGTTTGAAAGAGGATGGGCTTTCAATACGGGGCGGTTCCAATGGGTATTGGGTGGAAAGAATGCATAGCCGAAGCGTTCGGTAATATTGTTTAAGGTAAAAGCGCTTCCGTAAATAGGAATGGCACCTTGCTGGCGATAGCAAAAACCGCGTAAATCGTCTATGCCGTTCAGGTGGTCGGCATGGGGGTGGGTATACAGTACGCCGTCGATACGGGGGATATTCTCGCGTAATACCTGTTCGCGAAAGTCGGTACCTGTATCAATTTGCCAGCCTTGGCCGCCGATATCCAGCCAGGCGCTGCAACGTGTACGCCGGTTTTTCGGATTGGTGCTGGTGCAGACAGGGCATGGGCAGCCGATGGCGGGAGTGCCTGATGAGCTGCCGCAGCCGAGTACGGTAAGGCGGATATCGGTCATGTTGTCGGTTTGGGTTATGTTTTAGCCGTCTGAAAAGGTTTTTCAGGCGGCCTTGTGATATTTAAATACCAATACGCGGTACTTTGTTAAACAAAGTATAGAAATTATCCGTGGTAACGGCTGCTATGTTTTCCAATGTGTCGTTACGTAACTGTGCGATAAATTCTGCGGTGTGGCGTACATAAGCGGGTTCGTTGGGTTTGCCGCGTTTCGGTACGGGAGCCAAGAAGGGCGCATCGGTTTCAACCAATATACGGTCGGCCGGTACGTATTTGGCCGCTTCTTGTATATCCGCTGCGTTTTTGAATGTAACTATGCCTGAAAATGAAATATAAAAACCTAAATCAAGTGCCATTTTGGCAACACGTACATTTTCTGTGAAGCAATGGATAACTCCGGCATGGGCGTGGCCCTCCTTAAGCAAAGCCATGGTGTCGTCCGCCGCCTCGCGGGTGTGGACGATTAAGGGTAATGCTGTTTGGTTAGCTGCTTCGATATGCTCTGCAAAACGGCGGTGTTGCCAGCTTAAATCACCTTTGCACCAATAATAGTCCAAGCCGGTTTCGCCTATGCCGACTACTTTGGGATGCGCGGCGTGTTGCACCATTTCGGCGATACTGAATTCTTCGGCGTCTTGTTGATCCGGATGAACGCCGACAGTGGCGAAAATATTCGGATTGGCTTCTGCTATGGTTAAAACTTCCCGAAAACTGTCGCGGCTTACGCTGATAGCTAATGCCTGCTTTACTTCGTTTTCTGCCATGTTGGCCAAAACTTCGGGCAGACGGCCTGCCAGTCCTTCGAAATTCAGGTGGCAGTGTGAGTCGATTAATTGCATAGGTGTGTGTTGCTTATAGTGTAAAGGTCGCCCGGTCATTGCGCAGAGTCGGGCCGAGTTCGGCTTCAATCAAGTGCTTGGTTTGGATGCTGATTTCATCATTGCCAAATGCCAAACCAACACCTTTGGGGCGATGTGCGGAGGTACGGGCGGGATTAATCCAAGCTACTTTTGTGCGCAGGAATCTTTTATCGGGCATGCCCGGCAGTTCGATGGCCAATAGGATTTCGTCACCTAATGAGAAACTGTCGTCCGTTGGTACAAAAAGTCCGCCGTGTTCGAGAAAAGACATATAGCTGTTGTAAAGCATAGTTTTGTCGCGCAGTTGGAGTGCGAGCATTTTTCCGGGCAGGTTTTCTAATGGTTTCATGATTTTGCCTTTGTTATTTGTTTTGCCAGAAACTCAAATAGTCGAGCAACAGGGCTTCGGTTTGCATTTTAACACTTAAGGTGTGATAGCCGTAAGGGCTGAGGCGGTTTAAGGCGGCAATCAGAGAGAACAGTTTGTCGGGCCGTGTTTTTTTGCCTGTTTGCCGGATGGTTTCTGTGTGTGTCGGATAATAAAGGGGCGGCATATTTTGTTGTGCCAAGCCGACGTCTAAAAGCCATTTGTGCAGCCAGTCGAGCAAAACGGCGAGGGGAAGCTTTTGTTTGTCGAAGAGGGCGGCATAATCGAGAATGGCTAAGAGTCGGGGGGCAGCCAGTAATTCGAGCAATTGTCGGCGTAGTTCGTCTTGTTCGGGTGAAACTTCAAAAAGTGGCGCGCCGCTGTGAAATGCCAGTAACGATTCGGCATTCTCTATCTGCTGGTGTTTAAGGTAGGCAAGTGCTTCGGAATACGAGGGGGCAGGCAGCAGCATTTGGCGGCAACGGCTTTTGATGGTAGGCAGTAGCTTGTCTCTCGAATGGCTGACCAAGAGAAAAATGACATCGGCGGGCGGTTCTTCCAATGCTTTGAGCAGGCTGTTGGCAGCTTGGATATTCATGCTCTCGGCAGGATGTATCAGTACGACGCGCTTGCCGCCGCGTACGGAGGTGAGTTGGATATCTTCGATCAGTGTGCGAACGGCATCTATTTTGATTTGTAATAGTTTGCGTGCGGTGTTTTCTCCTTCGGGTCGCTCGGGCGTCAGCTCGTAGAAATCCGGGTGGCTTTCTTTTGCAAATAGGTGGCATGACGGACAATGGCCGCAAGGATGGTGTTCCGCTTGCGGTGATTCGCACAACAAGGCTTGTGCCAAATGGCGGGCAAAGGCCGTTTTGCCGGTGTTTTCTTTACCGGTAAACAGCCACGCGTTGGGCTGGGTTTGCCATGATGCGGCTAGTTGCTGCCATTGGGGTTGGTGCCAGGAAAAAATCATTGCTAGTTACTTTTTATTAAATCTGGTGTTGATTATACAGGGCTTGATGCCGTCTGAAAGTTTTGGCTAGGTTTTGACCAATGGCCGCAAAATCGACTTGGCTTGGTGTTATTTAACGGTATCGTTTACCTCGTTAGGTTTTGGGGTTGAATATTTTTCAGGCGGCGATGCCGAAATGCCGCGCCAAGGTGTTTTCTATATTTTGCCTTACATGATCAAGAGGGCGGTTGCTGTCGATAATTGCATAATGTTCGGGCGAGGAAGCCGCCCGTTTCAGGTAAACTTCGCGAACGCGGGTGAAAAATTCCGCCTGTTCTTGTTCGAAGCGGTCTTTTTCGCGTGCTTGGCTGATACGGCTCATGGAAACTTCGAGCGGAACATCCAACAATAGGGTTAAGTTCGGACGGAAGTTTCCCTGAACCCAATTTTCCAGTATTTCGATATCCGGTAACGGAACGCCGCGTCCTCCCCCCTGATAGGCGAAAGTAGCATCGGTAAAACGGTCGGAGACGACATGGATGCCGGCTTCGAGTTTGGGGCGGATGATTTCATCCAAATGCTGCTGTCGTGCGGCGAACATCAGCAGAGTTTCGGTACGCAAGCCGGCACGGGTGGCAGGGTTGAGCAGTATGTCGCGCAACGCTTCTCCCAGTACGGTGCCGCCCGGTTCGCGAGTGAAGTAAACCGGTAAGTTGTGGGTGGCGAACCAATTGCGGATAACTTGCAGATTGGTTGATTTTCCGGCACCGTCGATGCCGTCGAGGGTGATAAATTGTGCTTGCATATCAGAGTCGGGAGTATTAATGGGAGGATTATAGCGAAATAGTGCCGGATAATATATCCGTTATCATAAAGAGGCCGTCTGAAAACCAATTTTCAGACGGCCTCTTTTTTATTGCTGTGGGTATTATTTTTTCAAAATATATTTGCGTACCGCGGCATTGTGTTCATCCAGATTATGGCTAAACTGGCTAAGCCCCGTACCATCCATGCGTGAGACGAAGTAGAGATATTTTTCAGGAGAGGGGTGGGCGGCAGCTTCTAGGGCTGCTTTTCCGGGTAAGGCGATCGGAGTGGGGGTGAGTCCGGCGCGTGTATAGGTATTGTAGGGGGTATCACGCTGCAGATCCGCTTTACGGATACGGCCATTATAGCGGCTGCCCATGCCGTAGATAACAGCCGGATCGGTTTGCAGACGCATACCGATATTGAGGCGGTTGACAAATACGGCCGACACATGGCGTCGGTCGGCTTCATGGCCGGTTTCTTTTTCAATCAGGCTGGCCATAATCAAGAGATCGTAAGGGTTTTTATATGGCAGGCCGCTTTGGCGCTCATCCCATGCGGCTTGCAAATGGCGCTGCATGGTACGGTAAGCAAGACGGTAGATTTGCAAATCGCTGCTTTCTGCATCTATTTCATAGCTGTCGGGAAAAAATAACCCTTCGGGATTATTGCTTAGAGGAGAGGGATCGATTTCTTTTAATAGTTTTTCATCACTCCAGCCTTGGGTATCGTGTTTGAGGTCAGCGGTATTGTTGATGATGCTGCGCATTTGTGAAAAACGCATGCCCTCGGTGATGCGGATAGTAATGGTATCAGGGCGGCCGTCGCGCAGGCGTTGCAGAATTTGCCATGTGGAAATTTGCTTAGGCAAACGGTAGGTGCCGCTGTGTAGTTGGTTGTGCACGCCCGTGAGGTAGGCCGCGACTAGCATGACATGGCGGTTATAAACAATATTTTCATCTGCCAATTTTCGGCTTACGGCTGAAATACCTTGCCCTTTTTCAACGCGCATACGGTAAATTTGCTCGTTGCTTTTGGGAACAAAGAGAAGTCCCGCAAAAACCAACGTACATAAAATAAACAGGCCCAGTAGCCATTTAAATGCTTTTTTCAACATGGTAGGATATTTGTTCGGATTATTTTCGTGAAAAATTTGGCGACAGTATAAAGCTGAAATGCAGACTGTGCTATGCTCAGATAAAGTATTCTTGATAAATTACAGTGGCCGGCTGAGGAGGTAAAGCGTGGATAAGGTCAGGAAAAGTAATGAAGAGTGGCGTGCGGAGCTTTCACCTGAGGTTTATTATGTGACTCGTGAAGCGGGCACGGAGCGCCCTTTCAGCGGACTTTATAATGATTTTTATGAACATGGTGATTACTATTGCGCCTGTTGCGGAGCGCTTTTGTTTAAATCACAGCAAAAGTTTGACAGCCATTGTGGCTGGCCGGCTTTTTTTGATGAGGCGGAAATAGGCAGCACTTACCGTGTGCGCGATTTAAGCCATGGTATGGTACGAGAGGAAGTACGTTGCAGCAGGTGCGAAGCACATCTGGGGCATGTGTTTCCGGACGGACCTCCGCCTACGGGTGAACGTTACTGTATCAATTCGTTGGCGATGGCGTTCAAAGCCCGTTCTGATACGGAAGCGGAGAAATAAATTATTACATGTTGAGTTAAATAGAAAAGAGGGATTCGGCTGTATTTTCTCTTTTTATTTTGAATAATATACAAAAGATATTGAGCAGGCCGTCTGAAAGTCAAATAATGATTATGAATACGGAAAATTGGCGACAGGGTTGGTGGCTGCCCGCTCGCCGGGTTGATTCGCCGAATTTCGGCAAGCGTGAACATGGCGAAAAAGTTTCGTTGGTGGTGTTGCATAATATTTCATTACCACCTTTCGAATACGGCAATGGTGCAGTAGAGCAATTGTTTACCAATAGTATTGATCCGCATTCCCATCCTTTTTTCAGTGTTCTTACCGAATTGAGGGTATCAAGCCATTTTTTAATTACAAGGCAGGGTGAGGCGGTACAATTTGTTTCATGTGACGATATGGCCTATCACGCCGGTATTTCTTCATTTCAAGGGCGTGAAAAATGCAATGCTTTTTCAATCGGTATCGAATTGGAAGGTTGTGACTTTGAACCTTTTGCCGAAGCCCAGTATCAATGTTTGGGTAAGCTGCTGCGAGCCCTTGCATCTGCTTATCCGATTGAGGCGGTTACAGGACATCAGGATATCGCACCAGACAGAAAAACCGATCCCGGGCATTTTTTCGACTGGGAGCGTGTAGGCCATTGGGGACTAAACGTTGTACGTTAAACGCCTAAATGCTGTCAGATAGGTTAAATTTTCGTTATAATTGCGCGTAAATGACATAAAAAGCGTTTGAAGATTGACAAAATGCCGTCTGAAAAAACGGTATCGGTAATTTTAAGATACCTCGCTATATAAACACGGCTTTTAAATTTAAATAGCATTTGGTTTTAAACGGTTTTAAGCGGCGTTTCGGTTAACGATACGTCTTAAAATAACAGACAAGGCAGATTTTCTGCTTGGGCGGGTTGCCGAAAAAAGCATGGCACAGCGTTTTAGGTGCCTTTCCAATATATAAAAAAACAGGCTTGAATTTATGAATGATACTACCCTGATTATTCTGGTTTTATGTGCAGCCGTGATTCTCGGCTTGATTATTTACAACATGTATCAGGAAAACAAATACCGCCAACAAGTGCGCGAGCAATTCGGCCATGCCGACCAAGATGCGCTTTTGGGCAGCAAGCCTGCATCGGTACGTGATGGTAAGCAAGGAGGTGTTCAAAATACACCTTTGCGTGCGCCGCGCAAAAAAGATTTGTCCGAGGCAGAAATTCCCGCATCCAAACCATCGGTAAAGGCAGCGGTGGAAGACGATTTGTTTACTGCTAAAGTGAGCAAGGCGGCAGCATCCAAGCCGGATGTGGAAATCGAAATGCAAGATGACTTCGATGTTGAACCGCAAACATATGCCGAGCCTGTATTGGCGGCAGAAGAAGAGAAAAGCCGTGAGGCGTTCGCATTTGAAAAAGTAGCTGTACCGCAGCCTTCTCAAACCAAGTTGTACGGCAAGAAAAAAATGCTGCTTGATTTAAATGATCTGACCAAGCTGCAATTGCCTTGGTTTGACCCGCGCTTCGATTATATGGCTTATATTTCTTTAAGCGAACCGCAGGAGCTCCATGCGATTCCCCGCCTTTCCAACCGCCACCGTTTCCAAATTGCCGGTTGTACTATGGATGACCGTTTCCAAATCGCAGAGCCGATTCCGAGCGTTTATTATCAAGGTTTTGTTATCGGTTTGCAGGCAATCAGTCGCAATGGCTTGGCTACCGTACAGGATTTGGAACATTTTGGCGAGCAGGCTAATAGTTTTGCAGAAAAAATGAACGGCGGTTTGATGTTGACAGATGTGGATGCTTTCTTAAACGTAGCCCGCCCCCTGGATGAGTTATGTGCCCGTGTTGATAATACGATTGCTATGCATTTGGTATCGCGAGGCACCGTGAGCGGTACGGAATTACGAGCGGCTGTAGAGGGCTTAGGATTCGAATTAGGGGCCGACGGAGCTTTCCATCTTTGCAGCGAACAGGGCGAACCTCTGTTTACAATCACCAACTTAGATAATTCGGCATTTACCGCAAGCCTCTTATCCAGCCAAGCTTATCGCGGTTTCAGCATGCTGTTTGATATTCCGCATGTGCCGGCAGGAGAAAAACAGTTCAACCGCTTCATGGATTTGGCGGTTAAACTTTCCAGCAATTTAAGCTTGGATTTGGTAAACGACCGTTTGGAAGAGCTTTCTACCCAATGGTTGAAAGAAGTCCGTAATTATGTATTGGCGCGGCAAGATGAAATGCAGAAAGTAGGCATAGAGCCGGGTAGTGATTTGGCACAACGCTTGTTTTCTTAACGGTTAAATAGTTTTTCAAGAAGCGGGTGCATCATTTTTAGTGCACCCGCTTTGTATCTGTATATCCAGCTTAAGTTTAGATATCCCGAATATCCATGTCAGCCATTAATCTTGAGGATGCTGCCGGGTTATCTTAAGCCTTATTTAAAATCATTGTTTGTTCGGATACTGTGAATATGGTAGTCGTATCAGATATTTGATTTTTATTTATATAACGGTTTCAGTCGGTTAGATAACAATGCCGTCTGAAAACTTTGTTCAGCTTTCAGACGGCATTGTTATTATGGAAAATCCAGTTCAACGCATCCGCTCCCTCACCGAACTACTTAATCGTTATGCTTACGAATACTATACATTGGATACGCCCAGTGTACCTGATGCCGAGTACGATAAACTTTTTCGGGAATTACAAGCTTTAGAGGCTGAATATCCTCAATACCGAGAGAAGGATAGCCCCACCCAGCGGATAGGCGGGCAGCCGTTGGCGGGATTTGATAGTGTTGTGCATACAGTGCCTATGCTTTCCTTAAATAATGCTTTTTCCCCGCAAGATGAAAATGGTGTGTTTGATCACACCGAGATGCTGGCTTTTGACGAGCGCATAAAGAGCGGTTTGGGCGGAGTGGAATATGAATATGTCATCGAGCCGAAATTTGACGGCTTGGCAGTTAGCCTGTTGTATCAAAACGGTGTGTTGGTACAAGCCGCAACACGGGGAGATGGTTCGACCGGTGAGGATGTAACTCAAAATGTACGAACAATCAGCAATGTACCGTTGCGCTTACAAGGTAGTAACGTACCTGAAATGATTGAAGTACGCGGTGAAGTATTGATGTTAAAGGCTGATTTTGCTGCTTTAAATGCCAAGCAAGAGGCGGAAGGGCAGAAAATATTTGCCAATCCGCGTAATGCGGCAGCCGGGAGTTTGCGCCAGTTAGACTCACGTATTACAGCCCGTCGCCGCTTACATTTTTTTGCCTACGGTATTGCCCGTATCGAGGGAGGCAATACTTGTAGCGAGCATAGTGAAGAATTGGCATATTTAAGCACATTGGGCTTCAGTCTGCCTCATGGAAACTTCGGTTGTTTTGACAATATTGGTTCGGTGCTGGCATTTTATGAGACCGTATCTGCCCATAGGGCTGAATTACCGTATGAAATCGATGGTATGGTGGTAAAAGTCAATTCACTGGCACAGCAGGATATGCTTGGATATATATCCCGTGCTCCACGTTGGGCAATCGCACATAAGTTTCCGGCGGAAGAAGCATTAACGGTGGTTGAAGCGATTGATGTTCAGGTGGGGCGTACCGGTGCTGTTACACCTGTGGCGCGGCTAAAACCTGTATTTGTGGGCGGGGTAACCGTTACTAATGCTACATTGCATAACGAGGGAGAAGCGCGCCGTAAAGATGTACGCGAAGGTGATACCGTTGTGGTGCGCCGTGCAGGAGATGTGATTCCGGAGGTCGTACGTATTGTACCAGAGCGGCGGCCGATGATTGTGCAATCGGTAGATGCGGGAGGCCAACCGGATTTGTTTGGCGAGAAGGATAATACTGTCGGGCAGGTACCTAAATATCCTCCTTATAGTTTGCCGGCATCCTGTCCGATTTGCGGAAGCGGCATCGAGCGGGAAGAAGGCGAAGCAGTAGCACGCTGCAGCGGCGGAATGTTATGCCAGGCACAGCGTGCACAGGGATTGATTCATTTTGCCTCAAGAAAAGCTATGGATATCGAGGGGTTGGGGCAAAAACAGATTGAAGCTTTGGTAGCGCAAGATTTAGTACGTCATTTTGCCGACATCTATCGTTTGAATGTTCCGATACTACAGCGAATGAAGGAAAACGGTACCGTTGAGGAAACGGATACGGTAAAAACAGAGGTTCAGAAAAAATCTTCGCCTACCAAGTGGGCGGAAAATATCTTGGCCGGTATCGAGACTAGTAAAACACCTGATTTGGCAAGATTTTTATTTGCTTTGGGCATCCGTCATGTTGGCGAAAGAACTGCCAAAGTGTTGGCTCAGGCATTCGGTTCTTTAGAGCGTGTACGCCGCGCCCCCGAGCCGTTATTGGCCTGTTTGCCGGATATCGGCGGTGTGGTGGCGCATTCGGTAGCACAGTTTTTTGCCAGCCCCGAACAAAATACAATGCTGGATGATTTGTTGGCTGTTGGCGTATTACCGAAAAGCCAGCCGGTTGTTCTGAATCCGGTCGAATATGCAGCTCCGCAACGTTGGTTGGCAAGGCTGCCTGATTTTAAATTAAGCGAAACTCGGGCAGCGGCATTGTGGGACTTGGCAGGCTGTAGTGTAGAAGGATTGTTGCACGATAAGGCTTTGCCGATCGAATGGCAGCAATGGCGCAGCCAACTTAAAAATAAAGTATTATTAGAGCAAATACAGAATTTTTTAACAGAAATTTTGTCTGAAGGCGGCCAGCAAATGGTTTCAGACGGCCTAAGCGATAAAGTTGTTGGCAAAACTTTTGTGTTGACGGGTACATTGCCGAATCTGAAACGTGATGAGGCTCAGGCCATGATCGAAGCGGCCGGCGGCAAAGTATCGGGCAGCGTATCGAAAAAAACCGATTATGTGGTTGCAGGTGAGGCAGCCGGCAGTAAATTGGAAAAAGCCCGGAGTCTAGGCATAGCGGTATTGGATGAGAGCGGGCTATTGGCTCTATTGCAAAGTTAATGTGGAAGCATGACTGCTTTCTTAGTATTAATGGCAACAGATAATATATAGAATATGCTATTCGGTTGTCGTTTTAAATATGAAAATATTCTCAGTGTATTTTTACATTTTTAATTTTTGGGAGAAACATAATGAAACCTATTAAAAAAGCCGTCTTTCCGGTAGCCGGTATGGGAACCCGCTTTTTGCCGGCAACTAAGGCCAGTCCGAAGGAAATGCTGCCGATTGTAGATAAACCCCTGATTCAGTATGCAGTTGAGGAAGCATTAGAGGCTGGTTGTACCGAAATGATTTTTATCACCGGCCGTAATAAGCGCAGTATTGAAGACCATTTTGACAAAGCTTATGAGCTGGAAACTGAATTGGAAATGCGCAATAAGGAAAAATTATTGAGCTATGTGCAAAATATCCTGCCTTCCAATGTTACTTGTTTGTATATCCGCCAAGCTGAAGCTTTGGGGCTGGGACATGCAGTATTGTGCGCGCATGCGGCAGTAAATGATGAACCATTTGCAGTTGTACTGGCAGATGATTTGATTGATGCGCCCAAAGGGGCTTTGAAACAAATGGTGGAAGTATATAACCAAACCGGTAACAGCGTATTGGGCGTAGAGACTGTCGAACCTTCCCAAACAGGTTCTTACGGTATCGTTGAAGTAGAGCAATTAAAAAGCTATCAGCGCATTACCAATATTGTTGAAAAACCTAAACCCGAAGAAGCTCCCTCTAACTTGGCTGTAGTGGGGCGCTATATTTTAACGCCGCGTATTTTTGATTTGCTGACTAATCTGCCCCGTGGAGCGGGTAATGAAATCCAGCTGACCGACGGTATTTCCCGTTTGTTGGATCATGAATTTGTGTTGGCGCATGCTTTTGACGGTACACGCTATGATTGCGGCAGCAAAATCGGCTATTTGGAAGCTACCCTCGCTTATGGTTTGAAGCATCCTGAAACGGGTGCTGAGTTTAGTAAGCTGCTGAAGCATTACGCAGAAAAAGCTTAAATCGACGGCAGATGGTTTTAGATGATTGTATTGCTTCTCTGGATTAAGGCCGTCTGAAAAATTAGTAAACAGATAAGATTTAAGCCAATAAAAAAACGGATTCCATTTTAGTTTGGAATCCGTTTTTTTATTGATTTTGTTTTGATATGGGTGTTTATGGTGCTTCCCGATGGGTTTGATACCAATCGATAAATGCGGCGGGCTTGACGAAACCCAGCAAAGCCTCGCTACGACTGCCGTCCGCACGAATGATAAAAATTCCCGGAGGGCCGAATAGGCCGTATTCTTTAAGTAGGGCTTGGTGTTCCGGCGTATTTGCCGTTACGTCTATCGTAAAGAAACGGTTCATATCTACGGCTTCGGCGACTTCTGTCTGATTAAGGGTGTAGGCTGCCATTTCTTTGCATGAAATACACCATTCGGCATAGAAATCCAGTAATACGGGAGCATTAGAATTAGTATCCAAAGCCCTTTGCATGGCTGCTTTGAGTTCGCCGACATCCGTAAATACATGTCCATAAATATGATTGCCCGTAGAGGTAGTAGGATTCAGCGTAAGAAAATGATGCAGAGCGGTACTTTGTCGGTTAATGCTTTGATAGCCGAACCAAGATCCCCCGGCCAACAAGACGATACCCGCTATCAGGCTGAAAGATTTCAGACGGCCTGTTAATTTCGGTAATTTTGCCAGCATTAATCCGGCGGGAATGATCATTAGCAATGTATAAAGTGTTGCTATGACGGAATAAGGCAGGTAAGGAGTAGCCAAATAGACGGCAACGCCGAGCAGGATAAAGCCGAATGCGTATTTGATGCCGTTCATCCAAGTGCCGGCTTTAGGCAGAATATGGCCGCCGAAAGTACCGATCAGGATTAGCGGTGTGCCGGTGCCGATGGCCAACGTATAAAGCGCTAAGCCGCCAAGGGCTGCATCTCCGGTTTGCCCGATATAGCCGAGTGCGAATGCCAGCGGTGGAGCAACACAAGGACCGACGATCAGTGCTGAGAGCATACCCATCACGAATACAGATGCTACCTTGCCCCCGGATAGGCGGCTGCTTTGCTGTTGGAAATAACTTTGTAATGATGACGGCAGTTGGATACTGAATACACCAAACATTCCTAAGGCCAGTATGACCATTAATACTGATGCGGCCAATACCACCCAAGGTTGCTGCAACCATACGGTTAGCAACGCACCTGTAAGTCCTGCGAAGACACCAACCAATGTATAGGTGAGCGCCAAGCCCTGTACATATATGAACGACAAAGTAAAAGCGCGTTGTTTGGAAGCGGATTTATCACCGACTACGATACTGGAAACAATCGGAATCAGGGGATACATACAGGCTGTAAAACTTAGCCCCAAACCGGCCAGAAAAAATGCCAATAAATTGGCATTCAGAGTATCCCACGATAAGGTAAACCGGCTATTGCTTCGGGTAGTAGAGCTTGCAGGCGCGTTATCGGAAGGGGCAAGGAAACGGTCTACACGGTTGGATGGTAGTGTTTCGGGTTGGTAAATTCCCTCGCTGCCGATATTAAAAGTGGTTTCAACCGGCGGATAGCAAACTCCCGCATCGGCACAGCCTTGGTAGCTGAGGGTGAGGATATAAGGTTGCGGTACACGGTTGTATGGCCAGTTAATTTGTGCCGCCTGATGATAAACCGTTTGTTTTCCGAAAAATTCGTCTTCTTTAATTTCTCCGCGGCTGTATTGCGGACTGTTCAAAAAGCCGGCAGGAGAGGTATCGGCAGTGATTTTAGATTGATACAGATAATAGCCGTCTGCAATTGAAAATTGGACATTGATTCCTTGTCCGGTTGCGATAACTTGGGGAATGAATGCCTGTTCGGGTGGTAATAGTTTGGATGCATCTATCCCCCATGCCGTTTGGACCAATGCAAATAAGGAAAGCAGAGCGTAAAAGAATTTTTTCATAATCGTGTTTAAGGGTTTCAAACCGTTTATGGATTAATCATAGGTTTTCAGACAGCTTGGCATATATTTTAATGGGGCTGTATTAGATTAGCCTTAAATATCACACCAAATTCGCAAGATTTTAAGTTGCTCTTTTGGTGTACCAAAGTTAAAACGAAATTCGCATTCTTTCAAGAATAAAGGGAAAGATTTTCGGTCAA